>JBIIJV010000281.1:0-3039 GCA_044233545.1 Cyanobium sp.
CTGGCTGAGCTGTAACAGCTGCTTCTAGACCTCCTCGACGCTGCGGCTGCCGGCGTTGTAGCTGGCGATCAAGGTCTCGAACTTGTCAAGGTAGTTGGTGCGGGTGGGGTTGAGCTGCACCAGGCGGGCTAGCTGGGCAGCGATCAGGGCCTTGAGCTCCTCCAGCTCGGTTTTCTTGTGCTTTTTCTGCTGGAACTTTCTCGCCAGCGCCTCGAAGTCGATCGTGGAGAGATCGATACTGGGCGGGCCCTGATCGCGGATGGCGATGCCGGTGATCGAATGATCGAGCACCTGGCCGATCTGGCCCATCACGGCGCTGATGTCCGGCGGGTTGGGGTGAAGCTTCAGGCGGATGGCAGCGGCGATGCTGTTGAGGGCCGCAACGCTGCTGGCGAACTCCTGGGCGGCGGGGTCGGGCTTGATCGCGGCTTGCAGGATCTGCACCAACCGCAGGTGCTCCTGGAACCGCTGGCGCAGCTGCTCAGGTGCAATCAGGGCCTCGACGGCATCCTCGATCGCCTGCAGGCGCTGCATGCCATTGGTCGTGGCATCAATGGCGGCGATGTCCACCTGATGCTCGGCGCAGAAGCGAATGGCGTCATCGAGCACCTGCCGCAGCTGATCCACCAGAACCGACTTGTCCTGGGTGGGTTTGGAGCCACCACCGCTGCGCCCGCCATAAAGGGCCAGCGCCTTCTCCAGGGAGGCAAACACATTGGCGTAATCGACGATCAGACCGCTGTGCTTGCCGGGGTAGACGCGATTGGCCCTGGCGATCGTCTGCATCAGGGTGTGGTTGCGCATCGGCTTGTCGAGGTAGAGCGTCGAGCAGGTGGGCGCATCAAAGCCGGTGAGCCACATGGCGCAAACGAACACCAGCCGCAGCGGATCGGTGGGGTCCTTGAAACGCGCATCCAGCGGCGGGTCGGAGGTGGTGAGCCGGCGGCGATGGGGTTCGATGTCGAGGCCCAGGGCCGCCATGTCGGCGATCTCATTCTGGGCGGCCGAGACGATCACGGCCATGTCGGTGCTGGTGAGGATGTAAAGCTGCCGCCGCAGCTGCGCTGCTGCATCGAGGTCGTCGTCCAGCTCCAGCAAGGCGGCCGCCTCAGCGCCGCTGGAGCGGGCTGTTGGATCCGGCGGCAACTGCTCCACCAGGGCGCGCACCCGCTCGGTTTCCTGCTGCCAATAGCGCTGCACCTTGTCGTACATCCGCAGGGTGGTGGCCTTGTCGATCGAGATCACCATCGCCTTGCCCATGAAGCCCCGGCCAAGGAAGTGGCGCACGATGTCGCGGGCAACCGTCTCCAGCCGGTCGTCCCTGGTGATGATGTGGTACCGCCGGCCCAGCTCCCGTTCGAGCTTCTTCTCCTCCTCGCCGTCGAGGTCGGCCGCCTCAATCGCCGCATAAATATCGTCGTTGAGATCGGGGTTGACCAGCTGTAGTTCGGGCGTGCGGTTCTCGTAGAACAGCGGCACGGTGGCGCCATCTTCCACAGCCTGGCGGAAGTCGTAGATCGAGACGTAGTCACCGAACACCTCACGGGTGCGCTCCTCGCCATCGATCAACGGCGTGCCGGTGAAGGCGGTGAACAGGGCCCGCGGCAGGGCCGTGCGCATGTTCAGGGCCAGGGTGTCGTACTGGCTGCGGTGGGCCTCATCGGTGATCACCACCACATCGCTCCGGTCGCAAACGAGCTCGGGGATGCGGAATTTCTGGATCAGGGTGAACACATAACGGTGGTTGCCGCGCAGCAGTTCGGCCAACTGGGTGCCACTGCCGGCATGGCAGTGGTCGCCCTCGGCCTGGGACACCACCCCGGCGGCCTTGAAGGTGTCGGCGATTTGATCGTCGAGGTCGGTGCGATCGGTGACGATCACGAAGGTCCAATCGCCGGGAATCTTGCGCTGGATCTTCTGGCTGTAGAAGCCCATCGAATAGCTCTTGCCGCTGCCCTGGGTCTGCCAGAACACCCCCGCCCGGCCGTGGCCCCGGCGCCGGGCTTCCAGGGTGGCGGCGATGGCGTTGTTGACGCCGAGCACCTGGTGATTCTGGGCGATGATCTTGACCAAACCGCCCTTGCTGTCAGTGAACAGGGTGAAATTCTCGACGTAATCGAGCAGGCGCTGCGGCTGACAGGTGCCGCGCAACAACACCTCCAGCGATACCCGCCGGGGTTCGTCTTCACTGGCGATTCGCTTCCACTCGAAGAACCGCTCCCAGTCGGCGCTGAGGGAGCCGATGCGACTGCGGTGCCATTGGAGGCGATCAGGAAGGCATTGCTCCAGAACAGCTGCGGGATGGCGCTTTTATAGTGGGTGAGGTTGTCGTCGAAGGCAACGCGGGCCGATACTCCGGGCTGCTTGAACTCGATCACCACCAGCGGCAGGCCGTTGACGAAGCCCACCAGATCGGGCCGGCAGTCGTAGAGAACCCCCTTCACTTTGAACTGGGTTACGGCGAGCCAGTCGTTCTCCATGGGCCGATCCCAATCGATTACCCGCAGCCGCACCTTGCTCTGGCCGCCCCGTTCGAGGTCGGGCACCGACACCAGCACACCATCCTTGAGCAGGCAATAGACCTCCCGGTTTGCCGCCACCGGGCCCATGGCCGAGCGGTTGCGGCTGAGTTCCTCGATGGCGGCGTTGATTGCTTCTGCCGGCTGGCCTGGATTAAGACGCACCAGGGCGGCCCGCAGGCGCGGCAGCAACACCACCTCGCGGCGATCCCGGCGGCCGAGGCTGCCGCCCTCCGGCGCGAAGGTTTCCTCCAACCCGCAGGCGATCTGCCAGCCCAGTTCGGCCAGCAGGGCCAGGGCGGGCTGCTCAACCAGGTGGTCTTCGTTGTAGGGGTTGGGGGTCATGGCAGCGGAGGGCTGTGCCAAAGACTGGCAAGCGGCAGGGCCCAGATCGGGCGGCCGGCAACGGAGCCCATGGGCAGCGAGTGGATGCCGTCGTAGAGGACCACGCCACCGAGGAAGCGATCACCGGCCTGAGCGGCGAGGCGGCGAAGTCCGGCGAGGTGTCCACCTTGCACGC
>JBIIJV010000282.1:0-3037 GCA_044233545.1 Cyanobium sp.
CAATTCTTCTGGAAGTTGCTCGCTGTTACGCCACAATATCCAGCCAACACCAGGTAAAACTCCGCCATATTTATGGCCACTGCAGTTGATGGAAACCACTCTTTCGAGCTGAAAATCCCAGATTAATTGCGGTGAGTTAAATGGAGCCACAAAGGCGCCGGAGGCTCCATCAACATGTATGGGAATGTTGAGGCCACTGTGCTCTTGGAGACCATCCAGGCGTTGCTGTAGCTCTTCAATCGGTTCGTAACTACCATCAAAATTGCTGCCAAGTATGCCGATGACACCGATCGTATGTTCATCGCAAAGGGCAACAGCTTCGCTGGCACTCAATTGGAGTCGATCGGGTTTGATCGGTACGAGTCGGCGTTCAACATCGAAATACACACAGAATTTTTCCCAGCAAATCTGGGTATTCGAACCCATGACAAGATTAGGCCGATTCGTATCTTTGCCTTGGGAGCCTCGCTGTTTGCGCCAATGCCAACGCATGACCAGCCCAGCCAGCATGCATGCTTCACTTGAGCCGGTGGTGGAAGTACCGATGGCCGCATCCGGATCGGGAGCGTGCCAAAGGTTGGCAAGGATCTTGAGGCAGCGTTCTTCAATTTCAGCTGTCTGGGGATACTCATCTTTATCAATCATATTTTTATCGGCGCATTCTTCCATTAAGCGCCTTGCCTGAGGCTCCATCCAAGTGCTGACAAAAGTTGCTAAATTTAGCCTTGAATTGCCATCAAGCATTAAATGCTCGTGAATGATATCATAGGCTAATTCAGCATCAACACCATGATCTGCAAGTTCGTGACGCAGGATTTCCATCGGCAAATTTATAGTGCTCAGTTTATTGCTGAGTCCGCTATGGACGCCAATGTATTTGGATCGGTTTTGGGCTACCATGGATCGGTTTGATTTGTATCTATAGTATCGTCGAGCTAGTGGCTATCGGCCGCTGTTCGCCCTGTTCATTCATGCCAATTTCTGCGTGAATTTGCAATATCGCATCCAGGCTTTTCTGCGTGCCACTCCCCCCGAGCCAGGCTTGGGAATTCGCCTGGCGCTCTGGCAAGGTCCCGGCCAGGCGGGCAGTGAAGCGGCGGTTCTCGAAAACCTGGCCCGTCTGGAAGTTGTCTGTGGCCTTGCGGCTGCCCAGGCAGTTCAGCTGCTTGTTTTCCCCGAGCTCTATCTCAGCGGCTATCTGCTCACCCCTGATGCGATCAGCAGCTTGGCTGAGTCTGTGGACGGTTCCAGCCTGATCAGAGTGGCCGCCGCCGCTCTTAGCCATGGTTTGGCGGTTTGCTGTCCCTATCCGGAACGGGCCACAGTCGGCGGCGTCGAACGTTTTTATGACGCCATTGCCCTGTTCGATGCCGATGGCTCTCTGTTGCGTAATTACCGCAAAACCCATCTGTGGGGGCCGGACGAAAAACGTTGTTGGACCCCCGGTTATCTCCAGCCAGAGGAGGGCCCAGCTTGGACCGTACAGCAGGTTCACGGTGTGCCCGTGGGATTGTTGAATTGTTATGAAGCCGAATTCCCGGAACTCAGCCGCCTTTTGGCCTTACGAGGGGCCAAACTTCTGGTGATTCCCACCGCAGCTGATGCCTGGGCCCAGCTCAGCAATGGTGAACGCACGGACCGCCCCTACCCCGATGTCTCCCGCACCTTGATTCCGGCCCATGCTTTCCAAAACCATTGTTTTGTGGCCTATGCCAACCGTTGTGGTGACGAATCAGTCCCGGGGCAGCGTGAAGGCCTACTACCTGGGCAACAGCATTATCTGCGGTCCCCACGGAGATATTCTTTGTGCCGCCAGGTCGGAGCCCACCCTCCTAGTTGCCGACTGCCTCCTGGCTGATTACGGCCCGACCCATCCTTTGGGAACCAGCTATCTGGAGGATCTCCGCCCTGACCTGTACGAGACCCTGGCCACGACCAAGCCCCTGGCCCCATAGCCTGGGTCTTGAGGAATTCCAGCCCATGAGTTCAGCTCCCTTGCCCAGCTCCGCTGATCTGGCCAAGTATCTGGAGGCCAGAGGCCAGCTTGGTAAGCCCTGGATGTGGCATCTTTTACGCCTGGTCAAGATTAAAGAGCAGCGGGATTCCATGACGCCCGAGGAATATGTGGCGACGCTTGCCGATGCCCATGCCGATCTGATGCGTCTGGGTCCGTTCTGGAAGGGTCGTGAGCAGGAGGTGTTTGGCGGCATCTATCAACCAGCTGCTGAGATCGAACCTCTCCCCGGTTCTGATCAGGACCGATGAAGCAGATGCAGTCCGACGCCGGTGTGCATCATTACCCGATGGCACCCCTGATTCGTTATGGCCTGCTCGGCCTCTATGGCGCTTTGGTGTTGCCTTTGCCTCTGCTGGCACCAATCCAGTGGCGGTGGCCAGTAGGGACTGCCGTGTTGCTTGGCTTCTTGCTGGTGTTGGCGGCTACCAGTGAGCAGGTTGAAATCGCTGTATCTGGAGTGCGGGTGGGCCATCCGGCTTGGTGCCATTGGCTTCTACGTCGAGGCTGGAGTCTTGCCTGGGGCGATATTAAAGCCCTCAATTCTGTAGCCACTAGCCAAGGGGGAAGGGTGTTCTATGTGAGCACGATCCCGGATGCTGACGGCAAAAGTAAGTCTTGGCTTTTACCCCAGCGAATTGCCAATTTCGAAGACTTTCTGGCCCGGTTCTCGGCAGCAACGGGCTTGGATGTAGGGGAGGTTCAGCGACTGACGCCCCCTTGGACATATCAGTTATTGGCTGTGTTTAGTGGATTATTGTTGTTGATTGAAAGCCTGGCTTTGTTTGTCTTACCTCACCCTGTCATTCCCTAGTAACGGAGGGGGGGAGGATCGGCTTGACCAGCCATGGCCGGCGCCAGTGAGATCTGAACGTTAGGAGGCAGGTCTGTTGGATCAGGAAGGGTGTCGAGGCTAAAGCGATAACCCTGTTGGCGCATGGTTTCGATGCCACCCCCTTCTCCCAATCCGGCCTGCTCAAGCTTGCGTCGCAGGGTGAGCACTTGGGTATCGACCGAACGGGG
>JBIIJV010000283.1:0-2980 GCA_044233545.1 Cyanobium sp.
GACCCCCGATCGAGAAGCGCCAGCATGGGGGCTGGCGGCCCCAGCTGGGGGAACGGGTGCGGCTACTGGCCTTGGGCAAGGCGGCCGAGGTGTTGGCCCTCTCCGACAACGGCCAGGAGCTGACCGTGCGCTGTGGGGTGCTGCGCAGCACGGTGCCGCTGGAGGCGATTGAGGGTCTCAATGGCGAAAAGCCAGCTCCGCCGGAGCCGCCCCAGGTGCGGGTGCGGGGCGGCACGGCCCTGGCCGGTCAGGGCGCCCAGGTGCGCACGACCCGTAACACGGTGGATGTGCGTGGTTTACGGGTGCATGAAGCCGAAGCGGCCGTGGAAGAAATCCTCAGGGCCGCCTCAGGGCCGGTTTGGGTGATCCATGGCCATGGCACCGGCAAGCTGAAGCGGGGCCTGAGGGAGTGGCTGGAGGGGGTGCCCTACGTGGAGCGGGTGGTTGATGCGGAGCCGGGCGATGGCGGCGGCGGCTGCAGCGTGGTGTGGCTTAAGTAGCAAACTCAGGCTGCCACCAGGTCGAGGGCCTTGACTCTGGAGATATCAATGCAGAAGGGGGGTGAGCCGTTGCGGGCGATGGGCCAACGACGCACCCAGCAGCTGCCCTTCTCGGCGTCGACGTTGATCACCTGGAAGTGGCTGTCGGGATTTTCGTCCAGAAGGACGAATTGACCGGGGCGGGGGGTCATGAAAACCGGGCGGAACAGCAGGTTTTAAATCTGTGGACAATCTAAAGGATCTTGGGGTTGGGGCCCTTGATGTGCTGAAAAACCAACCCGACGGTTTGCGGCGGTGGCTTGCGCCTACAAGCCCTGGACGATCTCGCCAGCTTTAAGCAGGATGCCTTGGCCCACTTGCAACGGTTGCCAGGGTTCGTCAGCGGTCAGGGGCTCGGTGCAGACGATCGTGACCACATCGGTGGGGTTGGTGACGGCGGCGAAATCGACGCTGAGGTCGTCATCGGCCAGCCGCGCCCGCCCAAAGGGCGCCCTGCGGGTGAGCCAGTGCAACCGGGTGCCGGCGTAGGCATAAAGCCAGTTGCCGTTGCTGAGCAGGCAATTGAAAATGCCGCCCCTGGCCAAAAGGTGGGAGCAGGCCAGCAGCGCTGCAAAGAGACCAGCTTCGTCATCAGTGGCGATTTGGCGGGATTCCAGTTGCTCAAGGATCCAGCAAAAAGCGGCTTCGCTGTCGGTATCGCCGATGGGCTGATGCTGACCCGTCAGGGGCAAGGGGTTGTGGAGGTCGCCGTTGTGGGCAAAGACCCATTCGCGCCCTTGCCAGTGGCGATGGAAGGGATGGCAGTTTTCCAGGGCCACAACGCCTTTGGTCGCTTTGCGGATGTGGGCCATCGAGCAGTGGGCCCGCAGATCCAGCTCGGCCACGGCGGCGGCGATCGGTGAAAAGGCAGCGGCGGCATCCTCCCGATAAATCCGCACCCCGAGGCCGTCGATGTCGTAGCTGGCCAGGCCCCAACCATCGGCGTGATCACCGGTGGAGCCGCCCCGCAGCCGCAGGCCATGGAAGGAGAAGCGCAGATCGGTGGGGGTGTTGGCGCTGAGGGCCAGCAGTTCGCACATCGGGGGAATCTGGATGCCCAATCACGAAGTTAGGCGCAGCCAGCGAGGGGACATTGGCAAAGAACGTTTGACCGATGGGATATAAGCGCTATGTTGGCTTCACCTCTTATCAACCCATGGCCATCGCCTCCCGCACCCAGGCCCTCCGCCTCACCCTGCTCGCCAATGACGTTTTGCCCGAAGGGCTGACCTGGCGCATGCACGAGGGCTACCTCAAAAATCTCAATCGCCACAAAACGCTTGGGCTGCTGCAGAACATCGGCGAAGCCGATCTGTTCATTCCAGGGGAGGCGCTGGCCACTGCATTTTAAAAATTACATTTGCTTTCTTTTCCAAACTACAAACATCGCCATGTCCGCCCAATTTCTGCACGCCCATTCTTCCCGCAATCAACCGCAGCGCTATACGCTTGTCTTTCGAGATGGTCAGTTGCTGCGCCATCAGGATGCTCTGACTTTGGTTCAGTATCGATCGGATGCGCGCTTGGCCGAGGTGAGATTGGAGGTGCCGGTAGCTGCAGGTCATGGCTATAATCTGCAGACAGACCGAGCTAATTCCTATTGAGAGCAATGAATATTGAAGCATCAATAATTGATCAGCGATTGACATCCATTGTCAATGACATAAGACAGCCCGCTTTCGAGCAGCTACGGATTGAAGAACCACAAAGGCTGAAGTCACTGGCGTTTGTCTACCTCTGCGTAAAAACGGTTCTTGACTTAGAATTTGATGAGACATTCGACTGCCTAACGGAAGGCGGGGGCGATTTTGGAGTAGATGCGATACACATTTCCGAGGAGTATGATGGAGAATTTGTAGTCAGTCTCTTTCAGGCCAAGTATAAGCATAAAGACCAAGGCCGCGATTCTAATTTTCCTGAAACAGGGATTGACAGCCTGATTCGCGCCATAAAACTCCTATTCGACCCTGCTGCCCAGCTTCAGCATATCAACCCACGCCTGTTGGCAAAAGTTGAGGAGGCGAGAAGCTTGATCCGAGATGGATTTATCCCACAAGTTAGAGCTATTGCCTGCAATAATGGCATCAAGTGGAATACTGCGGCCGATGAGGCGATCGCCAGGGCATCATTTGGCGACCAAGTTTCGTGGGAGCATGTCAACCATGCGTCTCTGGTAAAGATCCTACAGGCCTCGAAGCCAGTTACGGATTCGCTACGTCTTAGCGGCAAGGCAATAGTTGAAGACATGGACTTTAGTCGGATCTTGGTAGGACGGGTCTCAGTTACAGAGATTGCCGAGCTTATTTCCCGACATGGCGATAGGTTGCTGGAAAGAAACATACGGCGCTATCTTGGGTTACAGGGTAACCGAGTCAACGAGGCTATACGCACAACATTAGAAAGCGGTGAACAAGGCAATTTTTATTTCTATAATAACGGAA
>JBIIJV010000284.1:0-2970 GCA_044233545.1 Cyanobium sp.
GGGTGCAGGCCCTCAGGCAGGCGGGGTCCTCCAAGCTGCGCAGCCAGATTCCCTTTTGGCCCAGGGTAGTGACCATGGCGCGGTTGCTTGCTTGGCTAGCTGCCCGGCTGATGCCCCGCCCCGTAAAGCTCACCAGTCCGGCCGGCGGCGCAACCTGGAGCAGGGGTTGCCAATGGGGACTGGCCTCGAGACCTTGCCAGAGTTGAAGACTGCGCTCCCTAATCAGGGCCAGCCGATCTTCAGCCGAACCTTGCTCTTCCAAGAGCTGCAGCGAGCACTGCAGACCGGCGAACAGGGGCAGGCAGGATGTCGCCACCTCAAAGCGACGGGCATCGGCGTGGACCCCACTGCCAGCCTGGGTTTCCTGGCTCAAACTGCGCCAGCCGATCAGGGTGGGGCGTCCTTCGGCCAACAGTCGCTCGGAGACGGCCACCACTCCGAGTCCCTCCGGTCCACAACACCATTTATGGCCCGTACAGGCGTAGATATCGGCCGCATCAGCCGCACCCTCCATGGGCAGGCTGCCAAAGGACTGGGCCGCATCCACCAGCAGCCAGGGCCGGGGTTGACGCGATTGCAGCAGCGTCGCCACCTCCGGAATCGGCATCACCTGGCCGGTGTTCCAGAGCAGATGGGAGAGGACAACCAGTCGGGTGTGGGGGGTAAGGGCGGCTTCAAGGCGGTGCAACACCGCTGCCTTGGTGCCGGCCGCATCAGCCAGCAGATCCTGGACGGGGAAGCCGGCCAGCTCCATGCCATGGCGATGGGCCAGTTCACGGCAGGCGGCCACGACGCCGGGATGCTCGGCATCGCTGATCAGCAACTGGTCGCCCTGCTGCCAAGGCAATCCCCAGAGGGGTAGAACACAGCCGGAACTGACGTTTTCGGTGAAGGCCAGTCGTTGTGGAGGCACCCCCAGCCATGGGGCGAGACGCTGGCGCAGTTCAGTGATGGTGCGGCTGGCGTAGGGGAAGACCGCCTCACTGAAGGGACCCAGCTCCTGGATGGTTCCCCAGGACTGCTGAATGGCGACTAGGGAGGGGGTGGGCAGGGGACCCTGTCCCCCGTAGTTGAAATAAACCTTGTTCGCCAGGGCCGGCATCTGGCTGCGCAGTTGCTCAGGCCCTGAAGAGGCGGGGTAGGGCAAAGGCCGTGCTCCTCAGAGCACCTGGCCGACGCCCACCGCGGCGAGGGCCGAAAACAGGGTGATGGTCAGGGCCGTCATCGGGCTTTGGCCTTGGGCGACCGCCAAGCTGGTGACCACCCCGGCACCTAGACAGGCCACCGCCAGTTGGGGCATCAGGGCGGAGCGGCTTTCGGGTCCAGGGGTGGGGGTCACGGCAAGGTCGGTGCACTGGCCAGACCCTACGGGTGTTGGCCGCTGACAGCTGGCCTGGGCCAGGTTGTTGTTACCTGGCGTGGGACTTCTTCAAGCCCCGTTACATGGAGGGGCTAGGTCGCGGCGGCGGTGGGTGGAGCCGCCGCGGAGCGGGCCCGGCCGCTGCTGGCCCATTGGCGCAGGGCTTCCAGCTGTTCGCGGGCGGTGCGTGACAGGGGCACCACCTGGGAGGCCGCTGTGATCAGATCGGCTTCGACAATCTCGCGATGGTCTCCGAAGGCCAGGTGCATGGCTTCGATCACGGTCTGCTCCAGTTCGGCACCTGAAAAGCCTTCGGTCCGATCGATCAGCACCTCCAGGGGCAAGGCATGCAGGGGCCGGCGGCGGCGCAGCTGCAGATCGAGAATCGCCCGCCTTTCCTTGGCATCTGGCAGCTCCAGCAGGAAAATCTCGTCAAAGCGACCCTTGCGCAGCAGTTCGGGGGGCAGCCGTTCGACGGCATTGGCGGTGGCTACCACGAACACCGCACTGGTTTTTTCGCTCATCCAGGTGAGCAGGCTGGCCAGCACCCTCTGGCTGGTGCCACCGTCGCTGCGGCCATCACCGCCAAAACCCTTGTCAATCTCATCGATCCAGAGCACGCAGGGGGCCATGGCCTCGGCCCGTTGAATCATGTCCCTGGTGCGCGCTTCACTGGCCCCCACTAGCCCGGCAAACAGGCGTCCCACATCGAGGCGCAGCAAGGGCATATTCCAGCTGTGGGCGATGGCCTTGGCGGTAAGGGATTTGCCAGTGCCTTGGGGACCCACCAGCAAGACGCCCCGGGGCAAGGGCAGTCCATAGCGGCGGGCTTCCTCACTGAAGGCGCGGTGCCGTTGGGCGAGCCAATGCTTGAGCCCTTCGAGACCGCCGATATCGGCAGGGCTGGCTTCGGCCGGGCAGTACTCCAGGAGCTCGCTGCGGGCGATGGCGAGCCGTTTTTCTTCCAGCACTTCCGCCAGATCCTCTGGGCCCAACCGGCCCCGCCGAGCCAAGGCCCGGGCCGCCAGTTGCCTCACCCTTTGTTCACTGAGGCCATGGCAGGCGGCAGTGAGTTCCTCCAGCACGGCCGGATCCAACGGTTCGCCACTGGCGCGGGCGATGTTGCCCAGCAGTCGGCCCAGCTCATCGGCATCAGGCAGGGGCAGATCAACTCGGGTGACGCCGTCCTCCAGTTCCGCAGGGACCTGCCAATCGGGGGCCGTGATGACGAGGGTGTGGGGGGTGCGGGGCAACTCGGAGGCCAGATTGCGCAGTCTCCGGCAAATGCCGGCATCGTCGCTGAAGCGATGGAAATCCTGGAGCAGCAGCAGGGCACCCGGTTCTGGTGGCAGGGTGGCCAGCAATTCCAAGGCGGCCGCGGGGTTGCGGGCCGCCTCGCCCAAGCGGCCCGTAGGGCCACTGAGTCCGCTGATGAAGTCCCAGCGCAGCAAGAAGCGCTGGCCGAGGCGCTCGGCCAGCTCCTCGAGCAGCACCACGACCCGCTCTTCCTCAAGGGTGCGGATCCAAAGGATGGGGGTGCGGGCGCGGATCAGCAGATCCAGTTGGTCGGCCAGGGTCGGGGACATGACCTGGAGTCAGGAGGTGCTGAG
>JBIIJV010000079.1:0-11899 GCA_044233545.1 Cyanobium sp.
AGTTGAGTTTGTAGGCCAGGGAAGGGGAGATCAGTTCAGTCATCTTGCTGGGTAAGCGTGCGTGGGATGTGAAGCTACAACTGCCGACCCCCACTGCGCAGGGGCCGGGGAGATCAATGCAGGAAGTGCCGGCGACCGGTCATGACCATGGCCAGGCCGAGGCTGTCGCAGGCGGCGATGGAATCGGCATCGCGGAGGCTGCCGCCCGGCTGGATGATCGCGGTGATGCCATGGGCGGCCGCCAGGCGCACGCTGTCATCGAAGGGAAAGAAGCCGTCACTGGAGAGCACGGCCCCCTGGGCCGAGGCTGCGGCCGTCTCCAGGGCCGCTCGGGCGGCACCCACCCGATTGGTCTGGCCGACACCGATGCCCAGGGTGCGTCCGCCGCAGGCCACCACGATGGCGTTGGAGCGACCGTGGCGCACCACCCGCCAGGCGAAATCCAGATCGGCCCACTCCTGGGCGCTGGGCTGGCGGGCGCTGACCACTTTCCATTGCTGGGTATCACTGGCAAGGTCGTCGGCTTCCTGCTCCAGCAATCCGCCCAGGACGGAGCGGCGCTGCAGCCGGGGGGCGGCGGCCACCGCCGCCGCAGGCAAGCTCAGGACCCGCAGGTTGGCCTTGCTGGCCAGGATGTCCAGGGCCCCTGGCAAAAACTGCGGCGCCACCACACATTCGAGGAACAGGCCGGTGAGCAGTGCCGCCGCTTCGGCATCAACCGGGCCATTGAGGGCGACGATGCCGCCAAAGGCGGAGGTGCGATCGGCATCGAGAGCCCGCTGCAGGGCCTCGGCCACGCCCGTGCCCAGGGCGACGCCGCAGGGGTTCGTGTGCTTGATGACAACGGCCGCCGGACTGGAGCCAGCAGATCGGTTCGTTGGGCCCTCGCCGTAACCAAATTCTCGAACCGTGGCCAGGGCCGCATCGAGATCGATGAGGTTGTTGTAGCTGAGGTCTTTACCCTGCAGCTGCTGCGCGGCGCCCCACCCCGCCTGGGGATCACTAAACCAGGTGGCGCTTTGGTGGGGATTCTCCCCATAACGGAGCCGCTGCTGGACCGGTAGTTCGAGCCGCAGCGGGGCGACCGGATCGGCGCCGGAATCGCCATCGGAATCGCCATCGCCATCGCCCAGTCGCTGGGCCAGCCAGGAGCTGATGGCCCCGTCGTAAGCGGCCGTGTGCTGGAAGGCCGCCAGGGCCAAACGGCGCCGCAGGGCCCCATCCAGCCGTCCCGCCGCCAGGGCCGCCAGGAAGGAGGGGTACTGGGAGGGGTCCGTGAGCACGGCCACATCGCCATGGTTCTTGGCGGCGGCCCGCACCATCGCCGGCCCACCGATATCAATGGTCTCGATCGCGGTCTGCCAATCCACCGCAGGGTCTGCAACGGTCTGGCGGAAGGGATAAAGGTTGACCACCACCACATCGATGGGGGTGATCGCCTGGGCCTCCAGGTCGGCCCTGTGGCCGGCATCGTCCCGGCGGGCAAGGATGCCGCCATGGATGCGGGGATGGAGGGTCTTCACCCGACCCCCCAGGATCTCCGGGGCCCCGGTGTAATCAGCCACCCGGGTCACCGGCAGGCCTGCGGCGGCCAGGGCGGTGGCGGTGCCGCCACTGGAGAGCAGTTGGTAGCCATGGCTGAGCAAGCCGCTTGCCAGGGATACCAGGCCCGCTTTGTCGGACACGCTCAGAAGGGCCGTGGGGGCCATGGCGGCGGAGTTCAGAATCGGGGCCAACCTAAGCAGGAGCTGCCGAGCGGCCATGACCAACTTTTTGCCCCAGGACTTGCCCCAGGACGGGCCCCAAGACTTGCCCCACGACGATGGTCAATCGATCCGGCTGGAACCGGCCCAACCGCAGCGGCGCCTGGTGCTGCTGCACGGCTGGGGAGCCGACGCGGATGATCTGCTGGATCTGGGCACCGCCCTGCTGGCGGAAGATGGGCAGGCTGGCGAGGTCAGCCTGGTGGCCCTGAGGGCGCCGGAACCGCACCCTGGCGGCTTCGGCAGGCAGTGGTACGACCTGCAACAACCGGAATGGCCCGGTCTGGCTGCAGCCAGGTCGAACCTGCGGCAACGACTGCAGGAACTATCCGAAACGGTGCCGCTCGAACGCACGGCGGTGTTGGGATTTTCCCAGGGCGCCGCCATGGCCGTGGATGTGATTCTGGGTGAAGGACTACCCGTGGCTGCCCTGATCGCCTGCAGCGGCTATCCACACCCAGGCTGGCAGGCTGCCAATCCCAAGGCCAGCACAATGCTGACCCACGGCGAGCAAGACCCGGTGGTTCCAGTGGCGGCGAGCCAGGCGATTGAAGACCTGGTGCAGCGGGCGGGGGGCCAAGTGCAACGGATCAGCTTCGCTGGAGGCCATGGCATTGACCCCCAACTCCTGCCGGAACTACGCGCTTTTCTGGCCCAGAACTGGAGCTAGGGCCAAAAGAGCGTCAGGTTTCAAACGAACAGGGTTCAGACGAAGGCGTACTCGTACTCCTCCATCTCCTCCCAGTCATCGGCCGCGAGGGCTTCGATGCCCTCAAACAGGACATCTTCGCCAATGCGATCAACGATGAGTCGCAGGGAAGGGAAGAGAAAATGATTTTCTTCGGCGTACTGCGCACTGAAAAGTCCCTTTTCCCCCCAGAAGAAACGGTCTGTGGTGTGCTCGTTGCGGCGGACGTTGAGGATCGCCGGGGCCATGAGATCGGCTTCGGCGATATAGCGACGCGCTGCCGTAACAGGCTTGTGGGAACCGGTCTCGAGATTGAAAGTAGGAACGTGGGCGAGAACCCGTTGGCCGGCGAGACGACGACGGCTGATCCGCTTGCGCTTCTTGGACATGGCAGGACTCCCGGTGAGGAGGCTGAAGGTGAATAGGGGGGAAGCAACCAGGGGCGAAGGTCCAACTGGGGACGGTCACCTGGGCTGGCCGATCCAGACGCCCATGGCGAGGTCTGGATCGAGGCCATTACATCTGTCGTTCTCAAGCAATCGTGGGCACGATCGGAGGCCCCACCGACCTGATTCAGGGCGGCGGGACTAGGAAGGCTTGCTTCTTCCTCTGCTGTAGCTTCGGCTGCAAGGTGAATGCAACCTCAGACTCGAAGGAAGGTGGCAAGCCACCGATGGCGACACCCAACTCGCTCCAAAACAGCGAAGTAGTGGTCGATACCTCCATGCTACGGCTTTTTTCTGTTTTTGCATCGTCCCGCCGAAGCTTTTTGGCGATTTGCGCTTTTTCCTTCGGATTGGCCGCCGGTGATTCCAGTCTCTGAAAGGTTTTTACTGCTGCTGCGCTGGCAACTGGGCCAACTGGTGGATTGCCGGGATGTGCGCTCGCTAGTGGTGTACGTGACCCACGAGGGGCCCCAAGGCCAGCCCACCCTGATGGCCGTGGGCCAATGGCCCAGCGACGGTCGCGCCCTGCCGGCCCCCGACATGACCGGTGAACTGCGGGTGCCCGCCGAAGAACGACGCTGGCTGCCCCTGCGGGACGGGCCCCTGTTACTGGGGGCCCTGCAGGTGGAAACCCTCGGCACCGTTTGGTCTGAAAGCCTGCGCCAGCGCCTCCAAGCCATGGCCCTGACCCTCACCGAGGCCTTGCGAATCGACAGCGAGCGGCAGCGACTCGAGGCCCGCCTGCTGGCCCGCGAAGAACATTTGCGGCTTTTGGTGCATCAGCTGCGCAACCCCCTCTCGGCCCTGCGCACCTTCGGGCACCTGCTGCTGCGCCGTCTGGACCAGGACAGCAAAAACCGGCCCCTAGTCGAGGGGTTGCTCAACGAAGAACAACAACTGAACCGCTATGTGGAGGCCATCAGCGATCTCGCCCGCCCCGACGCCCTGCTGCCCGCCGCGGCCAACCCCCAGCCCCTGCTGTTGCCCCCCCTGCTCTCCGGACCGGGCGGAGTGGACCTGGCCGGCCCGCTACTCCCCCTGCTGCGGCGTGCGGAAGCCACGGCCAACCTGCAGGGCCGCCAGTGGCACGGACCCGCGAACCTGCCCTCTTGGCGCGGTGACAGTGGCTCCGTAGCGGAGATCCTGGCCAATCTGCTGGAAAATGCCTTCCGCTACAGCCCAGCCGGGTGCCCCCTGGGGCTGCACTGCGGGGTCGGGGCCAGCGGCGGTCCCAGCCTCACCGTCTGGGACGCAGGCGAGGCAATCGACGCTGACGAGCGGGAAACCATTTTTGAACGGGGCGAGCGGGGCCGCCGCGGCCTACCGCTTCCAGGCACTGGCATCGGGCTGGCCCTGGCCCGGGATCTGGCCCGGGGCCTCGGCGGCGAACTCCAACTCGTGATTCCCCCCCAGGCCGTCGACCCAAGCCTGCCGAAAGGGGGCAATGCTTTTCGGCTCAGCCTGCCGCCCCAAGCCACGGCTCAGCCGATCCAGGAGCTCCAGACGCTTCCGACCTGAGCCAGAGCGCCCCCACCCCAGCCAAGCCAGACCGCCGCCGCCAGGAGCAACGCCAGGCTTTCGCTCCATTCCACACAGGCTCCATAGCTGTCGCCGCTGTGGCCCCCCAGACGTCGGCCCAGCCAAAGCGGCACCAGCACGGCTGGCAGCCCACCCCACAGACCTGCGGCCGGCCAGCCTTGGCTGCAGGTTGCTATCAGTAGCAGCAGTAGCAGCAGCAGCGCCGGCCGTAGCTCCACGGCCAATCCCGCCCAGTGGCGGCGATGCAATGCCCCGCCGCCACTGGGCCGCAAGCTGGGAAAGCGGTCGATCGCCACCAGGGGTGCGACCCGGCTCCAGAAGGCCGCCCAGGGCAGCACGACCGGCACGATGGCGCCCAGGCTGGCCAGGGCCGCAGCCTTGATAAGCAGCACCAACACAAGGGCCTGGGCGCCGCTGGCGCCAATGCGGCTATCACGCATGGCCTCAAGGCAGCGATCGCCTGCGGCCAAGCCATCGGCCGTATCCATCGCCCCATCCATATGCAGACCGCCACTGAGCAGCAGGCCCAGGGCCAGCACCAGGGCCACCTGGGTCAGCAACGGCACCCGCCCCTGCAGCAGGGCCCAAAGGGCGGCCTGCAGCAAGCCGAGCACCACGGCCACCCAGGGGGCGAATCGGGCGATGCGATCAAAACGAGGCGCAATGCGGGACCAGCCAGGCAGTACGGAATAGAAGATCCAGGCCCCGGCCAGATCCCGCAGCCACCCGGGCGAGCGGAGGCCTGAACCATGGCCGGACCTGGGCCCAGCAGGGGGTCCATCACGAAAGGGAGGGGCCAAGCGGGGGCGGCACCAAGGGGCCCCACCCTGACGCAGGAGCCGCAGCCGTGCAGGCGCTTGCCTGCCCCCTAGCCTCGGCTCGCCAGGCCGCCGCGGCCCCAACGCTGCCCCCTTGAGCTCCCCGCCCCCACCATTCTCCTTCACAGTGACGGCCCGCTGTGGTCAGACCCGGGCCCGCTGCGGGCATTTCCACACCCCCCATGGCGTCGTCAACACGCCGCGCTTCATGCCGGTGGGCACCGCAGGCACCGTCAAGGGCATCAGCACGCCCCAACTGGCCGAAACCGGCGCCCAGATGGTGCTGGCCAACACCTTTCATTTGCATCTGCAACCGGGTGAAGCGCTGGTGGCGGCAGCGGGAGGGCTGCATCGCTTCATGGGCTGGTCGGGGCCGCTACTCACCGACTCGGGCGGCTTCCAGGTCTTCAGCCTGGCAGCCATCAATCGCATCGACGATGGGGGGGTGCTGTTTCAATCCCCCCGGGACGGATCCAGGCACACATTGACCCCGGAAGCGTCGATGCGGATTCAGATGACCCTGGGGGCCGATGTGGCCATGGCCTTTGACCAGTGCCCGCCCTATCCGGCCAGCGAGAGCGAGGTGGCCGAGGCCTGCCGCCGCACCCACCTTTGGCTGGAGCGCTGCGTCGCCGAGCACTGCGGCAGCGGGCACAGCGGCAGCGGGCACGGCGGCACCGGGCAGGCCCTGTTCGGCATCGTGCAGGGGGGCTGCTTCCCCGCCCTGCGCCTCGATTCAGCCCAGCGGGTGGCGGCCCTGGATCTGCCCGGCATCGCCGTGGGTGGGGTCAGCGTCGGCGAACCGGTGGCGGAAATGCACCGCATCGTGCGCCTGCTCGGGCCGGCGCTGCCGGAGGCCAAGCCCCACTACCTGATGGGCATCGGCAGCCTGCGGGAGATGGCGATTGCCGTGGCCCAGGGCTTCGACCTCTTTGATTGTGTGCTGCCGACCCGGCTGGGCCGCCATGGCAGTGCCCTGGTGGGCGGCGAACGCTGGAACCTGCGCAACGCCCGCTTTCGCGAAGACCACAGCCCCCTGGATGGGCGCTGCCCCTGCCTGGCCTGCCGCCAGCACAGCCGCGCCTATCTGCACCATCTGCTGCGCTGTGAGGAGATGCTGGGCCGCACGCTGCTGAGCCTGCACAACCTCACCACCCTGTTGCGCTTCAGCGATGCCATGGCCCGGGCCATCGGCGAGGGTTGTTTTGCAGAGGATTTCGCTCCCTGGGATCCGGCCTCCCCGGCTGCCCACACGTGGTAGGTTCCAGCCACCGCGAAAAGGGTCAAATCGGCCCCAGGATCCATGGCTTTCCATCTGCTGGCCTCCCTGTCGGCTGCCGCCTCCCCCCAGCTTCTGGGTCAACTTCCTGAGGCCTATCAAGCTTTCGGCCCCCTGGTTGACATCCTGCCGATCATTCCGTTGTTTTTCTTGCTCCTTGCCTTTGTTTGGCAAGCCTCAGTTGGTTTTCGCTGAAAGCCTCCGCTTTGCTGAAAGGCTTAAAGCCTCATCTTTCGCTGAAAGCCTCAACGTTTCTCTCGCAATACGGCCCAAGCAAACTGAGGCAACGACAACATGCGACGCCAGCGAGCAGGTTCCTGAATCAGCCGATAAAACCATTCAATCTGCAGGGCCCCCATCCATTGCGGGGCCCTTTTTTTTGTACCGGCCCAGACGTCGAAACTGCCGCCGACCCCCATCCACAAACCAGTGCGGGGCCGGGGACGTTCTTGGATCCAGACTTCCTGGCGGGGCACCCCCAGGGCGACCAGAATCAGGTCTGGATTGCTCAGTTGCAACTGATGTTCCAGGTCTTGCCACTGGTCGGGCGAGAGATAGCCATGGCTGCTGACGACGATCTGGAGCCCGGGAATCTCCTGCTGCAGCCGGGCCTTGAGACTCTCCATCACCACCGGGCTGGCGCCCACCAGGGCGACCCGCCAGCCCGCCGCCGGGGCCCGCTCGAGCAGGGATCGGGCCAGTTCGATGCCAGGGCAGCGGCGCACCCGGTAGCCCTGCCGCCCCAGAGCCCAGACCACGCCGGCCCCGTCGGGAATCACCAGGTCGGCCTGCTCCATGACGGAGCCCAGGGCCCGATCAGCCAGCGCCGCCATGGTCATCTCAGCGTTGAGGGTGACCACCTGGCCGCCGCCGCGCCGATGCAGGGCAAGGGCCGCCGCCAGGCAATTGGGCTCGATGTTGACGGGAACCCCCAAAACACGGCTGCGGCGCGGGGAAGTGATCGTTGCTGCCATGGGGGGGGCACCGGCAGTGGAGAATCTATGGCTGCGGTCAGGAAGAACGGCCAGATTTGATGACAGGCAGCGGTTCCACCCCCTCCCCCTCCCCCTCCCCCACCCGCGCCACCTCCAGCGCCAGCGGCGCGTCAGCTCGAAGTGCCGCCGAGGTGCTCCACGAGCTGGATGCCCAGATTGAAGCTGTCGTGATCGAGCGGCAACACCCGGTGAGCGGCCTGTTGCCGGCCAGCACCGCCAACACGGTTCACGGCAACTACGCCGATGCCTGGGTGCGGGACTGCGTCTATTCGATCCAATGCGTCTGGGGGCTAGCCATGGCCTACCGCCGACAGCAAGCTTCGGCGCGCCGGGCCTACGAACTGGAGCAGCGGGTGCTGCAGCTGATGCGCGGGCTGCTCAACGCCATGATGCGCCAGGGCAGCAAGGTCGAACGGTTTAAAACCAGCCTGGATCCGCTCGATGCCCTGCACGCCAAATTCGATTCCAGCAGCGGCGAAGCTGTGGTGGCCGATGACGGCTGGGGCCACCTGCAGCTGGATGCCACGGCCTTATTCCTGCTGCAGCTTGCCCAGCTAACCCGCTCAGGCTTGGTGGTGGTGCGCAACCACCACGAGCGGGATTTCATTCAGAATTTGGTGTATTACGTGGCCCGGGCCTATCGGGTCGCCGACTACGGCATCTGGGAGCGGGGCGACAAGGGCAACCATGGCCTGCCCGAGCGCAATGCCAGCTCGATTGGCATGGTCAAGGCGGCCCTGGAAGCCCTGGAAAACCTCGATCTTTATGGCCCCCATGGCGATGGCAGCTGCTGTCTGATCATTCCCCAGGACGCCATCGTGCGGCTGCGGCGGGCCCTCAGCGGCCTGCTGCCGAGGGAGTCCGCCAGCAAGGAGGTGGACAGCGCCTGCCTTTCGATCATCGGCTACCCGGCCTGGGCCGTGGAAGATCCAGAGCTGGTGCGGCGGACCCGCGAGAAGATCCGGCGCGAGCTGGGCGGGGCCTATGGCTACAAACGCTTCCGCCGGGATGGACACCAGACCCTGATCGAGGACGTGACCCGCCTCCACTACGAGCGGGAGGAGCTGGCCCAGTTCGAGCACATCGAATGCGAATGGCCGCTGTTTCTTGCCTATGAGCTGATCACCGCCTGCTGCGAGGAGCGTTGGGAAGAAGCGCGTCAGTGGCGGCAGCGGCTCAGCGAACTGAGCGTGTCGGTGAACGGTGTGGACCTGCTGCCCGAGTTGTACCTGGTACCGGCAGCGGCGATCGCCGCCGAGCGGCGCAACCCCGGCAGCCAGGGCCGGGTGCCCAACGAAAACGTGCCCCTGCTCTGGACCCAGAGCCTCACCTGGCTGGCCGATCTGCTGTTGGCGGGCCTGATCCTGCCGGAGGACCTCGATCCGATCGGCCGCCGTTTCGGGGCTGGCCCCGGGGCCGACCGGGTGCTGGTGGCGCTGGTGCCGGCGGATGACACCATCGCCACCCTGCTGACGGCAGCGGACCTGCCGGTGCTGCGCGAACGGGCTGGGGCCGGTGAATTGATCCCAGCGGTGCGGATCACGTCGGCGCGGGAGCTGGCCCAACGGATGGCCAGTGTTGGCGCCAACCCGCGGCTGGGTCTGAGTGGCCATCCAGCGGTCCGCATGGAAACGATGGCGACGGCGCGGATCTACCACCACGAGGGGGAGGCGCTTGCCTTCCTGCCCAGCGTGCTGGATGACGACACCTTCTATCTGGTGGACGACGCCCACCAACTGGTCGACACGGTGCAGAGCGAACTGAGGTTGTTGCAACGCCACTGGCGCGGCAGCGGCTCACCGATTCTGCTAATTCCAGTGGCCCAGGCACCGTTCGAACGCAACCCGGAAGCCTTTTTCGAATTGGGCCGCCGGTTGCGCGAGGGGCAGCTGGAGGGGGTGCCGGTGCGACTCGCCAGCCCCGAGGATCTTTGGGCCCAGGCCAGCTGGATCGATCTGCCCCCCCACGCGGTCGCCGCCTGCAGCCTCTGGCCCCAGGGCCACACCCTGCTGCCAGCCAGCACCAACCAGCAGCCCCTGACGGCGCGCCAAGAACAGGAGTTGGAGGACATTCCGGTGGCCGCCCTGGTGGCGCGTCTCTGGCAGAGCACCTCCTTGCCGGAGCAGGCCGAGGTGCTGGAGTTGCTGGGGCGCCGCCTGGGGCCCAATGCCCGCCTGCAGGGCCCCTTCGGCGGAGCAGCGGTGAGCCTGATGACCCTGCTGGAAGAGCTTTACCGCCGCGGCCTGGCCGAAGCCAATTGGAGTGTGGTGCGGCGAGTGGCAGGAGCCATGGGCCTGGTGCATCCCCAACTGGAAGATGCCCTCACGGACCTGCTGGTGCGGCAGAAGCAGGTGGTGGTCGGCCGTAATTACACCAACGAGTCGCTGATCACCCAACCCCAAGGCAGCCGCACCATCGCCGCCATGATTCGCCGCTTCGGCGGTGAGGATGGAAGGGAATGGATGCTGCAGCAGGAGTTGCTGTTGGCCCTGGACGGCCTGGCCCGCCTCGAACCCAACCTGCTGAGTGGCAGCCTCACGCTGCAGCTGGGCCAGCTGCTGCTGTTGCTCACCGGCGAGCTGGCGGCCGAAGCCAACCTCAGCCCGATCGAGGCCTATGACCAACTCTGCAGCGAAGCACCGCATGTGATCCGGCGCCGGCTGCGGGCCGTGCTCGCCGATGTCGAACATGCCCGGGCCTCCTTGCAGCGCAAGGAACAACTGCACCTGCGGGGCCGGGTGCGTTGGGAGGTGCCCAACCCGCTGGAGGAGCTGCCCAAGGGGGGCTGCTGGCTGCAGCACCGCCTGCGACTGGGGGCCCTGCAAAGGGTGCCGCGCGACTTCTACGCCGGCATCTGGGACCTGCTGCACCATTGCCGCGGCATCGTCATCGGCGACAAGTTGGAGCGCCGCAACCGGCTCGAAAGTGCCCCCCTGCTCAGTGAGAAAACCCCGGGCGAGCGCAACTTCGCCGCCCTCGTCGATCACCTGCTCAGCAAAATCGAGGCTGCGGAGTACCGCCAGCTCTGCACCGAAACCCTGCTAACCCTGATGGCCTTTGTGGCCGCCAACCCCCAGGTGCAATTTGACGATGACCTGGCCATGGACGTGGTGATCGGCCATGCCGTGCGGGTGGGCTGGCAAGAACTGCATCCGTCGACCCCGACGACGGAATACGGCCTGCATAAGGCCCAGGCTTGGGAACAGTTTTATCGGGCCTCCCCGGCCGCCTGTCGGCGATGGCAGCTACTGGCCCTGCAGCAGCTCACCGAGCCGGTGGCGGTCTGAGGGGCAGGCGGTCTGAGGGGCAATGGGTTCTGAGCGTCAATGGGCGTCTCTATGGTTCGCCGCTAATCAGATCGGTTGGCTAATCAGATCGGTTCATTGAGGGCCATGCAGAGATTGGGCTGTTCGACGCACTGTTCAATCAGGTCGGCCAGCTGCAGGGCCCGGGAGGCCTGGAGGCCATCGACGGCAGGCTTTTCGACGCCCCGCACACACTGGAGAAAATGCTCCAGTTCGGCATAGAGGGGCTCGATCGAGGTGGTGCTGACCTCCTCGATGAAGCCGTCGTTGCGATAAACGAGCTCGCCATGGTCAGCACTGACGGATCCATGGGAGCGGCGATGGATGCGTAGGTTGTGGTTGAGGAAATCGGTTTCCATCAGGCTGCTGCGGCAGTGGGTGTAGAGCCTGCGGATCTTGCGATGGGCCATCTTGCTGGCCGTCAGGCTGGCGACCACGCCATTGGCAAAGGCCAAGGTGGCATTGACATAGTCAATCGGCCCATCACCACTGCGGCCGCCGGCTGCCGCCAGGCGCACCACTGGCGAGGCCGCCAGCTCCAGCACCAGGTCAATGTCGTGAATCATCAGGTCCAGCACCACGGACACGTCGTTGGCCCGGTCCGGGTGAGGGCTGTGGCGGCGGGCCTCGAGCACAACGATCTCTTCGCCGCTGACCACTCTGAGCAGCTCGCGGAAGGCGGGGTTGAAGCGCTCGATGTGACCGACCTGCAACAGCTTGCCGGCCAGCTCCGCCGCCCGAATCAAATCGGCCGCCTCCTCCTGGGTGGCGGCGATCGGTTTTTCAATCAAAACGTGCAACCCAGCCTGGAGGGCAGCCAATCCCACCTGGTGGTGCAGCAAGGTGGGCACCGCAATGCAGACGGCCTCCACCTGCCCCAGCAGGTCGCGGTAATCCGGATACCACTGGCAGTCGAATTTCTGAACCGCCAGCTGGCCGCGATCTTGATCGGGATCCGCCACCCCCACCAGCTGCGCATCCCGCAACAGGCTGAGCACCCGGGCATGGTGCCAGCCCATGTTGCCGATGCCGATGACCCCGACACGCACAGGGTTCATGGGCAGGG
>JBIIJV010000080.1:0-11867 GCA_044233545.1 Cyanobium sp.
ACACTAATCGGATCGACGGGTTGGTCAGGGTGATAGGGATGGGCCTGGGTCCCATTGAAGACAAAATCAGTGCTGACCTGTAAAAGACGACCGCCAAATTCGCCAAGGGCCTGGGCAAATGCCTCTGGCGCAACTGCATTAACAGCCATCGCCAGCTCTGGTTCACTCTCGGCTCGATCGACTGCCGTATAGGCTCCTGCATTTAGAACCCAATCGGGTCGGTGTTTCAGTACAGCATTATGACAAGCTTCTTTGTTGCTCAAGTCTAGATCTTGTCTGCCCATGGCGACAACTTCAATGCCGGCTGGAATCTTTTCCAATAACGCTTTGCCTAGTTGTCCATCTTTGCCGGTGAGCATAACTTTGATGGTCTTTGTCATGCGAACACATCTCCAGACCTAAGGGCTGCTGCGAGTGTGGGTGCGGTCGCATCTTTAGGAGAAATTACCGGCAGGGTATTCGGGGTGAAATCCAGGGGCCAGGGAATGGCAAGTTCAGGGTCATTCCAAAGCAGTGAACGTTCGGATTCTTTATTCCAGTATCCGCTTGCTTTATACAGGACATCAGCACTATCGCTTAGGGTAACAAATCCATGGGCGAATCCAACAGGAATCCAAAGTTGATGATGATTCATCTCGCTTAAATGGACAGCAACGCACTTGCCAAAGGTGTTGGAGCTTTGTCGAAGATCGACGGCGACATCAAAAATTTCACCATGTACGCAGCGCACTAACTTCGCTTGGGAATGCGGTTCTAATTGGTAGTGCAAACCTCGCAAGACCCCTCTGCTTGATCTTGAGTGGTTGTCCTGCAGGAAAACCGGACTCTCTGCAGATGTGATACCGAGGGCAGCGGCGAAGCTGAGTCTGTTCCAACTTTCGAAAAAGAAGCCTCGGTCATCATTAATGACCCTTGGCGTCAGGAGCATGGGCCCCTCAATACTGAACGTCTTTACCTGCACGTTCAAGCCGCTTGGGTGGTGTGGTTGGCATGGACGACACCAGAGGGCGCGGGGCGCACTTCACTGAGCAGCTTCAAGAGATAGGAGCCGTAGCCGCTCTTCTTCAATGGCTGGGCGAGACGCTCTAACTGTGCATCATCAATCCAGTTCATGCGCCACGCCACCTCTTCCGGTGCTCCCACTTTAAGGCCTTGCCGATGTTCAAGGGTACGAATGTAACTTGCCGCTTCGTGGAGAGAATCCGGGGTACCGGTGTCGAGCCAGGCCATCCCCCTACCCATTAGTTCAACCCTTAGTAATCCTTCGTTCAGGTAAAGTTGATTTAGGTCTGTGATTTCCAGTTCGCCCCGGTGCGATGGTTGCACCTGTTTGGCTCTTTCGACTACAGTTTCGTCATAAAAATATAGGCCCGTGATGGCATAGCGAGATCGGGGTTGTTTTGGCTTTTCCTCAATGCTGATAACGCGTCCTTCTCCATCGAATTCCACCACTCCATAGCGCTCAGGATCACTTACGGGATAGGCGAAGACAGTGGCCCCTTGGCTTTTCGGGTTGGTAGTTTGCAATTGATGCACCAACTCATCGCCATGGAATAGGTTGTCGCCCAGCACCAAGGCAGCCGGACTTGTGGCTAAAAATTCTGATCCGATCAGGAAAGCCTGGGCTAGACCATCCGGGCTCGGTTGAACGGCATACTGAATGACCATTCCCCATGCCGAACCATCGCCAAGAAGTCGTTTAAAAGCGGGTTGGTCGTTGGGGGTGGTTATGATTAATACCTCACGAATTCCCGCAAGCATTAGGGTGCTTAGGGGGTAATAGATCATTGGTTTGTCATAGACAGGCATCAACTGTTTGCTGACGGCCGCACTCAGGGGGGCCAGTCGGGTGCCGCTGCCACCTGCAAGGATGATGCCCTTGCGATGGCCTGCAAAAGCGTCGCTAGTGGGAAAAATCAAGTCAGAATTCACCGCGTCACCTGCAGTTTTATTCATTTTCTCACATTTTGGTCAGGGGAACGTATCAGCCCCTGCATCGGTCGTTACTTGGCCTCCATCCAGTTTGGTCCCACCCCTGTTTCCACCTTGAGCGGCACATCCAGTTTCACGGCTTCCTCCATGGTGGTACGGGTCAGATCGATGACCGTTTCCAGGACTGCCGGGTCTGTCTCCAGCACCAGTTCGTCGTGCACTTGTAGGAGCAGGCGGGCCGGCAGGTCGGCTTCGATCAGGGCGTGGTGCAGTCGCACCATGGCGATTTTGATGATGTCGGCGCTGGAGCCCTGGATGGGGGCATTGGCGGCGGCCCGCAGTTGCTGGCCCTCCATCCCGGCCCTGCGGGCCACCTCCAGCTCAATGGATAGCGGATCCCGACCCCGCCAGCGTCCCAGGCCGGCTGGGTCGAAGTGGAAGGGGCGGCGGCGCCCCAGGATCGTTTCCACATAACCCTGGCTCAAGGCCAGGCGTTCCTGCATTTCCAAATAGGCGAAGACGCGGGCGTAACGCTGCCGGTAACGGCTCAGGAAGTCCTTGGCCTGGGCCTGGCCCACGCCTGTTTCTCGGGCGAAACGCTGGGCACCCATGCCATAGATGACACCGAAGTTGATCGTCTTGCCGAGCCGCCGTTCGTCGGTGCTGACCTCGTCTTTGTCAAGTAGGAGACGGGCGGTGAGGGCATGGACATCATCCCCTTGGTTGAACGCCTCGATCAGCACCTGTTCCCCCGAGAGGTGGGTGAGGATGCGCAGCTCGATCTGGGAATAGTCGGCGCTGATCAGTTGCCAGCCTTCCTGGGGCAGGAAGGCCTTGCGGATGCGCCGACTGAACTCGGTGCGGATCGGAATGTTCTGGAGGTTGGGGTTGCTGCTGGAGAGCCGGCCTGTGGCCGTGACGGCCTGGTTGAAGTCTGTATGCACCCTGCCGGTTTCCGCCTCGACTAGAAGCGGCAGGGCTTCGATGTAAGTGCTGCGTAGTTTGCTGAGGGTGCGGTGCTCCAACAGCAGTGGCACTACGGCATGGTCGGCTTCCAGTTTTTCGAGCACCGTTGCATCGGTGCTCCAACCGGTTTTGGTTTTGCGGGATTTCTTGCGATCCAGCTTGAGGGTGTCGAAAAGCAACTCTCCCAGCTGTTTTGGGGAAGCCAGGTTGAACTCGCCTCCGGCGGCCTCGTGGGCGTCGCGTTCGAGTTTGGCCAGGCTCTTGCCCAGTTCCTGGCCCAGCTCCTGCAGGTAGGGGATATCGATGCGGATGCCTGTGGCTTCCATGCTGGCCAGCACCGCTTCCAGCGGTAGTTCCACCTGCTCGAGCAGGGGCAGAAGGGCTGGTCCCAGATCCGCCAGTTGCTGGCGCAGCATGGGGGTGAGTCGCCAGGTGAGATGCACGTCCATGCCGCAATATGCGGCGGCCTGCTCCAAGGGCACCGAGGCGAAGTTGGCTCCCTTGGCCACCAGGTCGCTGTAACTGGTGGGGCTGAAGTCGAAGTTGCGCTGGGCCAGGGCCTCCAGGCCATGCTTGTCGCCTGCGTCGCGCAGGTAGTCCGCCAGGAGGGTGTCCATCACGACCCCCTCCAGTACCAGGCCATGGCGCATCAGGATCAGGCGGTCGTATTTGGCGTTCTGCAGGGTCTTGGGGTGGGCCTTGCTGGCCAGCCATGGGGCCAGGGCCCCCAGCACCTGATCGAGGGGCAGCTGGCGCTCAGGCGGGGCGGCATCGCAGAGCAGATCGCTTGTCAGGGCTTCCTGGTGGGCGATGGGGATGTAGGCCACCTCGGCGGGCCCCGATCCCCAGGCCAGGCCCACACCCACCAGCTCGGCGCGGAAGGGGTTCAAGGAGGTGGTCTCCGTGTCCAGGGCCACGGGAGCCATCGCATCGCCCTGCTGCCACAGGAGCTGCAGCAGGCTTTCCAGGGCCTGGGGGCTTTGCACCAGGACAGGAGCCAGTTTGGGGATGGGAGCGGCGCTGGGAGCGGCGCTGGGCCCGATACCGGTATGGCTGGCTTCGCCATCCTCGGGCGATCGAGCGCCCGCAACCTGGCTTGGGGTCGGGGTGGCGGCGGGCGCTGATTTGGCAGGAGCTTCGCTGCTGGGCTGGTGGTTTGGGTGGGCGGAAAACAGCAGAGCGAAGCTGTCCACCTGTTTGCGCAGGCTGAACAATTCGAGTTTTTCCAGGCTGTTCGCCAGCGCCTCCGGTTTGACCTCGCCGAGGTCAAGGCGCGGCGGCAGCTCCAGGGGAACATCCAACAGGATGCGGGCCAGCATCCGCGAATGGAAGGCACTGTCCCGGCCAGTTTCCAACTTGGTGCGTAGGGCCCCTTTCTGTTGGCTGAGGTCGGCGAATATCCCCTCCAGATTGCCGTGGGCCTGCAGCAGATTGATGGCGGTTTTGGGGCCCACTCCCTTAACCCCGGGTATGTTGTCGGAAGGGTCGCCGGTCAGGGCCTTGAGGTCGATCACATCTTCGGGGGGCACGCCGAGCTTGGCGATGACTCCCTCACGACGCATCTCGATGGGACCGCTGTTCTTGGCGTACGGCCCGCCACCCATATAGAGAACAGCGATATCGCGGTCGTCATCAACTAGTTGAAACAGGTCCCGGTCGCCTGAAAGGATGCGTACCCGCCAGCCCTCCGAGGCCCCCCGCAGGGCCAGGGTGCCCAACACATCGTCGGCTTCGTATCCGGGAGCGAGGCAGAGGGAGAGATCCAGATCCTCTTTGAGAATCTGTTGCAAGTTGGCCAGATCGGCGAAAAAGTGCTCCGGGGCCGTTTGCCGATGGGCTTTGTAGTTGGCGTCCGCTTCGTGGCGAAAGGTGGGTGTGGCCGTGTCGAAGGCCAGCACCACCCCCTTGGCGTTCAATCCCTTGACATTGTCGAGCAGGGTCTTGAGAAAGCCATAGGTCACGCTTGTGGGGACACCGTCTTTGGTGCTGAGTCCCCCTTCGCCTCCCTTGGCAAAGGCATAGAAACTGCGAAAAGCCAGGGAATGGCCATCAACCAGCAGCAACAGGGGTTTGTCTTCCTGGTGGGTTGCTGTGGTCACGCCCCCTCCTACCGCCATGGGTGTTTGCCTGGTCCGCAGGGATTGCCGTCGGACTCAGCCTGCCAGAGCGCCTGGGGGCAGGGATTGGTCATGGTGTGATGCGCCATTCTGTGGGGGTCTGTGATCTACCGGTCTGACGATGGCCCGTAAACCAAGTCGCTATGCGATCCATCTGATTTTGAGCGGCGGACATCGTGAGAGCGTCCATTTCAAGAGTCTGGAGGCCTTCCAGAACTGGTATGCGGGCGTGCTCAATGCAGCCTCGACCCCGGAGGCGTTCGTGAACGTGCCGATCAATCAGCTGGAGGGCGAATACCTGTTGTTGCGGGCCGGCAGCATCATCGGCCTGCGTATTGAACCGATTTTTGCGGCCTATGACAACCAATACTTTGGCGCCGCTGCTGCTTCAGGTTCAGAACAGCAGTAGCAACAACAGCACCCGCGTCAGGTCGATCAGGGGCTGGGGGCAGCGGCTAGGGCCTCCTCCAGCCTGGTCCGGTCGACGCCGCTGCGATGCAAGAGCAACCAGCTACCCGCCAGGTCCGGACCCTGAAGACTGCCCAACAGGGCCGCCCGCAAACTTTTCATCAGCAGGCCTTTTTTGATTCCGGCGGCCGTTGTGGCTTCAGCCAGGATCTGCTGGGCCCCCGGGGCGTTCAGTTCGCCTGAGGGCAACCGTTCCAACACGGCGGCCAGGCCGGCTGCCGCCCCTGGCTGGGCCAGCTGGGCCTGGGCCTGCTCGTCGGGGCTGGGGGTGACAAAGAAGGCCGTCGCTTGATCCACCCCATCGACCAGGCGGGTCAGGGAGGGACCGAGCAAGGTGCATAGATCTGTCTGCCAATCGCAATCGGCCGTTGGGCCAGCGCCGGCCCAATCCTGGGCCCGCCAGAGGGGCAGGAGCTGTTGGCGCAATTCGGAGGGGTCAAGTTCACGCAGCACCTGGCCGTTGAGCCAGTTGAGCTTGTCCCAGTCGAAGCGGGCGCCGGCTTTGTTAACGCGATCAAAGTCGAAGACCCTGGCCGCTTCTTCCAAGCTGAAGCGTTCGCCCATGCCCTCGGGGGGCGACCAGCCCAGCAAGGTCATGTAGTTGACCAGGGCGGCCTGGGTATAACCCAACTCCTGGAAGTCGCTGATGGAGGTCACCCCGTCCCGTTTGGACAGTTTTTTGCCCTCCTGGTTGAGTATCAGGGGCGTGTGGGCGAACTCGGGGGCTGTTTCGCCCAACGCCCCGTACAGCAGCAGCTGCTTGGCCGTATTGGCGATGTGATCCTCGCCGCGAATCACATGGCTGATCGCCATGAAGGCGTCATCCACCACCACCACTAGGTTGTAGAGGGGTTCCCCGATCTGGTCGGCTGGGGCCCGGCGGGCAATCACCATGTCCCCCCCCAGGTCCGATCCAGACCATTGCATGGGCCCCCTGATCAGGTCGTTCCAGGTGATAGTGGCGTTGTCATCGATGCGAAAGCGGATGACCGCTTCGCGTCCTGCGGCGATGAAGGCCTGTTCCTGCTCGCTGGAGAGCTGGCGGTGGCGGTTGTCGTAGCGGGGGGCCTGGTGGTTGGCTTGTTGGTGCTCTCGCATGGCGGCCAACTCGTCCTCGCTGACGTAACAGCGATAGGCCAGGCCCTTGTCCAGTAATCGGCGAATGGCGGCCCGGTGCTCCTTGATGCGAGCACTTTGGATCACGGGTTCGTCGTCCCAATTCAAACCAAGCCAGCGCAGCCCGGCAAGAATGTTTTCGGTGTATTCAGGACGCGACCTTTCCCGGTCGGTGTCCTCGATACGCAACAAAAAAAGACCGCCGTGGTGGCGGGCAAACAGCCAGTTGAAAACTGCCGTGCGGGCCGTGCCGATGTGCAGGGTGCCGGTCGGGCTTGGGGCCAACCGGACCCGCACGGAATCTGGTTCAACCACGCTGCTGAGCTCCGTTATTGATGATTGTTTGAGCACGGGACTGACGGGGCTCGAACCCGCAACTTCCGCCGTGACAGGGCGGTGCTCTAACCGATTGAACTACAGTCCCAAGTTTGGTTGAAGCGAAAACCCCAGGGGTGATTTTCGGGATCAGCCTTGTCGGCCCGCAAACCAACAATAGAAGTATCCATGGCCATAGGTCCCTCCGTCAACGCCTTGGGGTGGATTGGCACCGGAGCTGGCAGGGAAGCAGGCCGATTGAAAGGATTGCCAAACCAAACCAAAAACATCCCCTAGCATGTTGCATGGGGGATTGGATTTGGCTGTGGGGCAGATCCGTAGGAAATCAGGGTCGAAAACCGGCGGGTTCAATCAGGCGGACCTGATTACCCCGGGCCGTGAATTCTCGGCCTTGATCGCTCTGAACCACCACGCGGCCACCGGACTTGACCCGAATGACGCGGGCTCGAACCCAGCCAAGGGCTGCGGATTCAAGCACTTTTACGACATCGCCGGGCTGTAGATCCAACTCCATTTTCGGAAGCACAAGACTGAATAACGGGCCATCGAACGCGCCGTGGAGGACTTGAACCCCCGACATCAGGTTTTGGAGACCTGCGTTCTACCAACTGAACTAACGGCGCAAGGCGATGGCCCTTGGGACAACGGAAATCAGTGTGTTTTCTGGAGAAAATCCAGTAAACAGAATCACCGATCGAAGCGCTGCTTCACGCGAGTGGCTTTACCCACCCGGTCACGCAGATAGAAGAGCTTCGCCCTACGCACTTTACCGCGTCGCTCAACCTTGATGTTGGCCACCTGGGGGCTGTGCAGCATGAAAACCCGCTCGACACCCACACCCTGAAAAATACGCCGCACGGTGATGGTTTCGTTCAGGCCGCCATGGCGTTTTGCAATCACCACACCCTCGTAGGGCTGGATTCTTTCCTTGCTGCCTTCGCGGATACGGACGCCAACCCGGACGGTGTCGCCAACATAAACTTCGGGCAGATCGCTTTTCAGCTGGGCGGCTTCGAAGGCGGCGATCAGATCACGGGCTCCGAGCTTGCCGGTGGTCACGGTAACCGTTGCTGGAATGGCCTCCGCTGTGGCAACGGCAACGTTGCTTTCCTCGGCCGCAGTGGCCGTGGATTCCAAATTGGTTTCGGTGTCGTTCACAGGGTCCATCGTGGTTTCGGTTCCGTCCGCAGCCAGCCCATTCGAAGGCATCAGGCCAAACCGAGATTGTAACGGCTCAGGCGCCCCCGTTACCAGCTCCCCCCGATGGTCCGCTGCGGCGCCAACGATCCCAGGCCAGCCAAGCACCGCTGGCCAGCATCCAGAGCAGCCCTAATCCATTCAGTAGCACATAGAGCGTTTCGGCCCCCGCACCCAATAAAGGTTTCAACCACTCTCCCTCGTGCACCACCATCAGGCCATGGGCCCGATCCCGTCCCCAGCCCCCCCAGTCCCGTAACAACCGATAGGCCACCCCGCTGCCAGCGGTGATCAGCAATGGCGCCAGCACCAGGGGCGCCAGATTGGCGTGGGCCTGGCGCAGCCGCAGGGCCAGTGATGGCCCCCTGGGCTGGTCGGGCCGCTGGGAGGGAGAAAGGGGAGATGCGGGTGCCGCATCGGCTTCGGGGAAGGGATCGGAGGGGGCCAAGGCGCAGCAGCGATGACACCCTTGATAGCTTGGCAGTGGCGAAAATCCTGGAAGGCCCTTGCGGGCCTGACCCATCGGCCCTTCCCCCGCTCCTTCGAACCGGACCCCATGAATCTGTTTGCCGATCTGCTGGCCAGCACCACCGCTGGTCGAGCCACGGCGGACGCGGCCCAGATCACCCAGGCCGGCCCCCGGATTCAGAAGAGCCGTCGGGGTGTGGAGGTCAAATCAGCCCGTGAGATTGAGGTGATGCGCCGGGCCAGTCGCATCGTGGCCACTGTGTTGCGGGAAATCAGTGAAATGGTTGCCCCTGGCATGACTACAGCCGACCTGGATCGCCATGCCGAACAGAGGATCAGGGCCATGGGGGCGGTGCCCAGCTTCAAGGGCTACCACGGTTTTCCGGCCAGTATTTGCGCTTCCATCAACAATGAGGTTGTGCATGGCATCCCCAGTGCCAAGCGGGTGATCCACGCCGGTGATTTGCTCAAGGTGGATACGGGCGCCTGTTTTGAGGGGTATCACGGCGATAGTTGCATCACCATCGCCGTAGGTGAGGGCCTGAGTGTCGATGGCCAAAGGCTCAGCCGAGTCGCCCAGGAGTCCCTGATGAAGGGCCTGGCCACCGTGAAAGCAGGCAGCAGTCTCCTGGATCTGGCCGGTGCGGTTCAAGACCATGTTGAAGCCCACGGCTATGCGATCGTTGAGGACTACACGGGACACGGTGTGGGCCGCAACCTGCATGAAGAGCCTTCGGTGTTCAACTACCGCACCAGGGAACTGCCCAACATGACACTGCGTCCGGGCATGACCTTGGCGGTGGAACCTATTCTCAATGCCGGCAGCAAAGCATGTCGCACCCTGCGGGATCGCTGGACGGTAGTCACGGTGGATGGTGGACTTTCGGCCCAGTGGGAGCACACCATTGTCGTCAGCAGTGACGGCTGTGAAATTCTTACCGACCGGGATTTTTGAGCTGGCCGGGGCTTGGGCCTGATCGGGGCTTGGGCTTGGACTCCATCAGGCCCTAGGCCGGGCCATCGTTACCAAACATTTGGGAGTTAATGGCTCTAGCTGTTGCCAGTTCTCCCAGCTTTGAGGGAGGCCTTGATCCGGTTTAGATTCAGGCCAATCTGCTCAATGCCCAGCAGGCTGCCAGCTGCGTCTTCCCAACTGGCTGAGAGCACGCCGTAACTAAGACCTATCAGGCCAAGCAGGAAAAATCCTCCTGACAATCCCAGGGTGATCACTGGTGGGATGTCAATCAGGCGGCGGCTGACTAAGAAATAACTGGCAACAAACACAAGCATGCCCAACAGGGTGGGAAGTCCCGTGGCAAGGCCGATGCGTCGGGCCATTCGTCGGGAAACCGCCGTGGGAATCTGGGATGGCCGAGGTGTTTTGGGTCCCGTTTGGGCCTTGACCGTCTTCGAGCCGAAGGCGGAGGGTTTAGGTGGGCGGGCCATGGCCCGCCTCAGCCGCGGATGCCGAGTTTTTCGACTAGCGCCGCATAGCGCTTGTCGTTTTGTTGGCGCAGGTATGAGAGCAGCCGCTTGCGACGACCAATCATCTTCAGCAGCCCTTGACGGGAGGAGAAGTCGTGAATGTTTTTCTGAAGGTGGCCACTAAGTTGGTTGATGCGGTCGCTAAGCATCGCCACCTGCACTTCCACCGACCCGGTGTCGGTGCCGTGGGTTTGATGGGTGTTGATGAGTTCTTGTTTGCGGGTGGTGGTCAGCGGCATGGACTGCTCGTAGCCCCTTTTGATCGAATCATCTACTTTACCTGGCCGGGTGCCCTGGGCAGCGAATTTCAAGCTAAGGACCTGGACAGCCATCGCAGGCATTCGCGCAGCCAGTCGTCGCTACTTACTAGGCCAGCCTGACCTTCGCCGGCAACGGCCCGCCAGGCCCGTTGGATTTCCAAGGGCTCATAGCCCAGGGCCCCAAGGGTGAGTTCCACCTCGGCGCGGCAGCCCTTGGCCAAGGTTTCCCCCTGGCTGTCGTCCGCCCAATCGGCCCCTAGCCCCGGATCTGCCGCCAGTAGCTGGGGAAACCGGGCCTGAACTTTGCTGCGCAGTTCGACCGCCAGCCTCTCCGCCGTGCGCTTGCCCACCCCCGGCGCCTGGCTGAGTCGCCGCAGGTCCGCTGCCGCGATGGCTCGCACCAGTTCGTCGACCTCCATGGCTCCAAGCAGGGCCAGGGCCATCTGGGGACCCACGCCACTGACGGCCACCAGATCCCGAAAAAGATCACGCTCCTGACGATCGCCGAATCCGAACAGGGTCCAGCCATCATCGCGGACACTGTGGTGGATGTGCAGGCTCAGATCGCCACCGGCGGCTGGCAACCGTGCCCACTGCCGCAGGGTCAGCTGCACCTCATAGCCAATGCCTCCACAGATCAGTAGGAGTCCGCAGCGGTGGCCCGCCCGCCAAGGTTCGGCGACTTGACCCCGCAGCCAGCCGATCATGGGGACCCGTGCAATCTCCCCATGCTGCCCTTCAGGAGCCTTGTCCCCCGTTTAAGGCGGACCCTTGTCACGCTGGCGCTGGCCTCTGGGCTGCTGTTGGCTGGCTGCAATGCCCTGGGCCAACCTCCCCGCAGCGTGCTCTTATCAGCCCTGGCTGAGCAGATCCAAACCACTCAGCTGGATGTGGCCCGGGCGCTCCAATTGGAACCCATGGGTCGGCCCCAGGTGAGTCGGGTGCGGCTGGAATCCCAGGAGCCGATCGCGATTGGCACGGCCAAGGGTTGGCACTTGACCGGTCGCTTTGATTGGCGCCTGAGTGGCGATCCGATTCGGGTGGATAGTCCCTTCGACCTCTATCTCCAGGCTGGTGAGCGCCAGGAGACCTGGCGATTGGCCCGCCCCTTGATCCGCCAGGACGGCAGTGCCGATTGGCTCACCTATCCCTTGCCCTTGCCCGATGCACCCCGGGCTTGAGCAATGCCTGTTTGACTCAGCATCGCCGCTAGCAGCACCAACCCTCCTCCCAGCAGGGTGGTGGACCCCAGTTTTTCGCCAAACACCCACCAGCCCCAGAAACTGGCGAAGGCCACCTGTACGTAGCCGATGGGGGTGGCGCGGGCCGCCGGTAGGCGCGCCAGTCCTTCGGTGAGGCCCAATTGCCCGGCCTGGGTGCACAGGCCAATCGCCAGTAGCAGGAGCAGCTCGTTACCGCTCGGTACGACCGGATTTAGCAGCACCAGGGGCAAACTCAGCAGCCCCGAGACCATCGGAAACCAGATGACGATCACGAGAGGGGATTCCGTGCTCGCCAATTC
>JBIIJV010000032.1:0-18731 GCA_044233545.1 Cyanobium sp.
TCCGTCGTGGCTAACTCATAACCCCAGTCCCGGAACGCCCCCTCCGTGAATTTCATAATGTTTCCCTTGTGCACCAGCGTCACGTGGCGCTTGTCTCCCTCCAATTTGAGGGCGTGCTGAATCGCCTTGCGGATGTGGCGCTGGCTGCCGTTTTTGCTCACAGGCTTGATGCCGATGCCGGATCCCGCCGGGATGCGGCGCTGGCCTAACTTGCCGTTGGCGGGAATCACCTCCTCGTTAAGATGGCGGATTAGTTCGATGCAGACGGGATCACTCGCTTCCCATTCAATACCCATATAGATATCTTCTGTGTTTTCGCGGTAGACAACCACGTCCAGATCCTGGGGCCGCTTATGGGGGCTGGGGGTGCCCGCGTAGTAGCGGCAAGGGCGCACGCAGCAGTACAGATCAAAAATCTGCCGCAGCGCCACGTTGAGGGAGCGGATGCCCCCGCCCACCGGCGTTGTCAGAGGACCCTTGATGGCGACCCCGTAGGTCTCGATCGCCGTGAGGGTGTCCTGGGGCAGGTATTGATAGGTGCCGTAAAGCTCGCAGGCTTCGTCACCGGCATAAACCTTGAACCACTCAATGTGGCGCTCGCCGCCGTAGGCCTGGGCGACGGCCGCATCCAGCACCCGCTGGGTGGCCGGCCAGATGTCCACACCGGTGCCATCGCCGCGGATGAAGGGGATGATCGGGTCGCTGGGCACCACCGGCTGGCCGTTCTCGAAGCGAATTGCGCTGCCTCTGGTGGGGGGGGTGAGCTTCTCGTAGGTGGCCATGGCGTGGCTGGACGCAGACATAGTCGGCAGAGCCTATGTCTGCGGAAGGGCGCGGAAGGTTTGCAGGGATCAGCAAGGGGGCAGATATAAGGGTTTGCTATTGCTTCTGGCAGCCTCGGTGCGGTTGCCGCAACCAAGCTCTCCATGGGTGGGGTTTTTTCTGCAGGATGGTTCCTATGAACGCAGCGGATCAGGCCCATAGTGCGGAGCTGGCCCAGGCCATTGCCGCCGCCGTGTTTCTGTTTCAAGAGGCCTTCCCCGATGCCCGGGCCAACCTGACTCCCTGGCGCGACGATCCGGAAACCCGCCGTTTCGATGCCCGGGACAACCTCGATTTTTCGCTGCATTTCCCCGGTTGGAGCCCCCGGCTTCAATGCCGATCTCTATTGGTGCAGCTGCGCCTGGAACGCTCGCCCCAGGGGGCTGCGGCCGGTCGCCCACGCCTATTGGGCGTGCTGATCCGGGGCCTCACCTACGAAGCCGAACGCTGGCGCTTCACCACCCTGGGCGACTGGCAACCCTCCGGCTCCCATCTGCCCAAGCCAGAGGTGGTGGCCAGCCTGCAGGGGCTCTGCCGTGAGCTGTTCGTGTTGTTTGGTACAGGGGCGGCGTCCCACTTCGGGGAGGACGACATCGCTTCTTGAAGCCAGGTGCGTAGGCCCGTCGGGCCCCGGGTCGTCCCCCGCCTGGCGCCGTAACCCTTCGCAACCTTGGCGTCAGGGTCGGAGCTCCACACCTACTTTGGTAGGAATGCTCCTCTTGCGTTTCAAGCGCCCCGCCGAAGATGTCTGTCGCCCTGGCTTCCCAGCTGCGTGAGGGAACGAAGAAGGCCCATACCATGGCCGAGAACACCGGTTTTGTGAGCTGCTTCCTTAAAGGTGTGGTCGATAAGGCCAGTTATCGCACCTTGGTGGCCGACCTCTGGTTCGTTTATAGCGCCATGGAGGAGGAGATCGGCCGCCTCGCTGACCATCCTGTCGTCGGGCAGATCAACTTTGCCTCCCTCAACCGGCGCGAATCCCTGGAGCAAGATCTCGCCTTCTATTTTGGTGCCGATTGGCGCCAGCAGATCAAGGCCACCCCTGGAGCCCAGGAGTATGTGGCCCGCCTGCGCCGCGTGGCTAAGGAAGCTCCCGAGCTGCTGGTGGGCCACCACTACACCCGCTACATCGGCGATCTTTCCGGTGGCCAGATCCTCAAGAACATCGCCCAGAAGGCTATGAACTTGGGTGAGCACGACGGCCTGCGTTTCTACGAATTCGACGCCATCCCGGACGAGAAGGGCTTCAAGACCAACTACCGCGCCGTGCTCGATAATCTGCCGATCGACCAGTCCACCGCCGATCGCATCGTGGCGGAAGCTAACCAGGCCTTCCACTGCAACATGAAGATGTTCCAGGAGTTGGAGGGCAACCTCGTGGCCGCCATCGGCAAGGTGCTTTTTGGTTTCTTGACCCGTCGTCAGCGGCTGGGCAGCACCGAAGCCGTCGTGGCCTGAGGGCTGTCCCCCTAGTGTGCGTCCCCTCCGTTTTTTGGTTCCTGGCACCACCGGCCGCTACCGCTGCGGCGGGTTGCTGGTGGAGATGCAGACCCAACGGCTGACGGCCCGTTTGCGCCATGCCGAGCTGGTGACCTATCGGCAGCGGGAGCCCGACCATCCTTTTTTAGACGATCTCTTGCGGCGGGAGCCCCGCCCCGGCCCTGCCCTCTGGATCGTCAGTTGGGGTTTTGACGTGCCGTCGTTGCTGCGCCGCTTGGCCGGCCGCCCTGTGGCTTATCACGCCCACAGCAGTGGTTACGGCTTCGACCTGCCGGCCGGGGTGCCCATCTTGGCCGTGAGTCGCAACACCTTGGGCTACTGGGGGGATCGGGCGCCGCGCCATCCACTCTTTTTAGTGCCCAATGCCCTCCAACCTCGCTGGCTGGAGCGGGGCGATCGCCAGCCTCTTTTGACGAGCGAGGGCCAGCAGCGGCGCAGGCGCATCGATGTGCTGGTGCAGGAACGCAAGAACAGTCGCTATGTGATCGATCAGCTGGTGCCGGCCTTGGTGGCTGCCGGGCTGCGGGTGGAGCGGCAGCGCGGCTGGGTGGAGGACCTGGTGGATCTGTTCAATGACACCACTGTGGTGCTCTACGACTCAGCCGATTATTGGCGGGGTACGGGGGTGAGTGAGGGCTTCGGTCTGCCACCGATCGAAGCCCTCGCCTGTGGCTGCGTCGTGTTCAGCAGTTTCAATCACGCCTTGGCCGACAGCCTCGATCCCGGGTTGCTTGGTCATCAGATTGGCTGCGGCACCATGGAGAACGACCTGCAAAGGATCCGTGCTGCCGTGGCCGACCCGGCGGCATGGCGGCCGCCAGCCGAGCGGCTGGAGACCCTCCTGGCTGGCTGCGGGGAGGAAACCTTGCTGGAACGCTGGCGTCTCGCCCTCGCGGCGATCGATCAGCATTGGGATCGACTGCAGGCCGGTGCGGCGCCCCTGGCCAGCCCTTCTGTGTGGCAGCTGCGGGCCGATCAATGGGCCCAGCGGTTGCTGCGGCGCTTGCCGGGCCGATCCTGAGGCACTCGTTTTGGAGCTGTGGCGCGACTGGGGCGGTAACGGCGCTGGCTGATTTCGGCGGGAACGGTAAGGGCCACGCCATAACGTAAAGGTATGTTCAGTTCTCCAGGGTGTGAAGTTGCTCGGCAGGAGTAAAACCTATCAGCAGCTGCGTGCCCTGATGACGTTTCTGCCGCAGCAACGCCTGCGACAGCTCCGCTGGTTGGTGCCAGTATCAATTATACCTGGATTGCTTGATCTTATTTCAGTTGCTGTTATCGCCCGTTTGATGGGAGCCCTGGTGGGCAACAAATTGGAGGACCGTTTGCCTGGCATCAAGGTCTTTGGCGGCAGCCAATTTGATCAGAGTCTATGGCTGATATCTTTATTTGTTGTCTTAGCATGGCTAGCCTCGTTTAGTAAGCTTGGATTGCAGTTTTTTCAGCAGCGTTTGACCGCCAGGGTCTGGATTGATCTATCGAATCGTATCCACGCCAATGTGTTGGCTCAAGGCTACGAATATCACCTTTCAAAAAGTACGGCTAAGTTGTCAACAATGATGCTGAGCCATATTAAGAAAACCTCAAATTCCGTTGTTAATCCCCTGCTCAAGATGGTGGGGAGTGTCTTCTCGATCGTTATGCTTTCCATTGGGATTCTGGTTATTGGCCGCGGTTCTGCCCTAATCCTTATCGGCTGTTTGCTGGGCGCCTACGTGCTTCTTTCCCAGTCCATAACCCCCTATTTGCGTCACAATTCCAGGCAAAAAATCAGGCTTGAGTCAATGACAGCCCACATCTTATTTGAATCCTTGGGTTCGATTAGGGATATCAAGCTGACCGCCTCCGAAGATCACTTCCGTAGGGCCTTTGTCAATACGGGTGAACGGGCCAAGGGCCACGCCTGGGTGGCGGAAATCTTGCCGATCATCCCGCGCATGCTGATTGAGCCGCTGGGTATCACCCTGATTTTCCTCTTGGGCGCCGTACCGCCACTACTGCGTGGGGACCGCTCCGACATGATGTCGATGCTGCCCTTCATGGCCTCCCTCTCGGTGGCGGCCCTGCGTCTTACCCCGCCCCTGCAGGATTTCTTTGCTTCCCTCACCCAATTGCGGGGTGGTCTGCCGGTGATGGATTCCACCCTGGAGTACCTGAGCTTGCCGGCGGGTCTGCCTGTGCTTGGCGACCCCGGCGTGCCCAGTCCGGCCGGTGTTTTCCCCTCCCGTAGCATCGCTTTGCAGGATGTTTGGTATGCCTATCCGGGGTCGTCGGATTGGGTGCTGCGGGGCGTCGATCTAACCATTCCTGTGGGTTCGAGGGTGGCTTTTGTTGGGGCCACCGGTAGCGGCAAGACCACGACGGCCCAGATTCTTCTGGCCCTGTTGCAACCGGGTAAGGGGCACCTCAATCTCGATGGCATTGCCGTATCTAACAACGACATTCCCGCCTGGCAGGCTTCCTGCTCCCAGGTGCCCCAATTCATCAATCTGCTCGACGCCAGCGTGCTCGAAAATGTCGCTTTTGGCAAAGATGTGGAAATGATTGATCAGCGGGCGGTTTGGGAGGCCCTCGAAGCTGCCCAACTCGACGAATTCGTCAGTGAGTTGCCCTATGGATTGCACACCCCTATTGGCGAAAATGGTTTACAGCTGTCCGGCGGACAACGGCAGCGCCTGGCCCTGGCCCGGTCCTTTTACCGCCATGCAAAATTTTTATTACTGGATGAGGCTACTAGTGCCCTTGATAACCGTACTGAGAGCGACATTATTGAAGCCCTTGATGTGATCGGCAGACGCTGCACCACAGTGGTGATCGCCCACCGACTTTCCACGGTGATGCGCTGTGATCGTATTTATGAATTTGAGGCCGGGCGAGTCAAGGCCTTTGGCACCTATCAGGAGCTGCAGAACCGTTCGGAGACCTTCCGGGATCTTGCTGGTTTGGAAAGGAGGCTGGTGGGCTGAAGTGTAGGATTTGTAGATAGATGGTTCCGCAGGCGTTCCGATGTCCTTGACCTTGGTGGCTGGTCCTTGTGTCATCGAGAACGCAGATCTCGTTTATGCGATTGCCGCCAGGGTGCAGGCCATCTGTGAACCGCTGGGAATCGACTACATCTTCAAAGCCAGCTTTGACAAGGCCAATCGAAGTTCGGGCAGTTCTTTCCGCGGGCCCGGCTTTGAGCAGGGCTTGGCAGTGTTGGCCGAAGTGAAACGGCGCTATGGCTTGCGGGTGCTCACGGATATCCATGAAAGCCATCAAGCCGCACCCGTGGCCGAGGTGGTGGATGTGTTGCAAATACCAGCCTTTTTATGTCGTCAGAGCGATTTGCTGCTGGCCGCCGCCGCCGCCACCCGGGGCACCGACAAAGTAATCAATGTCAAGAAAGGTCAGTTTCTGGCCCCCTGGGATATGGAGCAGGTGGTGAAGAAGTTGCGCGATGCCGGCGCGGAGCATGTCTGGCTCACCGAGCGCGGCAACAGCTTTGGTTACAACACTTTGGTGGTTGATTACCGCAGCTTGCCCCAGCTCCAGGCCCTCGGTTGCCCAGTCATTTTCGATGCCACCCACTCCGTTCAGCAGCCCGGGGGGCGCGGCAGCAGCAGCGGCGGCCAGAGAGAGTTCGTCGCCCCCCTCGCCCGGGCAGCCGTTGCCGTGGGTGTGGACGGTCTTTTCCTTGAGGTCCATCCCGATCCTGAAAATGCCCTCAGCGATGGGCCCAATATGGTGCCGTTACACCGGCTGGAGGCCCTCCTGACCCAGTTGATGGCGATTCGGGCGACGCTCTCGGCGGGCTTGGCAGAGAGTGTGATCTGATTCGCGGTGGCCGTTTCGTTCTTGCGCCTTTGGCGCCATCAATGGGCCGCACGCTGCAGCCACATCGCCTTGCGCCGCCTGAGCCTTTTAGTGCTTGATGTGGATGGGGTACTCACCGATGGGGGGTTATGGACCACCGAATCCGGTGAAGTGCTCAAGCGATTCGATGTGCGTGACGGCCTCGGCATCCATCTATTGCAACAGGCGGGAATTGAGGTGGCGTTCCTCAGCGGCGGCAAGGGCGGCGCCAGCGAACAACGGGCCCGCTATCTGGGAATTCGGCATGTGCTGACCGGGGTCAAGGACAAACCCGCCGCCCTCAGCGAACTGCAACGCACTTTGGCTGTTTCGCCCGGGGAGTGTGCCTTCGTTGGGGATGACCTCAATGATCTGGCGGTGCGCCCGGTTGTGGGTCTGTTGATTTGTCCGGCCGATGCGGTGCTGCCCCTGCGGGACCGGGCTGATTGGGTGTTGGATCGCAAGGGTGGCGACGGCGCCGTGCGCCGATTGGCGGAGGCAATCCTGCAGGCCCGGGGTGACTGGGACCGCCTGGCCCGCGCCGGCTGGAGGGGGCGCAATGATTGAAACCGGCCGCCTGCGCCACTGGCTGCGTGAGGTGCTGATGGCCGCCAACAGGCGGCCGCCCCTGGATTGGCTGGTAGGTCTCGAGCGCGACCAGTGGCAGTCGTTGGCGGCCTACCGAGGGCTGGTGCACCAGGCGTTCCACAGCCAGCCCCTGGCCCCCCAGGTCAGTGCTGACTATTGGCAAGACGGTGCATTTACCAATGCGAAGCTGCAGAAAGCTTTCTTCAATCCGGCCCAGCGCGAGAGGGAGAACTCCTCCCATCATTACGGTCACGATGTGCAGCTGAAACGCCATGCCGGGTTGCCCCTGATCGGCCCCCAACTGCCCTGGGTGTTGGAGCACGGGCTCAAGGTGAGCCGCAATGCCAGCTTTGAGAGCCCCAAAGCCTGGATGCGGGGCTACATCTGCATGGGTCCCCTGCGCGCTCGCTGGCTGCGCGAGCGCTATGGGCTGCCGGCGGTTCCCATCGGTCCCTGGATCAGCTACGCCAGACCCGTGTTGGAGGCCAGCGCCATGGCCCGCTTGCGCAGCCAGCTCGGCCCCATCTTGTTGGTGGTGCTTGCCCACAGCTGGGACAAGGTCGAGCGGCGCATGGACCTGGGCGCCTGCATCGAGGCCGTGGCCGATCTGGCCCGTCGGGGTGGCTATCGCCGGGTGATCTGGTTGCGGCACTGGAAGGACCCGGAGCTGGAAGGTCTGCCTGCGGACTGGATCGTGGCCTGTAATGGCCATCGCTCCAACCCCTGGTTCCTGGATTCGCTGCGAACCCTGATCGAACTCAGCGACGGTTTGGCCAGCAACGCCTTCGGTACCCATCTCGGCTACGGCGTTGCCCTGGGGCGGCGTCTGCACTGGATTCCGGTGGCGGTTGAGCAGGATCTCACCTGCTTGTGGTCCGACAAGTCGGAAGAGGAAGCTCTGGAGTGGGAGGAGCGCCAGCGGCTCAGTGCGGTTCTTGTCGCAGCCCTTTCCCTGGAGCCCCCCCAATCCCAGGCAGCCGTTCAGGCGTTGCTCGATCCTTACTGGGGATTCGCAAATGTTCAGTCCGCCGAGGCACTCCGGGCACTGCTGCTTAAGCCGCAGCAACACCTGACCTGAGCGATGGAACTGGTAGCTGCTGTCTTGGCCTTTCCCGAACGGGGTCCCTATCGCGTCGATCAGGTCCGTTCCGATCCGGCTGGGCTCATCCTGCTGTTTGCCATCGAGCTTGTCCTGGCCTGGCTGATCGATCGCGCATCCCGGCGTGGCCTTGACGTGGCCCAGCGGGTTTGCGTTGGTGCGTTAGTGCTCGCGGTGGGCCTGACCTTCATGCTCGCCAGTTGGGGCCTGGGGGATGTGACCCGCCTGAGCTATCTGTTGGTGGAGAGCCCCACCACCACCTTTGGTTGGCGTGAACCTTTTTGGTCGCTGCTGGCACCTCTCATTCGCTACCTGCCCTACCGCTTCAGCTTTGTGCATGGGGTTGTGGTTGCCTGCTACGCCGCAGCCACGATCTGGTTGGCCCATCGCCTGAGAAGTCCAGCCTGGGGCGGATGGTGGGCCCTGATGGTGGTGTATAGCCCACTCTTGCGCAACTTCCTGCAGTCGGGCGTTACCCGGCAGGCGCTGGTGGCCCTTCTCCTGATGCCGCTCATGCTGTGGTGCGCGGGCGGACCGCGCCTTTCGGCTTTCCGAACGATGGCTTTGACCATGTTGGCTGCTCTTTGTCACGGAAGTTATATTCCTTCAATGTTTGTAGCCCTCATCCCGCTTGTTGTGACGTGGCAACACTGGCTGCAGCGGATTCACCATTGGCTGAGTCAGGTCCCCAGCCTTCCAAGGCATGCGCTCTGGATGCCTGCTGTGGGTGCTGTGGGGGTAGGGGCCTGGATGGTTGTGAATGCTGAAGGACTTCTGGCCAGGTTGAATTCCTATCTTTGGGACCAGGACTATTACCCTCATTTTTTGCTGAGACCAGAAGCTGACCAGCTTTTGCTTTCGCTTGCCATTGCGATTCTTGTTGTTTGCTATCTCAAGAGAATAAGCTTGTCATTTTGCTTGCAATCAGCGCCCTTCATCTCAATGGCTTTATTTTTTGGTGTACTTATTCTATTCAGGTTTAGCATTCAATATGCCTGGCTGCCTCAGTTGACCAGCCGCTTTCAGGATGCAGTTAGCCTTTATCTGTTGGTTCTATTCATTGTCTGGATCTGCAGTCTTGGTCTTCAGCGTGCAACAGTTCTGCCCATTGCTGTCACCCTGCAGTATTGGTTCTTTGATCGTTTGGCGTTCATTGGCTCGCTTAGCTGTGGTCGAAATGATGAGTTCCTTTGTGTGCCTGACCGGCTTCCCTGGCATGTGATCTATTGGAATTAAGGATGCACAGATTGTTCCTCCGGCCTCTCTGGGGGGTGATCCTGCTGGGGTTGCTGGTGCGTATCTTGCGTCAGCCCGCCATGGCGGGCACATATAGCACCAGGCTGGATGAACTGCTCTATGCCGGCCAGCGCCTACTTGAAGGACAGCTTCTCTATGACGGATTGGTTAACGGCACCCACCCCCTGGCCCAGTGGCTCTATGCGCCTTCCGCCTGGATGGGAACCATTACGGCCCATCGCTTGCTCATCCTTGGCCTTGATGTTTACGGGGGGGGGCTCCTGGCGCTGGCGTTGGGCAACCTGGCAGGGGTAGGTCTGCTGGCTTTGGCCACTGACTCGCTGCTGCCTCTGGCTGGGGCCATGCTTTTCGTGATGATGGCCCAGATGATGCCCGATGGCCTCTCGGGCCTGTTAGAGCAGTTTGCCAACCTGTTTCTTGTGTTAGCTATCTTCCTCCTCAGCCACGTTGCAGCTTCGGTCAGAGAACCGAACCCGTTTCGCACGCATCGATTGGCTGGAGCTGGAGCCGCTCTGGTGCTGGCGATGCTGGCCTGCCCTCGATTGATGTCCCCGATGTTGACGGTGGTTGTCGTGGCGTTCCTGGTCCTGAGATTCACCCGCCCCCTGCCCGTGCTGTTGCCAGTTTTCGGTGGTGGTCTGGCGGCGTTCAGCCTCCTGTTTTGGCCCTACCTGTTGATACCAGGTGGCCCTGGCAAGGCTTGGGCTGGGGCGGTGCTGCTCCCTTTGGAACTTGCTCACAGCTATCACCCCGAGTTCAACCGTTTCCTGCCCCTTCTGGGAGAGTTGCTCCGCCTCAGGGTGGCAGGCCTTCCCGTTTGGCTGCTCGCCAGCTTGCCCTGCTTGGCATTGGTCGGGTTCACCGTGAGGTTGGCCCGTCAGCCCTTTGGGCTGGCCGATCAGGTCCTCCTAATCCCGGCCCTGGCGATGATGTTCCTTCTCGAAACCTTGCGGGCCTTTTTGAGAGGGGGCTTGGAAATCGAGGAGATGCAACTGCTCCTGTTGCCCCTGGTAATCATCATGATCTCAGGCTTCTCTGTCCTGGAGCGCAGTCTTCTCGGGAGACGTGCGACCGCACTGGCGCTTGTGCTGCTTTCTCTGATTCTCTTCAATAATGTTGTTCTGGCCAGCTTCCTCCATCCGCCTCGGCAGCCCGGTGCGTCCGTGCAGGAGTTGGAGAAGGATCGGGAGGCGACGCGGTTCACATTGCTGGGGCAACCCAAAGGCCTTCGCGGTTTCACGGCCCCCCAAGATGTGGCTCTGCAGCGTCAGCTGCGTCAGCGAACTACCACGACAGGCATTGGTCCCCAATGGAGCCTTAACCAACATGACTTTCAACCAAGCAGGGCCACCCGACGACTGGTCCTGCCGACAGACAAGGCGGCCATCTGTGATCAGCTCACGGATCTAGCCAACCACCATCTGGTGTGGATGCGCACGGATCCAGATGGGCCTAATACGGAGGCCTTCTTCCGCTCTTGCTTGGACCGTGAGCCGGGTCAGTGGCAGGACATCAGTGGAGATCTCAATCTCACCAGTGGTCAATACCGGGTGTTTCGCCGGCGATCCCTTCCCCTTCCAGCTCCCCGCTCCGATGCCGGTCCGCCCAGTTGATTGATCCTTGTTGACCGCCTTTCCCGCATTAGCCCCTTTCGCGTTGACCAGGTCATGCAGGCGACCGCTCTCATGACCAATGTCTTCGTGGATCAGGGATTTAGGGCCCTCCTGATCGAGATCGCTGGGATTCTGCGACGGCAGTAAATCTCTAGCTTAAAAACATTATTATTTTACTGTGCCACGTGCCGGTGTTCTTTACCTTGACAAGTTGGGGGAACGGCGATGTAGCCCGCTGGCCCTGGCAAGTGCGCTATTGAAGATCCGTGATGCCCTCTCCCCCTCCCTTTCCCCTCGTTGCCCCCTTTCGGATCGACCAGGTAACCCAGGCGCCCCAGCTGCTGGCCGCCCTGTTCTGGGCCCAGGTGGCGCTGGCACTGGCGATTCAGCTGGCGGCGGTGCTGCGACGACCGCGGCTGTGGTGGGCCGCTGTTGGCATGTTTTTAGCCCTGATTCTGATCTTCTTCACCCTGGCGAGTTGGGGCAACAGCGATACCACCCGCTTTTCCCATGCGTTGCAATGGAAGCCGGACCTCTCGCCGCCGGAGCTGCTGTGGGTGGTGCTGAGACCCTTGATCCTGGTGCTGCCCTATCGCATGGCCGGGTTGCATGGCTTGATTGCCGCGGGGTTCGCTCTGGCCGCCGTGCTGCTGGCCCGGGGATGGCGGGCGCCGGCCTGGGCCGGTTGGTGGGCCCTTTTTATTTGTTGCAGTCCCCTGCTGCGGGGGTTTCTGCAGAACGCCCACAGTCGACAGGCGCTGGCCTCCCTGCTGCTGCTGCCCCTGTTTTTGCAGAGTGCCCGTCTAGCCCAGCCCCCCAGGAGTGGGCTGGGAGTGGGGGTGCTGCTGTCGGCCCTCAGCCACAACACATTTATCTGGAACCTGCCGATCAGCGTTTCCCCTTGGCTGGTGCGACTGCCGGAGCTGGCGGCTCGCCGCCGGGACCAGCCCACCGCTGGCCCAGGGGGCTGGCGCCGCTGGTTGCCTTGGCTCCTGCTCGTTGGGGCTGTGCTGGCGTTGTTGGCCCTGGTGGCGCCCGCCGCCCTGCAGCGTTTCCGCGATTACAGCAACGACGACTATTTCAACCTCTATCCGCTCCGCCCGGTGGTGGGGCGTTTGCAGCGGGCCATGGCCCTCGGGCTGGTGGTGGCGTGTGTGCAGCGACGACTGGATCCCAGGATGTTGTTGCGCTGTCCCCTGACCCAGCTGCTGTTGGTTTTTGGCTTGTTGTATGTGGGAATCCAGGCATCGATTGAGCAGCAGTGGTTGGCCCAGATCACCAGCCGCCTTGCCGATGGTGTCGCTTTCTTTCTGCTGATTCTTTATTTGGCTTGGCTGCACCGTTACCGGGCCCACTGGTGCTTGATCTTTCCCCTTTGGGTCACCCTTCAGCATTGGTTGGATGGGCGCATCCTGCGTTCAGCGCTCTATGCCTGTGGTCAGAACGATGAATTTCTCTGTGTGCCGGACCGCTGGCCATGGCAGGTGCGTTACTGAGGCGGGTCCACTGCTATTGCCACTGCTATTGCCACTCCTAATGCCGCTTAGAAATCAAGCTGGGCAGTGAGATTTTGCATCCTGCTTACCCGCAACCAGCGGTGCAGAAATTCCAGTGGTTTACGGCGATAGAGGGGGTTGCTGCGCCATAGGGGGCCCAAGGGCAGCCAGATCACCTCGGCACCGGTCAGGGCCCGCACGCCGTAGAGGGCCGAAGTTAGTCCTGTGACGACCACTTGGCGGTCGGGATTGGCTTGCCGAAGCTGGTCCACCAGCACCTCAAGGGGCACCGGCGCCCGCACCGGGCCCGCCAGCCACGGGGCCTCCAGGGGGCCGAAGCTGCCAGCGGGTGGGGCCTTGGGGTGATCTAGCAATACCAGTCTGTCCCTGTCGGCTGCGAAGCCATGGCGTTGCTCCAATCGCTGGCGCCACTGCTCCAGGACCGTTGCGGGGATCCGCTGGCGGGGGAACTGGTGGGCCAGGTTCGGCACCGAGCAAAGCCAGATCGGACCTCCTGGGTCGCTTGCTTCCTGGCAGAGGTGGACCCAGCCGGCAGCCGTTGGGGCTTCCGAGGCCAGCAACGTGCCAAACAACTCCAGCCGTTGGGTTATGGGTGGCGGTGCCGGGTCGATCGGGGGACGATGCCAGCGGGGCTGGCGACCGCTGAGCACGTAGTGCACCCTGCAGCCCGCCTCGCGGATTGGCCGGCCCAGCAGGCTGGGGGCCAGGGCCCGCAATTCCCGCGGGCAGCGGTAGTACAGCCCCAGGCCATCACCACACACCACCACCTCGGGGATGGCCAGTCTCTGCACCAGTCGGCGCTGGTCCTTCAGCCATTGGTTGTTGAGACAGGCCAGATCCCACTCTCCAGGCCGCAGGGCCTCGGCATCAGTGACCTGATGGAGGCCCGCGAAGTCCCTGGGGTTGTGCTGGCGCAGCCGTGCCAACCAGCGCTCGATGGGGGCTTGAATGCTGGCCAGGGCGACAGGGTCTTTGGTGAGAACCCCCGTGATCACAACGGCGATGGGGGGCGCTGGGCCTGGTGACCGGGCCTGGAACTGCGGCAGCGTCTGCACCACGGCCAACTGGTGAACCAGGTGAATCAGTCCTCCGGTGGGCACCAGCACCCTGGGGGTAGGCCCCCTGGTGGCAGTGGCGCCCGGGCTCACTTCGGATCGGTGGACACAGGCTCGATCGGCGCCAGCCGAGGATCCAGAATTTTGGGTCCCATCCCCTCAAACTTCACCGCCAGGGAGAGCCTTTCCCCGGAGCCGAAGAGGTGGGTGATCGTACCGACTCCGAAACTGGCATGCCGCACCGGATCGCCCACGGCCCAGGGGCGGGCGGGGGCGCGGCGCCGCACGGCGTTAGCGGGGCGGGCCGCTTCTCCCCCGGCCGCCACCCGCCGGCTGTCGTCCCGATCAACGCGGGTGAGCCGCTCCAGCCGCTGTTCGCGGCGAATCGCCGCCCCGCCGCTTTGGGGCAGGTCTCCCTGGAGTAGCTCGGCGGGCAGCTCGGAGAGAAACACCGAGGGCACGGCCGGTTCGCGCATGCCGCCCCACAGCCGCCGTTCGCTGGCGTGGCTGAGGAACAGGCGCTCCTTGGCTCGGGTGAGGCCCACGTAACAGAGGCGGCGTTCCTCTTCCAGGGCGGCTGGATCCTCCAGGGAGCGGTAGCTGGGGAACAATCCCTGCTCCAGTCCCACCAGGAAGACCACCGGAAATTCCAGTCCCTTGCTGGCATGGAGGGTCATCAGGGTGACCCGGTCGGCGGCGGTGTCCTTGCTGTCGGCATCACTGGCCAGGGCGGCGCTGGCCAGGAAGCCCTCCAGGGAGCCCTCCTCGTTCTCCTCCTGGTACTGCAAAGCGGCATTGACCAGCTCCTGGAGGTTGCGGCGGCGTTCCTCGGCTTCGTCGCTGGCCTCGGCGATCAGCTCGGCCACGTAACCGCTCTGCTCCATCACCCGTTGCACCAGCTCGGAGGGGGGTGAATCCTGGGCGCGGCGGGCCAGATCATTGATCAGTTCAGCGAACTGCAGCAGGCCCTTGGCCGACCGCCCGCCGAGGGAGCGCACCGCCTCGGCATCGCTGACCACCTCCCAGAGGGGCAGGCCCAGCTGGGCGGCGGCATCGCTGAGGCGCTCGACGGTGGTCTTGCCGATGCCGCGGCGGGGCACATTCAGCACCCGCAACAGGCTGACGCTGTCGGCGGGATTGACCAGCAGGCGCAGGTAAGCCAGCACATCTTTGATTTCACGGCGGTCGTAGAAGCGCAGGCCGCCCACCACCAGGTAGGGGATGCCCCAGCGCACCAGGGATTCTTCCAGGGCCCGGCTCTGGGCATTGGTGCGATAAAGCACCGCCATGTCGCCCCAGCGCAGATCCGGGTGGGCGGCGTCCAACATCCGCATGCGATGGACCACCGCTTCGGCTTCGGCGATTTCGTCATCGCAACGGATCAGGTGGATCGGTTCGCCCTCGCCGCGGGTGGGCCGCAGCACCTTGTCGATGCGCTCGCTGTTGTGGGCGATCAGGGCGTTGGCGGCCTCCAGGATCGTGGCGGTGGAGCGGTAGTTCTCCTCCAGCTTCACCATCGTGGCCGTGGTTTCATCGGCGGCCCCATCGCCGAAATCCTTCTGGAAGCCCATCAAAATGGTGAAATCCGCTGCCCGGAAGCTGTAGATGCTCTGGTCGGCGTCGCCGACCACAAACACCGAGCGCTCGCCCCATCCTTCAAATTTCTCGGGGTCCTGGCCATCGGTGACCAGCAACTTGATCAGGTCGTACTGGGTGCGGTTGGTGTCCTGGTATTCGTCCACGAGCACGTGGCGAAAGCGGCGATGCCAGTAATGGCGGACCTGTTCGTTCTGGCGTAGCAGCTGCACGGGCAACAGCAGCAGATCGTCGAAGTCGAGGGCGTTGTTGGCCGCCAGGGCCCGCCGGTAATGGCGGTAGGCCTGGGCCACCTGGCGATCGCGCTGGCCCCGGGCTTCGGCCTCCAGGTGCTCCGGCAGTTGGCCTTGGTTCTTGGCGCTGCTGATGGCCCAGCGCACCTTCTTGGGTTCGAAGCGCTTGGGATCCAGTCCCAGCTCCTGGGTGACGATTTCCTTGACCAGGCTTTGGGCGTCGTTCTCGTCATAGATCGAGAACTGGCGTGTCCAGCTGAGCCCTTCGCCGTCCTTGTACTTGTCGATGTCGAAGCGCAGCAGCCGGGCGAACAGGGCGTGAAAGGTGCCAATCCAGAGGTCCTTGATCACTTCCCGGTAGATGCGACCCCGCAGCTGCCGCTGTTCCGCCGCCGGCAGGGTGCTCCAGGGTTGGCCGAACTGGCTCTGGGCCAGCTTCTGGGCCAGCAACAGCTCCAGGCGCTCTTTCATCTCCCGGGCCGCCTTGTTGGTGAAGGTGACGGCCAGCACCTCGGCCGGATCGACGCCGTGGTGGCCGATCAGGTGGGCGATGCGATGGGTCAGGGCGCGGGTCTTGCCGCTGCCGGCACCGGCCACCACCAGCAGGGGCCCGGTGTGGTGATCGACGGCCTTGCGCTGGGCGTCGTTGAGGCCGGCGAGGAAGCTCATGGGGGGATCGTACCGAGGCCCCCTGGTGGGGCCAGTACGGGCTGTGTACCTTCGGCTCCGCAGGGCTGCTGGGACGTCCCCTTAGCCTCGAATCGCTTGGGTTTGCCATGGATCGGCGTCCACCCGTTTCCAGTTATCGCCCGGAGATCGATGGTCTGCGGGCGATCGCCGTGCTTGCGGTGATCATCTTTCACTTCAACGAACACCTGCTACCCAGCGGCTTTCTGGGGGTGGATGTGTTCTTCGTGATCTCGGGTTTTGTGATCACCGCATCACTGGCCCGCCATCAGGAGTCCGATTGGCGTCCGTTTCTTTTGGGTTTCTACGCCCGACGGATCAAGCGGCTGATACCCCTGTTGATGACCTGCATTCTGGTCACGATGCTCGTCGGCGCCTTTGTGATCTCGCCTGGGTCAGACGAATTCAATGCCACCTGGACAACCGGAATCGCTGCCCTTTTTGGTGTTAGCAATATCACGCTACAGGCGCAGCAATCGGATTATTTCGCCTCTTCTACAGCCCTCAATCCCTTCACTCACACCTGGTCGCTGGGTGTGGAAGAGCAATTTTATTTTTTGTTTCCGATACTGGTTTTTGCCAGTTGATTTTCTCGCCATAGGCCTGGTGCTGGTAGGAATCTTGGCCTTGCTTTGGCCCTGCTGAGCCTGGCTTCTCTAGTTGGCTGGATTGTGATGAATGGGCGCGATCCTGACTGGACTTTTTATTTTTTTCCTGTCCGTTTCTGGGAACTGGCTGCCGGAGCGCTGGCCTTTCTGGCCTGGCGCTCCCGGCCCGAGGCCCTGGCTGGCCGAGGTTTCCCCTTGCCGGCGCCGGCAATCCTGGTGGTCGCCCTGCTTGGCCTGCTGGTGTTGCCCCGTTCCTTTGCGACCTGGGTCACCGTGGCGGTGGTCCTGGTCACGGCCTTGCTACTGCTGCAGCTGACCCCTGGCCAACGGACCCAAAGGCTGTTGGGCGCTGGCCCGCTGCGTTACATCGGTCTGATTTCCTACGCGCTTTATCTCTGGCATTGGAGCGTGATTTCGCTCAGTACCTGGACCGTCGGCATAGAAGCTCGAACAGTGCCCTTCCAGTTGGCCCTGATTCTGCTGTTGTCCGTTGTTTCCCACCACGCGATTGAGAAGCCGCTCCGCGTTGCCCGCTGGGGTGGCACGCCGGCGCGGGCCTTGCTTTACGGCTTGCTGCTGGTCCTGGGAACAAGCCTGTTGTTGGTCTTGTTCGGCCGTCCGCTGCGGGGCAGGTTATTCAGTGGTGTTGACCCTGGCGTGGCTAGGAACTGGAACCGTCAGGTGGGCCTGGCCGGCACCACCGTGAACGGTGAGAATTGCCACTCGGATCCTGGGATTTCTCAAAGCGATTTCGCCACCACCGTGCGCCTTTGCACCACCCCCAGGCGCCCGGGAGACCGGCAGCGACTGTTCGTCCTTGGCGACAGCCATGCCCTGGCCTTGATGCCGCTGCTGCAACGCCTGCACGAGGAGCTGCCCCTGCAGATCAGCCACCTTTCGCGTGGTGGCTGTCCCCTGCCGCCTTCCGCCTCCGGCCATGAATCCACGGGCTGCTGGGCCTTCGGCCAGCAGGCGATGGCGGCCACGCTGGAGGCCGCCAGGCCGGGGGATCTGGTGCTGATTAACAACTACTTTCGTTCCCATTTTGGTGCAGGCGCTGACACCCGCTCCATGCAGATCGATGGCAAGGGAAACAAAGTGACCGACCCGGCCGCCAAAGTGGTCTATTACCACCAAGCTTTAGATCAGCTGGCCGCCCGCTTGGCAGCCAGGGGGGTGCGACTGGTGATCGTGGCGGGCAATCCGCGATTTATGGACCTGAGGCTGGATCCCAACCTCTGTGTGAAACAGTGGTTTAGACCCTCGCTGCCAAAAGCCTGCGACCAGCGGCTGGTGCAGACCCTGGCAACCCATCGGGCCGACAACGCCGCCATCAACAGGGTGCTGGCCGCCGTCGCCGCCAGACATCGCAATGTGCAGATCTTTGATCCCACGACTGCTCTGTGCCCAGACGGCCTTTGCCGCAGCCACGATCAAGACGGCACGCTTCTCTACCGAGATCGCGACCATCTCAACGAGCAGGGCGTGCTGATGATGGCCCGAGATCTGCGCCGTTTACTGGAGCGCAACTACCTGGTCTCTGTCCCGCCCTTGCCGGCAGCCAAGGATCTAGATTAGCCCTGCCCCAAGACCCGGCAGGCGTTGGCCCAGGGAACAGCGTTGCCCCCCATCCCGATTTTCATCGGCTACGACTCCCGCGAGCGCGCCGCCACCAACGTGCTGATCGACAGCCTGTATCAGCAGAGCAGTCGGCCCCTGGCGATCACGCCGATCGTGAACAGCCAGTTGCAGTCGGTATTTTGGCGCGAGCGAGATCCCAAACAGAGCACCAGCTTTTCTTTCACCCGCTTCCTGGTGCCTGCGCTGATGGGCTATCAAGGCTGGGCGATATTCATGGATTGCGACATGCTTTGTCGCGGTGATATCAGTGAACTCTGGGATTTGCGCGATGATCAATATGCCCTGCTTTGTGTAAAGCACGAACATGTGCCCAATGAGACGGTCAAATTTTTGGGCGAGGTTCAAAGCCCCTATCCCAAAAAGAACTGGAGTTCTTTGATGTTGTTCAACTGTTGCCGTTGTACAGCTCTGACTCCTGAGTATGTCAACAGCGCCAGTGGCTTGGATCTGCATCGTTTCCACTGGCTCGCCGGTGACCACGAGGTAGGTTCCCTCCCCAACCGCTGGAATCACCTGGTGGACGTGCAGCTCGCACCGCAGGCCAGCGCTGAGGCTGGCGGGCCAATCCTGTTGCATTGGACCCTGGGGGGGCCCTGGTTCCGGGAACAGCGAACGATGGGAGGGCCGTTGGCGGCCGAGTGGTTCGGGGCCAGGGATGATGCCCTGAGCCTGTGGGACTAA
>JBIIJV010000192.1:0-5651 GCA_044233545.1 Cyanobium sp.
CCGGCCAGCACCGCCTCAGCGTCGTGACCGTGTGCATGAATCGCCGGGACCACCTTTGGCGTTCGGCCCCCTTGGTGGCCCAGCTCCCCTGGCATGACGAGCACCTGGTCGTCGATTGGAGCAGCCGCGAACCCCTGCGCCGCGAGGACCTCCCCCCTGATCCCCGTCTGAGGCTGCTGCGGGTCGAGGGTGAGGGCCGTTGGAACCTTTGTCGGGCCTACAACTTTGGCTTCGCCCGGGCCACCGGCGAGCTGATCTTGAAGTTGGATGCCGATGCCTGGCCCACCGAGCGCTTTGATCCGGCGGCAGCCCAGTTGCAGGGGCTCGCCGCTGACCCCAGCCAGCAGCAGCTGTGTGCCTTTGGCAGCGGGCCTGAGGGGCGCAAGGGTCAGTTCCTGATCGAGCGGCGCCTGCTTGCGGCGGTGGGCGGCTTCAATGAACTGCTGGTGGGTTACGGATTTGATGACAAGGATTTGCAGGCTCGGCTGGGGATGCAGCTCGGTATCCAACCGGCGCCGATTCCGGAGGCTTGGTTGGCGGTGATTGCCCACTCCGACACTGAGCGCGCCGAACGGGGAGCTGGCGATCGGGCCGGCAGCATCGCCAGCAACCGCGGCGAGGCGGCGATGCGGGCCACCCGGCTGGCTAACCGACTGGTGGCGGCCCATTGCCCCTGGGGGCCCCGCAGTCGGGCCAGTCGCTATCAAGAAGAGCAGCCCGGCCGCTGGCGGGTGGAGCCCGCCTCGGTGCCCCATCCCCCTGGGGCCGTGGCCGCTGAGATCGAGCATGCCTGCCGCATGACTTTCTGGGGCCATTTCCTGGCGATACCCGAGGTGTGCCTGGAGGTGTTGCCCTATCGACTCTTCCCCCCTGCCCGTGGGGGGGTGTGGCAGGTGCGGCTTTGGCATCGGCTCTGGTGGTACACCGGACGGCAGCTGCTGCAGCTGCCAGTGCGCCTAGTGGTCGGGGCCATGGAGTTGGCGCGGGGACGCCAGGGCAGGCACAAGCCGCAGGTTGGCGGTGCCCCAAGGGTGGGTTCATGAGCCTCAGCATCGTCACCGTTTGCATGAACCGGGGCCACCACCTGTTGCAGTCGGCGCCCCGGGTTGCCGCCCTGCCATGGCATAGCGAGCACCTGGTGGTGGATTGGAGCAGCCGCCAGCCGCTGCGGCGCGAGCAATTGCCCCCGGATCCCCGTTTGCGGCTGCTGCGGGTGGAGGGGGAGCGGCAGTGGAATCTCTGCCGGGCCTACAACTTCGCCGTGGCCCAATCGCGGGGCGAGCTGATCTTGAAGCTGGATGCGGACGCCTGGCCCTCAGCCCGCTTTGACCCGGGCGCGCCCCAGCTGGCGGTGGCGGGTCGTCCCTGCGCCTTTGGCAGCGGCGGGGAGGGACGCAAGGGCCAGATGCTGCTGGCCCGTTCCCTGTTTGAGGCGGTGGGTGGATTCCATGAGCTCCTGGTCGGCTATGGATTCGATGACAAGGAGCTGCGCATCCGTCTGAGTCAGCTACTGGCCCAGGAGCCTGCCTGGATCCCCGCCGATTGGTTGGAGCTGATCAGCCACACCGATGCGGAGCGGGCGGGGGGCCAAACGGGAGCTGGCTCCTTGCTGGCCTCCCAGGGCTTGGCCGCGATGCGGGCCTCGCGGCTGGCCAACCGCCTGGTGGCCGCCCATGCTCCCTGGGGTGCCGCGGCCCGGCATTGCAGCTACGCCATGGAGCCTGGGGGGGGCTGGCGCCTGGTGGCTGGCTCCCGGCCCCAGTTGGAGGCCGAAAGCGCTGATGAGATCGACCATGCCCGCCGCATGACCTTCTGGGGTTGTTTCCTCGCCATCCCCGACATCTTTCTGGAGGAACTGCCGATCAAGCTGGTCCCGCCGCCCCGCTCAGGCCAGTGGCAGGTGCGCTGGTGGCATCGGCTGTGGTGGCACACCGGACGCCGCCTGTTGCATGGGCCGTCGCTGTTGCTCTCCGTCGGCCGCGGCCGCCTGGCGCGCGTCCGTGGCGCTGATGGCCCCGATTGCCTGGACCAGGGGCGCTGACCATGGTCCAGGTGGTGTTGGCCTTCAATGCCATCCACCTGGAGGCGGCGCGGCGGATTCGCCACAGCCAGCCTGCCGATGCGCTGCGGTTTGAGCTGCTGCTCTACGAACCCAGCCGCCTCGCCCTGGAGGCCGGGGATCGGCGCCTTTGGCCCTGGCGCTGGCCCATCAACCCCCTCAGCATGGCCGCCCTGGCCCTGGCGGCGCGGCTGGGGCTGGTGGGACGCCTGCGCTTGGCCCATCTGCGCGGCGCCGGCCGGGCCCTGCGGGTGCTGGCCCGCCATGGCCGCCAACTGGAGTTGCTCGACGACGGACTCGACCAGTACCGGTTGCAGCCGCGGGCCCTGGATCCCCTGATGTTTGCCGCCGGCATCCCCTGCTGGTTGTTTTCGGATCGGCCGGCCCATCGCGCCCCCTGGTGCGCCCGTTTCGACTGCCGCGAGCTGGGCCCCCTCTATGGCACCCCTACTGCTGCGGGTGGTCTCGCGCCCGGGCGGTCCTTTCGCACTTTGATCGTGGATTCGCCTGGGGTCGAGCGGCTGGCTGTTGAGGCGGCGCACTGGCCCCACCCCTGGCGGCTGGTACCCCATCCCGTGGCGTCGAAACGTCATTGGAGCGGGCCCCTGGCGCCCGAGGACCACACCCTGGGCGGCCCCCCCGAGGCGGCGCTGCGGGGGTTTGGGGGGGTGGTGGTGGTGGGCGAAAGCCTGGTGTTGCTCGCCGCCCTATCCCTCTGCGGACCCGGCGTCAAGTTGGTCGTGGCGCTGCCCAGGCACGCGGATGCCAATTTGTGGCGCCTGATAAGGGATGAGGCGGTGCGGGATACAAGACTTTGGCTGATGCCGAATTTTGATAGATTCTGATTATATTATTTATGCCTAGTCTTTCGTCCTCGTGGCTGCGTTGGGGCTTCATTTTTGCTTCCCTGTTTCTAGCGACTCACTGGCAGGAGCTGACCTCCCCCACTTGGAATGTTGATGATTGGAGCATCCCGGCCATTTTCCTTATTCTGCACAAAGTGAAGGTGAATCACATTGCCTATCGGAGTGAGGGCAAGGAGGCCGAGGTGCGCGCTGGCCTGCCCCCCTGCCGCGCGCCTATCCGCAGCCGGGGGCGATCGTGCCCTATCAGGGGCGCTGGTTGGTGTGTCTTGAGCCCAATCCAGCGGCAGCGCCGGAGCGGCGGTAGGCGGCCCTGGTCAGCCCAAACGAGAGGGCGGACCAGGAGCCATAGGAAGCCAAACCCACCACCAGTGAGCTGGAAAAAGGCCTCGGCAGTCGCTCCAGCATGGCGGCGGTTAGGAGGCTGACCAGCATGCCGAGCGATTGGATGGCGATGTATCGCACCAAAAGCGAACGGCTGAAGCGCACCCGAAAGCTGACGCGGGCATGCATGACTGCATTGAAAACCAGGCAGATGCCGCCGGCCAGGCTGATCGCCACCATGTTGGACAGTCCGGAACGCACCGCCAGCGCGAACAGGCCCAGATACAGCAGCTCCCCACTGCCCCCCACCAGCAGATAGCGCAGCAGACTTGAATTCAGTCCACGCCGCAGTAAGGCCCAAGGACGGCTGGTCATGGCCGCCGGGCCAGCAGCATCAAGGAGCTGCCCCAGGGCAGGGGCAGGCGGCTGGAGACTCGCTCTTCCCATTGCAGCAAGCCGATTAGCAGGTTGTTGATCCAGATGGGGGGCAAGGCCACATCGGAATTCTGGTTGTCGTCTCCTTCCGGCAGCAGCGCTTCCAGCCGGGTCTGCAGCCACAGCAGGGGCGTCAGCCAGGAATTCCAATAGGACACCGATTCGGTCTGCAAGCCAACGGCCCGCACCTGACGCCCCAGCCCGTCGGCCAGGTACCGGCGTCCGCCCATCACCCGTCGATCGTGGCGCCGTTCCAGGCAGGGCATGGCCGCCACATTGATCAACAGCAAGCCCCCCGGGCGCAGCATCGCCGCCATGCCGGCCAGGGCCCGGGGCGGATCGACCTGGCGGTGATAGAGCACATCCAGGGAGATCACGGCGTCATAGAGAGCGTCCCCCACCGGCAGCTCATTGACTGAGCTTTCCACCACCTGCAGCCCCCGCTCGCGGGCGTAGCTCAGGGCTAGGGGATGGAGGTCGCAGCCAGCGCTGCAGGCAATGCTCGCCTGGGCCTGCAGCTCAGCCAACATGCCGCCTGTGCCGCAGCCGGCGTCAAACACTTTCAAGGCATGGCCCTGGCGGCTGGCTTCCCGCTGGAGTCGCTCCACCACCCGCCGGCGCAGGCTGCGATACCACCAATGCCGCTGCTCCAAGGCGGCGAGCACGTGATATTCCTGATCCTGCATGGACCTTTCCGATGGTCGCGGCCATCATGCTTGGCCTTGGGGCTGCTGGAGGCTTCGATTTCCCACACTCCCGCTACCCACACTCCCGCAGCACTTCCAGCACCTGGTTGGCGCTGGTCCGCCAGTCAAAGCCCGCGGCCCGGCGGGGGCCCGCCGCCGCCAATCCGGCTGCCAAGCCCGGTTGCCGCAGCAGCTGGTCCAGGGCCGCGCTGAGGGCGTCGCTGGAGCGCGGATCCACCAGCAGGCCCGCGTCCCCCACCACCTCCGGCAGGGCGCCGGCCCGGGCGGCCACCACTGGAGCCCCGCAGGCCATGGCCTCCAACGCCGGCAGGCCAAAGCCCTCCCAAAGGCTGGCCAGCACTAGGGCCTGGGCGCGATTCAGCAGCTGCAGGCGCTCCCCATCGCTGACCCAGGGCAACCAGTCACAGCGCTCGGCGATGCCCAGTTCCTGCGCCAGGGCCTGCAGGCGGGGTGTGTAGCGCCGGTCGTGGGGGCCAACCAGCTTCAGCCGCAGGGGGGCGCCGGGATCCTTGACCTTGGCGAAAGCCCGCAGCACCCGGTCCAGGTTCTTGTGGGGGTCGTGGCGGCCCAGCACCAGAAAAAATGCCTCCCGTCGCAACCCCAGCGGCCGCAGTAGCCCCGGATCGAAGCCCAGCCGGATCGGCACCAGGCGCCGGGCCGGCACCCCCAGTCGCCCATGCACCTCCCGGGCGGTGGCTTCGGAGTTGCACAGCACCCGCACCGCCCGGTGCAGCACTAGGGGCACATAGGCCAGGTGGTAGGCCAGTAGCGGCGAGAGTTGGGGGTAGCGCAGGGGCAGCAGGTCGTGGGCCAGCACCACTGAGCGCACGCCCCGCAGCAGGGGGGCTTCCGGCAGTGGCGAGAGCAACAGGGGCGCTCCACTGGCCCGCAGCAGCCTCGGCAGTTCGTTCTGGGTCCACAGCAACCGCCGCCAGTGGCCCTGGCGCCCGAACTCGGGGGAGAGGTTGGCGGCAATCGGCAGGCTGTGGGGCCGATCGCCGCCCAGGGGGTCCAGCAGGGGCACCAGGGCGGGATCGAGGGCATTCACCAAGTCGCGTGCCACGACACCGATGCCGGTGGGGCGCTGGCCCAGATAGCTGCCGTTGAACAGGGCCAGCGGCGAGGGGTCCCTCATCGCTGGCAGGGTTGGGGGCGCAACGCTGGGCCGATCCCCTGCAGCACCGCCAGGCTGCGGCGGGGTTGCAGGGGCAGGCGCAGCAGGGTGAGGGCCAGGAGTCTCAAGGTGCGCAGCAGCAGCACCCA
>JBIIJV010000046.1:0-15894 GCA_044233545.1 Cyanobium sp.
TGATGGTGGAGAGGCGCCGGCGCAGGGGTTCCCCCGCGTTGGACCCCTGACCGCGGTGGTGGCGCACGCTCGGTTGGGGCAGCCACACCACGGGGGCACCCCGGGCCGATAGCCGCAGGCAGAGATCCATATCTTCGTAATAAAGAGGAAAGGCGGGGTCGAAGCGGGCGGGCGGCTCGTGGGCGCTGGGCCGTAGGGCCAGGCTGCAGCCGCTCAGCCAGTCCACCGCCAAGGCCCCCCCCGCGCTGAGGGCGGTCGCCTCCACACGGCGGGAGCGGAAACGCAGGCCCGGGTCGATCCAGCCCCCACTGGCCTCCAACCCGCCAAGGTCATCGAGCACCGCCGTGCCCACCACGGCCCGCTGGGCCAATTGGGCCAGCTGGTGCCCCAATTGGCCCAGTTCCTCGCCGCCCGGTAGGCGAGTGTCGGGATTGAGCAACCACACCCAGCCGTCCCAGCCCTGGGCCGCCAGCTGGTTGAGGGCCCGGTTGCAGCCCTCCCCGAAGCCATCCCCTTCGTTGCCCCTCAGGCGCCGCAGCACCAGGTTGGCGGCCTGGTCGCTTGGGGGCTGGGCGGCGGTCCGCAGCGGTTCCAGGTCCAATGGGGCCGACAGGGGACTGTTGTCGACGAGCAGCCAGAGCTGGGGCGGTTGGCGTTGGCGGGCCAGATCCTGGGCCAGGGCCGGCAGCACCGCTTCGCTGTGGTAAGCCACCGTGACTACCACCACCGGCAGCGGCGTCAGCGGCGGCGGCTCGGGCGGCGGCTCGGCGGCATCCGTGGCCGCCGGCAGGGGCTGGAGCGGGGGCACGGCAGCGAAGGGGTGGGGGTGGGATGGGGGAAAGTGGAGCGGGCCCGGGGCCTGCGGGCCTTTCAACTCAGCTTCGCAGCCCGGCCCCCTCCGTGCCATGACCCCACCCCTTGCCGCTGCGCCGCCCAACGGCGCTGCTCCCGGCTGCCCGATCTGTGGGCTCCACGCCGATCCCCACGCCTGGCAGGTCGATGGCATCGCCCGCTTCGGCAGCGGTTGGGTTTTGCGCCACCATCCGGCGCCGGCGCCCCTGCTGGGCTGGTTATTGCTCGACAGCGGCCGCCACCTGGGCGGCCCCGCCGACTTCTCCGAAGCCGAAGCGGCCACGTTCGGCGAGGCCCTGGCTCGCAGTTGTGCCCTGGTGCGCCAACTCACCGGTTGTGAGCGGGTGTACGTGATCGCTTTCGGGGAAGGCGCCCCCCACTTGCATGTGCACTTGATTCCGCGCCATGGCGCCGAGGCCGCCAGCAAGGCCTGGCGGGTGGCGGATCTTTATCGAGCCGTTGAGGCGGCAGAACGGTCCGCCGCGGACCCCGCCGCCGTGGCCGCTTTGGTGGCACGGGCCCGGCGCCTAACTGAGGCTTGGTGAACTCAGCTTGGTGAACTCGGCTTGGTGACCAGCGATAGGCTCAGCCCAGCAGGAACGACGCTGATGCGGTTCGTGGTGGCGGTGCCGGCCCGACTGGAATCCTCCCGGTTGCCGGGCAAGGTCTTGGCCGACATCGGCGGCAAGCCCATGCTGCAGCGAGTCCTGGAGCGCTGCGCCCTGGCCCACCGACCCGCTGCAGTGGTGCTCTGCACCGACAATGATGAGTTGATGCGGTCGGCAGCAGCCTGGGGTTTCCCTGCCCTGGCCACCAGTCCTGCCTGTGATTCCGGCAGCCAACGCATTGCTTCAGTGCTGGAGCCCCTCGTTGCCCTGGCTGGAAACCCTGCAGCGGCAGACCTCACCCAGACTGTGATCATCAACGTTCAGGGCGACCAGCCGTTTCTGGATCCGGCGGTGATTGATGCCATGGCCGGCGAATTTGAGGCCCGTCTGCCCGTGCCCCAGGTGCTCACCCCCGTCTACCGCCTGGGGGCTGACCATCTGCATGATCCCAATGTGGTCAAAACACTGGTGAGCAGCGGCGGTCAGGCCCTGTACTTCTCCCGTTCGGCCATCCCCCATGTACGCGGCGTCGATCCAGCCCATTGGCACGCCCATGCCCCCTATTGGGGCCATGTGGGGCTGTATGGCTATCGGGCTGATGTGCTGGCCCGCTGGGAGGCCTTGCCCGATTCCCCCCTGGAGGCCATCGAGAAGCTCGAGCAGTTGCGCCTGCTGGAGGCCGGCATCGCCATCAGCACCTTTGCAGTGGCGGGGGAGTCCCTGTCGGTGGATACGGCTGAGCAACTGGAGCAGGCCCGGGCCTTGGCCGCGGCTGGCGCCTGAGGCCCTCAGGCGCCGGTGGTCAGTCCGGCCTGCACCAGGTCGTGGAGGCGCAGCAGTCCAAGCATCAGGCGGTCCTCGCCCACTACCGGCAGCACGCTGATTGACTTGCGGCGGTTGGTTTCCATCGCTTCGAGGGCGTGGATGGCCAGGGTGTCGCCGCTGACCGTGATCGGATCGGCCGTCATCAGATCGCTGGCCGTCAGCAGGCTCCATTCGGTGGGGGGATGGCTCTGCAGGGCCCGCCGCAGGTCGCCGTCGGTGATGAGTCCCCCCAGCTGGCTGGGGTGCCCTTGGCGGGCCACCCAGCAGGCCCCCACCCCGTCGGCGGTGAGGTGGGCAATCAGCTCCGCCAAGGGGGTGCCCGTTTCCAAGGGGCGCAGGTTTGCGGTGCCCACCATCAGGTCGGCGGCGGTCAGCGTCAGTTGCTTACCCAGGGAACCGGCCGGATGGTTGAGGGCAAAATCCCGGGGCGAGATGCCCTGCCGTTCCATCCACACCGCTGCCAGGGCATCGCCGATGGCCATCGCCACCGCCGTGCTGGCGGTGGGGGCCAGGTTGAGCGGACATACCTCCCGGTCCACTGAGGCATCCAACACCACGTCACAACCCCGCGCCAGGCTGGAGTTGACCCGGCCCACCAGGGCAATCCGGGCGGTGCCCCGGCGGCGGAGGTGGGGCAGGATTTCCAGCACCTCCTGGGTTTCGCCGCTGTTGGAAAGCAGCAGGGTGACATCGTCTGGCGCCACCACCCCCAGGTCGCCGTGCAGGGCATCCACCGGGTTCAAAAAGATGGCCATCAGGCCGATCGAGGAGAAGGTGGCGGCGATTTTGCGCGCCACAATCCCACTTTTCCCCACCCCCGTGATCACGAGCTTGGCGCGGGTCGCGGCGCAGCGATCCAGCAGTTCCAGGGCGGATTCCACTTGTTGGCCATCCAGACGGTGGGCACTGGCGGCGATTGCCGCCGCCTCCTCCTCCAGGCAGCGCGTCAGAGCGGACAACGGGAAGCTCCGGGATGATGCGCCCATTCTCCCTTGCCCCCTTGCCTGCAAGCGCCTTCGTCGATCTGCCGGGATTGCCCCCCTCCCTGCCATCCCTGCTTGCGGCGGCAGCGGCGGCAGATCGGTTGGCCCTGGTGGGTGGGGCGGTGCGGGACCTGTTGCTGCATCGGGTGCATCACGATCCCTGGCAGGGGGTGCCGGATCTGGATCTGGTGGTGGAACCGGCCCCCATCGAGGCAGGCGATCCGTCCGTTGCCCCCGCCCACCGGCTGGCGCGCCGCCTGGTCCAGCGGCTCGGCCCTGCTGGCGTCCTCAGCTACCGCGAGCACACCGCCTATGGCACGGCCGAATTGGAACTGAACCTGGAGGAGGGGCCGCTGCTGCTGGATTTGGCCAGTGCCCGCCAGGAGGTTTATGCCGCCCCCGGGGAGAATCCAAGCGTGGCTTTCGGCAGCCTGGCGGATGATCTGGCGCGCCGGGATTTCAGCATCAACGCCATGGCCCTGATGGTGGGGGATGGCAGTGTGACGCTGCTCGACCCCCATGGCGGCCAGGCCGATCTGGGCTGCCGCCAGCTGCGGTTGCTGCATGGCTCCAGCCTGCAGGACGATCCCACCCGCATCGTGCGCGGCGCCCGCTATGCCGCCCGGCTGGGGTTTGCCCTCGCCCCCGACAGCCTGGAGCAATGGGCCACCACCCTGGCCCGCTGGCCCTGGGCCTGGCGTCCAGGCGATCCCCCGGGCCTGGCGCCACCAGCGTTGGCCACCCGGCTGCGCATGGAACTGGACCTGCTGTTGGAGCGGGAGCCCTGGCGTGCCGGCCTGGAGGCGCTGCAATCTTGGCGAGCCCTGGAGCTGCTGGATCCCGACCTGCAGCGGGACCGGCGCTGGCCCTGGCGATTACGCCACGCCGAGCGGCTGGGCCTGCCCCTGCTGCCGGCCCTGTTGCTGGCGGCTGGGGACCCGCTGGCCGTGGCGGAGCGGCTGCAACTGCCCCATCGCCACCAGCAGCTGTTGGCCCAGGCGAGGGTCTTGGGGCAGCGCCTGGCTGTCCTGGACCCGGGGCAGGCGCCAGCCCTGTGGGCCCCATCGCGGTGGTGTGACCTGTTGGAGTCCCCCGGAGTCACGGCCGAGGCGGTGGCCCTAGTGGCCGCGGCGGGCGGACCCTGGCGTCGGCCGCTGCTGCGCTGGTGGCTGCGCTGGCGCCATCTGCGTTCGCCCCTTACGGCCGCTGCATTGATCGAGGCCGGCATGACGCCCGGACCCCAATTGGGGCAACGGTTACGCCAGCTGCGCGCCGAGCGTCTGGATGCCGAGCGTCGTTGAGGGGTGCCTGGAGCGACTGGTGGCGATGGGCGGGCCGTAGCCCTGGCTGCTTACCATCGCCGCCAGCAATGTTTCGTTGTGGCCATGGCCCCCCTCACCGTTGTCAAATTCAGCTCGGAGGACTGTGGCACCTGCCATCGCATGGGTCACTACGACGCCAAGGTGGCCGAAGAACTGGGGCTCTCCTTTGTGAGCGTGATGCTGCAGGACACCGACACCTACCGCCGCTACCGCCGGGTTTTGTTGGCCCAGTACCCCACCAAAGAAGGCATGGGCTGGCCCACCTACCTGTTGGTGACTGCCCCGGAAGAGCCCGACTTCGTTATCCACGGCGAACTGAAGGGGGGGATGGCCAAGGGCGATTTCCGCGAGCGGCTGCTCGCCCTGGTGCCCCAGGAGTAGGGGGTCTTGGGACCCCATGTCGTTCCAGGAGTGGCCCGGCCCTGGCTGCGCTTGGGGTCGCTGAACCGCTGGGTTTGGTTCGCCCTCTGGCTGGTGGTGGTTCTGGCTCTGGCGGTGCGGGCCGCCCGGCTGCCTGAGCTTCCCGGCAGCTATCCAGAAGACCTCGATGGGCTGCTGTACGGCGGGGCTCGCCTGCTGCGGGGCGAGTTGCTCCATGCCGACTTCGTCACCGGCCAGGGCGCCATCACCCAGTTTCTGTATGTCCTTTCCGCTCTGGCTGGCTCGCTGCGCCTGCATCGGCTGCTGATCGTTGGCGTCGATGGGCTTGGGGGCCTGTTGCTGGCCCGTTCGCTGGGCTGGCTGGCCCAGGCCGGCTGGATCCGCTGGCGGCGCCACTCACCGCTGCCGGTGTTGGCCGGGGGGCTGTTTGTGGTGATCAACCAATGCGTCCCCGAGGGGGCGGCCGGGCTGCCCCCCCACTTCGCCAATTTGTTTCTGGCATTGGCCCTGGCGACCGCCTGTTACCTGGGGGTTCGCCCGCCAGGCACCCGGGCTTCCGTGCCTGGGCTATTGGGGCTTGGGGGCTGGCTGGGATTGGCGATGGCCACTCGCCCTGCCCTGGCCTTGCCGTTGCTGACGCTGCTGGCCCTGGCACCCTTTGTTCTGGGCCTGAGGCCGCTTGTTCTGGGCCTGAGGCCTGCGCCGACCAGTCGCCTCGTGCCGCTCCTATTGCCTCTGCTGGCGGGCCTCCTGGTTGGCCTGGTGCTGCCCTCAGTCCCTTGCCTGCTGCGCCCTGGCGGGGTGGCCTTGGCTTGGTCCGGTGGGGTGTTGTTGCCCCTCCTGGCGGTTGACCCTGGAACGGCACCGGTTAGGGCCACGGGCCCGATCCTTTTGCAGGCCCTCTCCACCCCTGTGGCAGGCCTGCCCCTCGGCAGCTTGCTGGTGCTCCCCCTGGGGGCTTGGCTGGCCTCCTGCCGCTGGCCGGCCCGGCAACACCCACCGGCAGCCAGGCCTGGCCGGATGGCCGATTTGGCGAGCCTGTCATTGGTTTTTGGCCTGCTGCTGCTGGAGACCCTGCGCCGGGATGGGCTCCAGCGCTCTGAGCTCGCTTTGCTGGCTTTCCCCCTGGTGCTCTTGACGGTGATCGGGCTGGGGGCTTTGGAGACGGATCCCCGGCCCTGGCCGAGGCGACTGGCCCTGGCCTGTTCCCTGATCTTGAGCCTGCTTTTGTTCAACAATTTGGCCGTGGCTTCCCTGCTGCATCCGCCCCGGCAGCCCGCCGAGTCCGTCCGTGCCCTGGAACAGGATCGGGCGCGGCTGGCGGCCTACCTGGCATCCCTGCCGCCCCGGGAACGGGGCTTCACGGCACCCCAGGACGTGGCCTTGCAGCGTCGCCTCAACGTGCCAGCCTCCACCCGCGGCATCGGGCCCCGTTGGAGCCTGGATCAGCAGCACCTGGGCCATCACTGGGCCAGCCGCGTTCTGGGGCTGCCGGCTGATGCCAATGGGGCCTGCGGCCAGCTCACCGCTGCCCGTAACCGCCATCTGGTTTGGTCTCGCATCGATCCGTCGGTTGCCAACAGCCTCGATTTTTTTCGCTCCTGTCTGGCCCGTGAGGGGGATGAGTGGGAGGACATCACGGCCCGGCTGGGGCTGGTCGGCGGCGAAATGAAGCTGTTTCGCCGACTGCGTCCCTGAAGCAAGGCCAAGCAGCCAGCGACACAGCCGTGGGCAGCCAGTGAAAAAGCCGTGGGCAGGCGGTTGCGGATCACCGCACTACTGGCGGTAATGTCGCGTCCATTGAAGCCTTTTGTCGCTGATGACCACCTCGGGTCCCATCCGATCCATTTGCTGCATCGGGGCTGGATATGTCGGCGGTCCGACGATGGCCGTGATCGCCGACCGTTGCCCCCACATCACAGTGACGGTGGTCGATCTGAACGCCGAGCGCATCGCTGCTTGGAACCACGATGACCTGGCCCGGCTGCCCGTCTACGAACCAGGGCTTGATGCGGTGGTGGGCAGGGCCCGGGGCCGCAACCTGCACTTCACCACGGCCGTCGATGATGCAATTGCTGGGGCCGACATGATTTTTCTGTCGGTGAACACCCCCACCAAGACCCGCGGTGTGGGCGCTGGCCAGGCGAGTGACCTGCGCTGGATTGAGGCCTCGGCCCGCCAGGTGGCCGCCGCCGCCAATGGCCACACGATCGTGGTCGAGAAGAGCACCCTGCCGGTGCGCACGGCGGAGGCGGTCAAGGCCATCCTTAGCGCCGCCCAGGGCACGGCCGGCGGCACCAAGACCTTTTCGGTGCTTTCCAACCCCGAATTTCTGGCCGAAGGCAGCGCCATTGGCGATCTGGAGAAGCCGGACCGGGTGCTGATTGGTGGCGAAGACGAAGCGGCAATTGAGTCCCTGGCCAGTGTCTACGGCCAATGGGTGTCCCAGGAGCGCATCCTGCGCACCAATCTTTGGAGCAGTGAGCTCTCCAAGCTCACCGCCAACGCCTTTCTGGCCCAGCGGATTTCTTCGATCAACGGCATTGCGGCCCTCTGTGAGGCCACCGGAGCCGATGTGCGTGAAGTGGGCCGCGCCATCGGCACCGATTCCCGCATTGGCGCCAAATTCCTGCAGGCGGGCCCGGGGTTCGGCGGCAGCTGCTTCCAGAAAGACATCCTCAACCTGGTGTATCTCTGCCGCCATTACGGCCTGGAGCAAGTGGCCTCCTACTGGGAGAGCGTGGTGGGGCTCAACAGCTGGCAGCAGCAGCGCATCGCCCGCTTGGTGGTCAACAGCCTGTTCGGCACCGTCAGCGGCAAACGCATCGCCATCTTGGGATTTGCCTTCAAGGCCGACACCAATGACACCCGCGAGGCGCCGGCCATCTCCATCTGCCGGGATCTGATCGAAGAGGGTGCCCAGTTGGCGATCGTTGATCCCAAGGTGGAGGATCAGCAGATCAGCCAGGACCTGGGCCGGCCGCCCGTCGATCCGGCCACCGCCGCCCGGGGGGTGCCCCTGGGGGGCGACGGCACCTGGATTCCGGCCGCAAGCGTTCTGGAGGCGGCGCGGGGGGCCGATGCGGTGCTGATCCTCACTGAATGGCAGGAATATCGCCATCTCGATTGGGGGGCGATTGCGGCGGTGATGCGTCAGCCCGCCTGGCTGTTTGATGCCAGGGCCGTGGCCGATGCGGCGGCAGCCCGGGCTGCTGGCCTCAGCGTCTGGCGCGTCGGGGAGGGCTGAGCCATGACCATCCGTAATCTCGTCACCGGCGGCGCCGGCTTCCTCGGCTCCCATCTGATCGACCGGCTGATGGAGGCCGGCGAAGAGGTGATTTGCGTCGACAACTATTTCACCGGCCGCAAGGACAATGTGCGCCATTGGATCGGCCATCCCCGCTTTGAACTGATCCGCCACGACGTCACCGATCCGCTGCGCTTGGAGGTGGACCGCATCTGGCACCTCGCCTGCCCGGCTTCACCGGTGCACTACCAGCACAATCCGATCAAAACGGCCAAGACCAGTTTTCTGGGCACTTACAACATGCTGGGCCTGGCCCGGCGGGTGGGGGCCCGGCTGCTGCTGGCCAGCACCAGTGAGGTCTACGGCGATCCCGAGGTCCATCCCCAACCGGAGAGCTACCGGGGCTGCGTCAACACCATCGGCATTCGCTCTTGCTACGACGAAGGCAAGCGCATCGCCGAAACCCTGTGTTTCGACTACCAGCGCCGCCACGGCACCGAAATCCGGGTGATGCGGATTTTCAACACCTACGGGCCGCGCATGTTGCCCGATGACGGCCGGGTGGTTAGCAATTTTATTGTTCAGGCGCTGCAGGGTAAACCGCTGACGCTCTATGGCGAAGGCAGCCAGACCCGCTCCTTTTGCTATGTCGACGATTTGATTGCCGGCATGATGGCGCTGATGAATGGTAACCATCCCGGCCCGATCAACATCGGCAACCCGGGTGAATTCACGATCCGCCAACTGGCCGAGCTGGTGCGTGATCGCATCGATCCCTCCCTGCCCCTCACCACCCAGCCCCTGCCCCAGGACGACCCGCTACAACGCCAGCCGGTGATCGACCTGGCCCGCCGCGAGCTGGGCTGGGAGCCCAAGGTCAGTTTGGAGGAGGGCCTGGAGCCGACGATCGCCTATTTCCGCGAGCGTCTGGCCCAGGGTTGATGGCGGGCACGGTTCTCGTCACCGGCGCCGCGGGCTTCATTGGCGCCGCCGTGGCCGAGCGTTTACTGGCCCGGGGGGAAAGGGTGTTGGGTCTCGACAACCTCAACCCCTATTACGACCCGAGCCTGAAGCGCGCCCGCCTGGAGCGCCTGCAAGCCGCCGCCGCGCCGGGGCAATTTCGTTTTGAAACGCTGGAGCTGGCCGACGGGGCGGCCCTGACCCACCTGGTGGCCGCCGAGGCGCCCGATCGGGTGATCCATCTGGCGGCCCAGGCGGGGGTGCGTTATTCGATTGAAAATCCAGCTGTTTATATCCAGAGCAACCTGGTGGGCTTTGGTTCGGTGCTGGAGGCCTGCCGCCACCAGGGGGTGGCCCATTTGGTCTATGCCTCCAGCAGCTCGGTCTATGGCGGCAACCGCCAGATGCCCTTTTCCGAGCAGCATCCGGTGAACCATCCGGTGAGCCTCTATGCGGCCACCAAGAAGGCCAACGAGCTGATGGCCCACACCTACAGCCACCTCTATGGCCTGCCGGCTACGGGCCTGCGCTTCTTCACGGTGTATGGCCCCTGGGGCCGGCCAGACATGGCGCCGATGCTGTTCGCTCGGGCGATTTTGGCCGGTGAACCGATCAAGGTGTTCAACGGCGGCCAGATGCAGCGCGATTTCACCTACATCGATGACATCGCCGAAGGGGTGGTCCGTTGCCTTGATAAGCCCGCCAGCGCCGATCCCGATTTCGAGCCGCTCCACCCCAATCCAGCCACCGCGGCGGTGCCCCACCGGCTGTTCAATATCGGCAACAGCCAGCCGATTGCCCTGATGCGTTTCATCGAGGTGCTGGAGCAGGCCCTGGGCCGCGAGGCGATCCGCGATTTCCAGCCGATGCAGCCCGGTGATGTGCTGGCCACCGCCGCCGATACCAGCGCCCTGGAGGCCTGGGTGGGATTTAGGCCGTCCACCTCGATCGAGGCCGGCGTCGAGAACTTCGCCGATTGGTATCGGGGGTACTACGGGGTTTGAGGGGTGGTGGCGGGGCCGTGATATGCCTCATATTTCCTCCCCCCCCCCAATAAAGAGAAGAAGCAGGAGATTTGTGTCGAGCAAAAGCGCGCCGGAAGATTGAATTGCCAGCATCGCGCTACACAGTACTAATCTTCAATGCGTCTGGTTTCCCGGATTCGGCGTCGATGATTACCGTTTTATAGCGACGGGATAGTTCGCGGCTTGTTTTGCTTGGAAAAATCACAGAAGTTGAAACTTCCCTGGTTTCGGGGAGAGAAAATCCAATAGTAACTAACCACTTGTCGGAAGCATCACTGTACTCAATCTCCTCCAGGAGTAAATCGCGCAAACTGATATCCTCGTAAAGTTCCTTGACGTAAGCGATCGCGGCTGCAACTGCAATTTTTACGGGAACTCGATTTTCCTGGCTTAACATTATAAGCACCAACAGTTGCGAAGTTCTAGCAATAATTTTTAGGCTCGGGCACGAGAGACCTAACGCTCAAGATCAGAAGGGGCCCGAAACATTGAAATTGGCGGTTACCTCAGCTCTGGTCATCTGAATCTTGAAACTAAGCCCCGTTCGCAGCGCCAGTGGAGTGAGCTTCGACATAGTCCTTCAACACAGCATCCATACGAGCTTGCCAACCAGCCCCAGAAGTCCTGAAATAGTCAATAACCTCAGGACTAAATCGGATTGAAACCAGCTGCTTTTTATTTGCCAATGTTGGACGTCCGCGCAGCACGCGAATGGGGATTATCGCGCTCATCTGTTCGTCTGTAAGCGGAAGGGCATCAGGATCTGATTCCGCCGCTGCTTTAATCAACTGATCTTCCTCAAGTGTCGGCATCTTCAGGCTGATCTTCTTTGATGGCTTTGACATAGTGATTGACCGCACGGCGATTGGCTCTGCGTAGGCTAATAAATCTCCTTGTTAGAGAGTGGCAGAGGCGTCAGGTTCAATAAGCGGTAACACCCTCGCAATAACCATCGCCATCAGATCTGAAGAAGTCCGCTCAATAAACTTGGCTTTCCTGGTTCGCCAGTCAAGGCTCTTCAGCTGATCGGATAGGACAGCTCCACCCACGGAATATCCATCGGGCAGAAGCACCTCAAAAGGATAACCCTTAATCTTAGATGTAATTGGACAAAATAGTGCCAACCCTACTTTCCCATTGTAGGTCTTTGGGGATACAACAAGTGCGGGCCGTCTTCCACGCTGCTCATTTCCGGCCTGTGGCGTGAACTCCAGCCAGACTAAATCGCCACGATCAGGCACGTAGGAAGACATCAGAACGCTTCAGAACCCACGGCATCCCCCGTATCAACGCAGCCGTGAATGTTCTCTGGCGTGATACCTGCAACAAGATCTGCCAGCCTGAGCCGGCTCGGTAGAGAGGGCCTCAAGACCAGCTCGCCATCCTTGGCGGTGAGGCTGACTTCCGTGCCAGCACCCAAGCCCACCTCATCTGCCAAGCCGCGTGGAATCCTCACACCAAGGCTGTTTCCCCACTTCTGAACTCTTGTCTGCATGCCCGAGTGGCGGCTATACGCAGACTATACCACTGGTCGGCTCGGCAGCCAGTGCCCCATCTCTCTAACGCTGCCCCTGAGTGGCAGGCAGGGAGCTGAGGGTCCCGTAGCAGAGAGGTGGGGGTGGCCTGTCCACTTGAGGGGCTTGTTCGAAGGCTCTGCGGGATGAAAATAGCCAATGGCACGCTCCTCACCTTCCAAAAAGCGACACATTGCTAATCAAAATAGACGGAGCCCAGAAGCTGGGATTCAGGACGTTGGGGGTGCTGCGAAGGAGAGTGCTCTCCTTGTCTCGGATGCTCCAGAGGCTGGCCATCCCAGCGAAGGGGCACTCCTAAGACTCAATCGTTCGATCTGCAAGGCAATCCAACGGGGACGATTACAGGCTCTTCCATCTGCTTCCATCTGACGATGATTGACTTTCATCAAATGGCCGCAGAACAATGGTGTTGTCCCGATCGCCGCTGGCTCCCCCCACGATTAACGCTATGTTCTCCGACTTGCAATACCTCGTTCTGACCATCCCAGCCCTGCTCCTCAGCCTCGGGACCCAATGGAAGGTAAACAGCACGTTTCGTCGTTTCGCGAATGTAGGCGTGCAATCCGGATATAACGGCGCCCAGGCCACCCAGGCGGTCATGCAGAGCGCGGGGGTGCAGCGTGTGCGGATCTAGCGCCATAAAGGCTTCCTGAGCGACCACTACGACCCCCTCGCCAAGGCGCTGCGCCTTTCGCCCCACTTCTACGACGGCCAGTCCATCTTCTCGGTCGCCGTGGCGGCCCATGAGGCCGGCCATGCCATTCAGGACCAGGTGGGCTACCTGCCCCTGGTGTGGCGCTCGGCCCTGGTGCCCCTATGCAATTTGGGCAACATGCTCTGGTTCGTTCCCTTCATGGCTGGTCTATTGCTTCGCCAGCTCTCCTTTTCACCCCTGCTGATTTGGACAGGAATTGGCCTGTTCGCAGCCGTGGTGTGTTTCAGCTCATCACCCTGCCCACGGAATTCAATGCCTCCAACTGGGCGAAGGCGGTGCTGGCGAGCACGGGGATTGTGTCCACCCAGCAGGTGGCCGATGGTGTACGGCGCGTACTGGATGCAGCCGCCCTCACCTACGTGGCGGCCGCGGGGGCATCCCTGCTGCAGCTGATCGATCTTGTGCTCCGCCAACGCGATTAAGAAGCCTTTGCCTGGATACACATGCAGATGCTGTGGGCACATTTACACGTGCCCAGGCATTAGACGCCATTCGAAGTTCCCAGAACTATCCGATGGTTCCGTTGAAAAGTCCTTCATTTCGGTGTTAAAACTGATGAAACCATTCCAGCGCTTGCTGATCGCTCCGTACATGGCCATCCTGCTATCGCCGGCCCAGGCCAAGGAGCTCGACATCAACGCCATCGAGAGCTATGCAACCGGCTCACAGGAGCAGGTCACCAGCATCAATCAGTTTTCCGACGTCAGACCTACAGACTGGGCCTATCAGGCGCTGAGTAACCTCATTGAGCGCTACGGCTGTGTTGCGGGCTATCCTAATGGCACGTTCAAGGGTGGCCAGCCACTGACCCGCTACGAGGCTGCAGTACTGCTCAATTCCTGCCTTGATCGCATCAGTGAAGTTACCGATGAACTTAAGAGGCTCCTCAAGGAATTCCAGAAGGAACTGGCAGTTTTTCGTGGACGTGTTGATGGCATCGAGGCCCGTGTTGGTGAGCTGGAGGCCACCCAGTTCTCTACAACAACCAAGCTGCGGGCGGACACACGCTGGGTGCTGGGCGGTCTGAGCTACAGCGGCAATCAGAAGAGCGACAACAACACCTATGGTCCTGACAGCAGAGGGGCATCTGTTCGGCTCAGGGATGGTCTCACGTTTAACTACGACGTCCGTCTGAACTTCGACACCAGTTTCACTGGCAAGGACCTGCTGCGCACCATGCTGCGCGCCGGCAACTTCCGTGATTCGGGCTTCGGTTCCGATCCCGTGCGCCTGAGCCTGCTGGAAGCGGGATTCGAAGAGAACATCGGCAACGCTGATGGAGGCGATGTCGTCTCCATCAACCGCCTCTACTACAAGTTCCCAATCGGCTCCAGCTTCACGGCCGTAGTGGGCCCGAGGTTCTTCTCTGATGAAGGTCTGCCCTTTGGCTATCCAAGTGCCTACAAGGCGGATCAGATTCTCCGATTCTTCCAGCATGCCGGTTCCCCCGGCGCCTACAACCGACTGCTGGGCTCCGGCGCCGGCCTGTGGTGGCGTCCCGGCAAGTCCGGCTTCGCCGTCGGCGGTACCTACGTGTCCGGTAACGCCGATGGTGGGCAGCCCAATGGCAACGGAGGCAACAGCTACACCCTCAATGCGAACGGGGGGATCGGGAACTCAGCCTCCCAGCAGACGGGAATCCTGCAGCTGGGTTACCAGGGCAAGAACTGGAACCTCACTGGCGCCTATGCCTACAACAGTGCCGGCGTGCCGGTGCTGGGCACCCCCTTCAGCAAGAGCCTCCTGCCCAACATCTACAACTCCGCCACGGGCGGCGGCCACCTGAGCTCTTGGTCGATCGCCGGTTGGTGGGAGCCCCTGCAGAACGGTTGGCTTCCGTCGATCAGTGCCGGCTGGGGCTATAACACCTACAACTACACCGGCCAAGTGGCCAACAGCCTCGTCGCACCGTCTCTCATTCTGGATTCCGCGGCCAGCCAGTCCTGGTATGTGGGTCTGAACTGGAAGGACGCCTTCATCAAGGGGAACGCCCTTGGCTTCGCCATTGGCCAACCGACCTTCATCACCTCAGTAACGGGTGATTCCGCAAGTGGAGATGTGGCTGATGGCCAGTTTGCGCTGGAGGCGTTCTACAAATTCCAGCTCACCGACAACATCGCGGTCACGCCTGCAATCTTCTGGCTGTCGCGTCCCCGAGGCGCTGTCACGGATAGCGCAGCCAGCGTCCGATCGGCACTGTTGGATGCCGGCGTCAGTGATGGCGACACCTTCGGCACCTTCGGCGGCCTGGTTCAGACCACCATCAGGTTCTGATCCTCAAAATCGACGCTCTATCAAGCGGCTCAGTTACAACCTTGGGCTTCTGGATTCGCGTCCGGAGCCCTTCTCTCTGTCGATGCTCACGGCGAAGAGCCCGCCATGGAGGCGTGAGCAGAGAGTTGGTGGTGACCTGTCCACTCGAGGGGTGTGTTCGCAGAGCCGCCCCTCAACTGCCCCACCTCTGCGGACTTCCGCTTCTCAAGCAGAATTCATACAACCTCCGCTTCGTGCTTAACACTCGCGCTGAACTTGAGGCCTAAAGCAGCAACCACCTTGAGGATGGTGTCAAGACTAGGGCTTCGATCTCCTGAAAGTGCCTTGTAAAGACTTTCACGGGAGAGACCAGTCTCTCGCGCAATCTGTGTCATTCCCTTGGCACGAGCAATATCCCCGAATGCCTTGGAGATGAAGGCAGCATCACCCTCCGACTCCTCAATGCAGGCCTCAAGATAGGCAGCCATCTCCTCAGGGGTTTCGAGGAACTCTGCAACTTCATAGGGGGCTGTTGTGGTCTGCGTCAATCATCTTCCTTGAAGGTGTGAGCGAGGGCAATAGCTGATTCGATATCCCGTGCTTGGGTGCTTTTGTCACCACCGGCAAGACGAATGAGCAAGAACGTTCCTTTCTGCTGGTAGTAGACCCTATAACCAGGGCCATGGTCGATCCGCAACTCCGACACGCCTGCCCCTACTGACCGGCCATCACCAGGATTGCCGCCAATGAGGCGCTCAACCCTGGCCTGTCCCTTCGCCTTGGCCCTCAGATCACGAAGGCCCCTAAGCCATCGAGCGAACTCCTCTGTACGGCGGACTTCAAGCACCTACTTGATTACCCAGCTCGCTCCGCAGCCGCCGCCCTGGGGCCAAATAATGGTAATCAACTACCAGTACGGTCGTGGCCCGCAGCGCGACCCAGTTCCAGAAAAGTCTCTCCCTGCCTGACTTCCAGCTGCTCTACGGGACCGAGGAGCAATGCGAGGCAGCCCTGGAGAAGTGGTGCTGGCCCGATGGGTTCCGCTGTCCCCGCTGCAATGGCAATGGTACCCATTCAGGGGTCGGGACAGGCAAAAATCGCACGAGGCCACTGAATCATCAGCTGGGTGACGTCAAGCTCCAAGGGTTGTCGATGTCGTGGCGACGGCGACTGATCAGTTGTTGGGCA
>JBIIJV010000286.1:0-2902 GCA_044233545.1 Cyanobium sp.
CACACCTCGGCAAACTGGGAAGGCGTGAAGGTGAGCGAGCGGGGCAGGGTGAGCATGGGGGCCCTGCGGGATGGGTTAGTTCAGGTTAAAGGGATTCAGGAAGATGGGGCATTGGCGGCGGCTCAGCTCGAGACAGGCCTCGAAGCAGGGAAGTTCGGCGGTGAGCTGGCTGGTGGATGGCAGACGCAGTCGGAGATGCAAGAAAATTGCCGGCGCCTAAGGCCCCATCCCGGAACAGCCAATAACCAACAGATGCAAGCCAACAGCCAGGGTTAAGAAACAGCCGAGTGTTGAGGGATTGATGGATTAAGGGTTGAGGGATTAAGGGTTAAGGGAAGGGTCCTGGAGGAGGCAGACCACACGGAAACCGACGCTGCGGCTGGCTGGCGATGCGCCAGATGCTGATCTCCCCGCTCACCGCCGCCGCATCACAGGTAGGAGCCCGCTGCCATCGCGCCGATCAAGTTGGAAAGCAAGGCCTCGCCTTGTGGGGTGTGCAGGTAAAGCTCGGGGGCGGCGCCGCCGAGGGCATGGTTGGGGCGGCGCAACCAGCGCTCCACCCAGGCAGCGGCATCAAACGGTTCGGTGTTGCCCGACTCACGCAGCAGCAGTTGCACCTGCTCGATCAGTCTGGCTCGCACGGCCGACGGCATGGCTGCGCCCTCTCCCTCAGAATCCCAATCGCCTGCCGCCGCGACGGTGGAACTGGCAGTGCCACTGGCATTCGCCTCGGTGGTGGGTTCAGCTGATCGGGCCATCCGTTCACTATGGCATAGGAATCGAGTTGACTATGGTGTGGTGATGGCTTAGCCAGCCCAGATCTGTTCGAGCTCGATCACCAAGCCGGGAAACTCCGCAGTCGCCTCCAGCCGGGAGGCATCACTCAGGACGCTGAACCGAGCCGCCTGGGTGGCTGGGTCCGAACTCCATACCTCCACGGTTCGTCGCCGCGGCAGCAGTAACCAGCCCAGCCGCGCTCCATTGCTGATGTACGACGCCATCTTTTGCCGCAATGGCTCTAGCAGATCCGACGGGCTGGCCAGCTCCACCACCAGATCCGGGCAGAGGGGCGGGAAGCCTTCCCTTTCAGCCTCGCTCAGGGCGCGCCAACGATCCAGCCGCACCACGCTGGCGTCGGGGCTGCGCACGGAACCATCCGCAAGCCGAAAGCCAGCGGAACTCTCGAACACGATCCAGCCGTCGACAGTTCGGGCCCAGGACTGCAGCTGGAATAGCAATGCCGAGTTGCGTGCACTGGTGTTACCGCCAGTGGGGGTCATCTCAATAAGGGTGCCATCGGCAGCAAGTTCCAACACCGCCTCCGGATTGGCGGCACACACCTGTGCGAACTGATCTGGGGTGAGGCTGAGCGAGCGAGGCAGGGTGAGCATGGGAGCCCTGCGTAAAGAGTGAGCTCAGGCTAAAGGGTTAGAGGGAGATGGGCCCCTGCCGGCGGATCAGGTCAAGTCGGGCTGCGTAGCAGGAAACTATGGCTGGAATCTTGCTGGTGGAAAATCGGGGAGAAGTTAAAAATTGCCGGCGCCTACGGTGCCACTCGCAACAGCCAACAGCCAGAGCAAAGAAACAGCCAAGTGTAAAGATATAAAGAGTTAAAGGCTAAAGAATTAGTCCTGGGGGAGGCAACAGACGCGGAAACCGAAGAGGTAGTAGCGGATGACCGGGAGGCCGAATTCGTGGCGGGAAGCCGAGCGGCAGTACCTGGGGTCGCTGCTCCACGACCCGCCGCGCAGCAGCCTTGGTTCATCGTCAGCGGCGGCAGGTATAAGCCAGGGTTGGTCATCGCCAGGGGCGAAGTTGTAGTTGTCATGCCAGTGGTCCTCGCACCACTCCCAAACATTGCCGTGCATATCATGCAAGCCCCAGCCATTGGCCGCAAAGCTGGCCACCTCGATGGTCTGCTCGCGATAGGTGCCCTTGGGGCCGTTCCCATAATCATAATTGGCGTCGTAGTTGGCCAGCTCCGGCGTCAGCGTGGCCCCGAAATGGAACGGTGTGGTGCTGCCGGCGCGGCAGGCGTATTCCCACTGGGCCTCGCTCGGCAGCCCATAACGCTGACCCGTGCGCTGGCTCAACCGGCGGCAGAACTCCAGCGCATCGAACCAACTCACCTGCTCCACCGGACGGTTTGCACCCTTGAAATTTGAAGGATCGGGATCCAGGTCGCGCTCCTGCTTCTGCCAACCCGCCACCGCCCGCCACTGAGCCTGGGTAATCGGTGTCTGGGCCATAAAGAAAGAGCCCAGGGTCACCTCGTGCTGGGGGCCTTCACGCTCCAAACGCTCCGGCTCGTCCTCAGGTGAGCCCATCAGAAAGCTGCCCGCCGGGATCTTCACCATGGTGAGGGCCACCCCCCCGCCCAGATCCTCCCTGTAACCCTCCACCTGCAGTGGGCGGCGCTCCATGCTCCAGCGGCCGCCCTCATGGCGCAAAAGGCAGGTGCTGGTGGGGAAGTGCTGCAGCCGGGAGACATGCGTCACAGCCGAAAAAACCGTGTAGGGAGCCGGCTCAGCCGCCTCGGGGTGGCTCCCTCCTGAGCGGGCCGCTGGAACAACCTGCCGATCACCGCCGGGCATGTCCGATGAGCCGTTCCCGTGGGCCGCAGGCTTCTGGGGGAGGCAACAGACGCGGAAACCGATGCTGCCGTAGTGGAGGTCCGGGGGGTAGGAGAGGCGGCAAGCCGAGCGGCAGTACCTGGGGCTGTTGAACCACGACCCGCCGCGCAGCAGCCTTAGTTTATTAGCAGCGGCAGCAGGAATCAACCAAGGTTGGTCATCGCCAGGGGCGAAGTTGTAACTCTCATGCCAATGGTCTGCGCACCACTCCCACACATTGCCGTGCATGTCGTGGAGGCCCCAGCCATTGGCCGGAAAGCTGGCCACGT
>JBIIJV010000287.1:0-2883 GCA_044233545.1 Cyanobium sp.
TGTGCGGCCGGTGCCGCCGCTCTCTTACATCGGTGGCCATTTGCCCGGTGCGGTGCATCTCTCGGAGCAGGCCTTCCGGGGTCCCAATGGTCGGCTGCCGTTCCAGATCTGGAGCCCCAGCGAGCTCTCCAGCCTGCTGAGCCGGGCCGGCATCTCCAACAGGGATGCCGTGCTGGTTTATTCAGACGGTAATGACGTGCTGGGGGCGGCCCTGGTCTCCTACATCCTGGAGAAGAGCGGCGTCAGCAAGGTGGCGATTGTCGATGGTGGCCTGAGCGGCTACAAGGCGGCTTCCCAAAGCACCACCAAGGCCTTCCCCACATTTGCCGCCGGTAGCTTCAAGCCCACCACGGTGCAAGGCCTGGATATTTCCCTGGGCGAACTGACGCCGCTGATTGGCAAAAAAGATGTGGTGATCGTCGATCCGCGGCCCAAGGCCCAGTTCGAGGGCACGGATCAAACCTTCATCCGCAACGGCCACATCCCGGGGGCCAAGAACATCCCCTGGCAAGCATTCACGGAGGCGAACAACGCCGATGAGGCCAAAAAGAATGCCCACAAACTCAAGTCCCTTGATGAGATCCGCACGTTGCTGGTGAGCCGCGGCATCACCCCCGACAAGACCGTGATCGTCTCCTGCAGCACCGGCCGTGAGGCCAGCCTGCAATACCTCACCCTCAAGCACCTGCTCAAGTACCCCAAGGTGCGCATCTACGAGGGCTCCTGGACCGAATACAGTGCTTCAAAACTGCCGATTGCGGTGGGTCCTGAAGGCAGTCCGGCCCAGCCCAGCAGCCTCTGATCCCCAACTTTTCCCCACAATGGCCCACCTCATCCGCCCATACCTCCGTCTTGTTGGACGCCAACCCCTAGGCCCGATCCTGCGTTTGGGCGGGATTGCGGCCCTGCTGTTGGTGTTGAGCGCTCCGGTAGCCGTTATGGCCTGTGACACCGGCAGCGACTCCTCCACCCCCGCCGCCAAGACCAAGAAGCGTTGACTCGATCCGCTGCCAGCGCCCTGACCAAAGCCCTGAACGCGGCCCTGCCCATAGGCCTTCCCGTGGCCCTGGCCTTGGCAGTGGGTATCGCCCTGGCGGTCCAACAGCCGCAGGCGGCCCTGGTCTGGGGGCTGGGCTGCGGCCTTGGTCACGTGCTGGTGCGCGGCCGCTTTGGATTTGCCTCCGGCTACCGGCGGCTGCTGGTGGAGCGTGATCCCGGTCCGGCCTACGCCCAGTTGCTGCTGGTGGCGCTGCTGGTGGTCGCCATGGCCCTGGTACTGGCCCTGGAGCCGCTCACCGGCCTGCGCCCCAAGCTGCTGAACACCGCCATCACGCTGCCGTTTCTGGCCGGGGCGTTTTTGTTTGGCATCGGCATGGAGCGGGCCCGGGCCTGCGGCTGCGGCAGCCTGGCGGCGACCTCCCGCGGTGGCGCCGGCGTGCTGGCCGCCTTGGCGGGCTTGGTGATCGGCGCCTTTATCGGCACGCTGCATGGCCCGCTGCTGGCACGCCTGCCCCAGCCCCGCCTGGATTCGCCCGTAGGCCTCGACCTCTTCGGGTTGGCCGGCGCCCTGCTGCTGCAGCTGCTGTTCATCGCCCTGATCGTTTTTCTTTTGAGCCGCTGGACCGGCCAGTCCCCCTGGGCCGGGCAGCCGCGCCAGAGCAATCCGCCCTATGGCGCCGCCGCCGCCGTGGCGCTGCTGGCCATCGGCCTGCTGCTGGTGACTGCAGAACCCTGGAAGGTGTTGTGGGGCCTTGCCCTGAGCGGCGCCCACCTGGCCCAATTGCTTGGCTGGGATCCCCAGAGCAGCATCTTTTGGTCGAGCGCCAAGGGTCAGGCGCTGCTGCAGGGTCCCGGCGCCTGGTTGTTCAACCATGCCGTGCTTGTCGACCTGGGGCTTGTATATGGCTCGGTGGCCACGGCCATCGGCCAGGGCCGCTTCCGGCTGGCGGGCGAGGCGCCCCAATCCCTGGCAGCCCTGGCCCGCAGCGGCGGCGGCGGGCTGCTGATGGGCTACGGCGGCCTGCTGGCATCGGGCTGCAATGTCAACGCCTTTCTCGGCGGCGTGATGAGCTTCAGCCTGCACGGCTGGATCTGGCTGGCGGCGGCCTTGCTGGGGTTCGCTTGCTCGTTGCGGCTGAGCGGGGGGTTTGGGAATGGGGCTGCTGGGAGGGCGGCGGGGGCTGGGTGAGTTGAATAGCCAACGCACCCAGCCTGCCGGAGCTGCTGCTGGCCCTGCCCCAGGACGATGAACCTTTCGAGCGAATCGCTTTGATGCCGCGACAGTTTCCGTGTACCTGATCGACACGATGGTGCTCTCGGATCTGCGGCGGCGTCAGCGCGATGCCGGCGTGGTGGCCTGGATCGCTGAGCAGCGCCAGGAGGACTGTGTTGTTCAAGGATATTTCTGTTCTAGCCAATTCACTCGTCATCGTTTTGAACCCAATGATTCTTGTCGGTCTTGCCACCGTTGCTGCCAAACGTTTCAGCCAAAAAAGGCAGCCTGTTTTTCTCAATCTCTTGGATACGGGTGGTGGGTTTAAAGAAGTTTGCTGGTGTAGGGGGTTGGCAAAAAAATCGAGGCGCCTGCGGCGCCCATGATTACTAGCGCTCAGTTAACATCATCTAGCACTTAGCTCTTTCAAAACCAAACCAAAAACCAAACAGCCAAGTGTAAAGATATAAAGAGTTAAGGTGTAAAGAATTAGTCCTGGGGGAGACAACAGACGCGGAAACCGATGATGTGGCTGCAGTAGCCCGGGCGGTGGCCGTCACGGTAAGCCGAGCGGCAGCCCGCGGGGTGGTTGAGCCACGACCCGCCGCGCAGCAGCCTTTCCTTCATTGAATTCTTATTCTCTTTCGCTTCTTCATCAATCCAAGCACTCC
>JBIIJV010000082.1:0-11621 GCA_044233545.1 Cyanobium sp.
TCCTGGGCTTCCAGGCGCTCGCCGGGGCCCGCCACAAAGGCCAGCCAGAGCGGGAACTGCAGGATCGGGGTCTCGACGGCCGGCTCGCAGGCATCGATCACGATGAAGGGCAGTTCGCCCCGCTCCTCCAGCCGGTCGGCCCGCTCAACCAGGGCATCGGCCCGCTCGAACAGGACGATGCCGCTGCTGGGGCCGAAGTCTTCGCGAGCCAGCCCCAGGCAATCCTGCAAGCTGCGGCGCCATTCGCCCAGCCGTTCCGGTTGGCTGGCCAGCACCAGGGTCTGGAAGCGGTCGCCGTAGAGGTCCCCCAGGATGGCGATGGCGGCGGCGGTCACCACGCCGTTGCGCAGGCGACTGCCACTGCTGGGCTGGGCCCCCCGTCCCCCCTGATCGATGAACCATTGCTGCAGCAACTGGGCGCCGGAGGCCTCCAAAGTGCGGCGCAGTTGCCAGGGTTCGGCCTGGAAATCGGGCTGGCCGCTGAAGCTATCCAGCCGCTCGCGGATCAGGTCTTCATCCTGGCTGAATAGCCCCACGGCCGGAGGTGGCGGCACCTCGATCGCCGGGGCTTGGTCGAGGGGAGAGGGTTGCACCAACAGAGGCTGGGCCACCAGTTCAATCTGTTCGGCTGAGGCCGCCAGGTCCTGCAGGGCCCCGACCAGATAGTCCTGGAAGCCCTTGAGGCGCCGGGCGACGGCATCGGCCTGGCCGGCGAAACTGGAGGCCAGCTCCTGATCAATCTGGCGGCGCCGTTCCTCCAGGGTGGTGATTTCAGCCAGCAACTCGGAGCGCCGCTGGCGCAGTTCCGTCAGGGCCAGGTCGGGCCAGGAGTCCGGGTTGGTTTCGACTTGTGCGAGCCCCTCGCCGGGGCCTGGGGCGGCATCGGGGGTGGTGCTCATGGGTTGGGGGAAACGGCGGCCGGCAGGCGGACGTGGCGTTCGAGTTGTTGGCGCAGGGCAGTGGCCTCAAACAACATCGGCAGCAGGTGGGGACTGTTCTGCTCGCGGAAATAGAACAGGGCCGGCAGGGGCGGGAAAAACACCTGCCAGGCAAGCCATTGGTCGTAGGGAAAGCGGCGAATTTCCTGGCCGCCGCGGCGCACCACCAGGGCGTCCGGGGTGAAGACCAGGCGCAACAGGCCGGCCTGAATCAGCAGGAAGCCACCGAAGAGGGCCAGGGCCACGGCGATCCAGCGGGCCGGATCCCAGAGGGGGATGAAGAGCAGGCAGAGGTCCCCGAGCAGGATCACGGCCAGGGGCACCCAGAAGCGGGGCGCTAGCACCACCTCCTGGGCGGCGGCATCGGGGGGGGACGGGGTGGCGGCAGTCATGGGCGGTCCTGGGTGGCGCAACCGGGCTCAACCTAGGTGGCGAACCGGATATGGCCCAGCGTCAATCACCAGCGCAACTCACCAGGCTTCTCAACCGAACAACAATTTGGTGAGCAGCACATCGACCAGGGCGACCGACACCAGAATCATGACCACGGCCCCGGTGGTGCTGGTGCCCACCTCCTTTGGTCCACCGGTGGTGGTGAGCCCCCAGCCGCAGGAGAGGATGGCAATCAGCAGACCGAAGACCAGGGCCTTGAAGAGCATGGAGGGCAGGTCTTCTGGTTTCAACCAGAGGCGCACCGAATTCCAGAAGACATTGGGCGGGATGCTGTAAAGCAAGGTGCTGCTGATCTGCCCCGACCAGATCGCCATCCAGAAAAACAGCAGGCATTGCACCGGCGCCATCACCACCATCGCCAACAGGCGGGGCACCACCAGGTATTGCACCGGATCGGTGCGCAACATGGTGATGGCATCAATCTGCTCGGTCACCTTCATGGTGCCGAGCTGGGCGGCGTAGGCGGTGGCCACCTTGCCCGTCAGCAGGGTGGCGGTCAGCAGGGGGGCGATCTCGCGGGCCAGACCGAGGGCCAGCAGGCCACCTACGGCCATGCTGGCCCCCCGGCTGGAGAGCTCTGCCGCCACCTGGATGTTGAAGACGGTGCCGGCTGCCAGGCCCGTGATCATGATGATCAGCAGGCTGGCTGGACCGGCCTCAAACAATTCCTGCAGCAGGTCCTGGACGCCGATGCGGCCCCGGGCGATGGCACTGATCGCCTGGCCACCGATCATCAAGCTGGTGCCGAGACGCTCCAACCAGCGCGGCGTATTCATCAAGTGGCGGGGAGGGGGCTGGAAGGCTGGCGCGGCCAGCGGCGCATCACCAGCAATGCCAGCACCACCAACACGGCCGGGATCAGGCCCATGCAGAGGCGGATGGCGGTGAGGGCACTGGCGGGCTGGAGGATACCGCTGGAGGCGGCGTAGCCGGTCAGGCTCATCAGGTTGCCAAACAGAAACAGGGCCATGCTGATGCAGATTTTCTGGGCGAATACCATCCAGGCGCTATAGAGCCCGGCGGGTTTTTCGGCATCGGCGTCGATGGCATCGGGCAACAACGACCAGGGAATCAGGTAGGCAGTGGAGGCCCCCAGCCCCACCACCAGAATCGTGGCCACAAGCGCTCCCAGGCGCCACAGGTTGGCGGGGGCGGTGGGGGCACCGAGGGCCGCATCCAGGGGCAGCAGCACCATGGCCAGCAGACAGCCGCTGATCCAAAGAGCCGATCCCCAATGCAGGGCTTTGAGGCGACCAGCGCGCTGGGAGACCAGGTTCCAGAGTTGCAGCCCCACCAATGTGCTGATTTGAAAGGGCAACAGGATCCAGTTGCTCCAATCCTCCGGCACTCGCATCACCACTGGCAGAAAGATGAGTGCTGCGGTCTGCATCAATTGCAGGGCGCACCACAGCAGTAGGTAGAGCCCCAGCACCATCACGAAGCGGTGGTTGTTGCCCACCTGACGCAGCAGGCGGCGGGTGGCGCCAGGGGAGGGGGAGGGCTGCTGGCAGCGCAGAGCGACCGGGGCGATGCCCCAGCCACAGGCCAGGGTGGAGAGGGTGATCAGGGCGCCGGAGATCATGCCGACGCGCAAAAAGCTGGCGGCGTTGTGGTGATCGCGCAGCAGCAGCCCGCCGAGCACGATGCCGACGAGGCTGGCGATGATCGAGCCGGTGAAGCGGGAGGTATTGAGGCGGGTGCGCAGCTCGGTGTTGGTGGTGAGCTCGGCGGCCAGGGCCGAGTAGGGCAGGTTGACGCAGGTGTAGAGGCTGTTGGCGACGATTGAAATCAGCACGAACACCACCACTTTCATCCAGTCGTTGCCGGGCGGCAGCCACCACATGGCGGCCATCGCCATCCCCAACGGCGCCGCACTCCAGAGAATCCAGGGCAAGCGGGGTCCCCAGCGGCTGCGGGTGCGGTCACTGAGCCAGCCCACCAACGGATCGTTGACGGCATCCCAGAGCCGGGCCAGCATCAGCACCAGACCGGCCATCCAGGCGGGCAGGCCCGCTGCCGCTGTGTAAAAGATGAACAGATAAAAGCCGATCAGGGAGGCCGCCATGCCGGTGCCGGCATCCCCCAGGCCATAGGACAGCAACAGGCGCCGCTGGCGGGCGGGCGTCAGCTCACTGGCGTCCTTGGGGCCCTCCTCAAGCCAGGAGGCCAGTCCCTCCTTGGACTCTTGGGGGCTCCCGGCAGCAGGACCCGGGGGCTGGGGAGCAGGGCTAGGCGGAACGGACAAGGCGGAGGGGCCTGGAAAGGCCATAATGGCTCAGATGTTCGTTCCTTCCCCCAGGCTTGGCCACCAGGCCCGCCCGGGTGATACAAATGAACTGTTGCGGGCGTAGTTTAGTGGTAAAACCTCAGCCTTCCAAGCTGATGATGCGGGTTCGATTCCCGCCGCCCGCTTATTTTTTTGAATCGGGGTTTTTAGTGCTGGCCGAAATGGATAGGACCAGACCTGCTCTGAGACCTATCTAACGACCTAGAATGGGGTTCTCCTCTGGTCTGAGCCGCTGATGGCGCACCGCGTGCTGACCGAAACCGCCGTAAGCATTTCGGAACATAAGAAGAACCCCATGGCCACTGTGGCGGCAGGAGAGGGGATGGCCGTTGCGGTCCTCAACCGCAACGAGCCTGCCTTTTATTGCGTACCAGCCCGGGCCTACGAGGAGCTGATGGATTTGGTGGATGATCTGGAGCTCGGTCGCCTTGCCGATGCCCGATTGGCCGATGGCCAGGAGCTGGTGCGGGTTAGCCTTGATGCCCTTTGATCTCGCCTTTCATCCCGAGGCCCTGCGGGAATGGCAGCAGCTCACGGCCGGGATCCGGGAGCAGTTCAAGAACAAGCTTGCTGAACGGCTGATCGAACCGCGGATTCCCGCCAGCAAGCTGCGGGGCTCCAGTAATCGCTACAAAATCAAGCTGCGTGCCGCCGGATTTCGGCTGGTTTATGAAGTGCAGGATCACGAGGTGCTGGTGCTTGTCGTGGCGGTGGGAAAGCGGGAGCGCAGTGCTGTTTATCGACAGGCCGATCAGCGCTGAATCCCATGTTCTATTGCCGACTCCAACCCCCCTGAGCTGGATTAATTACCCCGGCAATCCAACGCCAGTGGCAATATGCCCCTTGTTGCTTGGCACTACTACTCGTAGTGTCTCCAGAGGCGCAGCACCTTCACGATCCGCTCCTCTTCCAGCACCTGGTACACGAGCCGGTACTTGATGTTGATGCGGCGTGAACAGGCCCCGCGCAGTTCACCGACCAGGGCTGCGTAGGGCGGCGGTTGGGTGTAGGGGTCGTGGGCGAGCAGTTCCAGCAGGACCTGGGCTTTTTGCTTGAGGGCAGGCGATGACGAAGCGAGTTTGCGGGCGTCCTTCTGGGCCTGCTTGGTGAATAGGACGGTCCAGCTCACCAGCCCGGTTCGCTGCTCAACTCAGAGACATCGGTGGCCATGCCTGCGAGGATCGATTCGCGCATGCCGGGGATTGAGACCAGGTGCAGGGTCTCCTGGATGGCACGCCAGTCATCTTCCGAGAGCAATACGGCATTGCCCCGCTTACCGGTGATCTGCACGGGCTCGTGGGACAGCCCCACCTCATCGATCAGGGCATAGAGCCGCTTGCGGGCTTCTGTGGCGGAGACGGTGGTCATGACGCAGCTTTACATGCCCGTACGTCAAAGCGTACTGCTTCTGGTCCCGGGTAGGCAGTGAGGGCTCCGACTGGACGGACATCACCTGGATTTCCCAGGGATAAACGTCTGATCCGAATCTCCAACATGCCACCATTGCACTTCAACGTTGAAACTACGCATCTCGCTCACGATGAACTACAACGGCTCGAAGCCCGATGCTGCGGGAGAGACGACAGAAACGAAGACAAGCGGTTCTTGTCCGGTGTTAAGCACACCGTGAACTTCTCGGCGATGGGCTACCAGCACATCTCCCGTTGCGATGGCAATGGTCTCCCCGTTAGAACTGACGCTGTACTCGCCGCAACCTGAAAGGATGGTCCATGTATCTTGGCCATCAGGATGCATATGAGCCGAGATACTCTGGCCGGGCTTGACATACCAAGCTACGACCGCTGCGTCTGCCGACTCGGTAATGACTGAGCGAATGGGCTCACTGTCTGCTGGTTGGAGGAACTCTGTGACCTTGAACAAACGCTCAGGATTCATTGTGGACTCCATGGAACGGGTCTGACGAGTTGTAGTAAGAATGGCTGCCCAGCGGTTTTGGAGGCCCAACGCTTGCCATCACCAGGCCGCAGAGGTCTTTAGCCATGGATGTTACCCTCTGGTGGCGGCTCTAGTGAATGGCATTGTTAGCGGTCATCTATGCGGTCCCGCCAGTACCCTGGGTGGCGTGCATGATGAGCAAGTGCAAATACAACTATTCCATTTTCATCTGGTCGATACACAAGCGCAAAAGGAAAGTCCTTGAGGAACATTCGCCGAGTTTTTTTCCGATGCTAATGTCCCTGTTAGATGGTACGCGAGGGCGCGTGCAGTGGCATCTTCAACGGCAGTAAGTAACCGACTACCAAGCCCCAACTCTTTGTTGTTGTAGTAGGCAACTTCTGCAAGAAGCTCGCGCCTAGCAGGAGCAACAAAGCGTGCGCGCCTCACTGCAGATTTTGATAAGCTTCAGCAAATACTTCTTCGGCCGAGTAAACAGGAATCTCGCCACGGTCAAATGCATTGACACGCTCTTCAATCTCTTCGGCCCAAGCAGCTTCAATTTCAGTGATTGATGTGTGGAGTGACTCAAGCATGCTCTCAGCAAGCCTTGCCCGATCCTCTGCACTTAGGGCGCGTGCCTGGTCCTCAATGTTCTTAAGCAAGGCTGACATGGCGCTCAACCCAGGAGCCCAATACAAAAGTTCTACTCCGTTTCATCCGGTGTTGGGTACCGCTAACTACTAAATAGGCGGTTCCGTGATCCATTCACGCGAGTGTTCAAAACGCCGCCTATGCAACCCCATTTCCGCCATGGTAATTCGGGAACCCCTGTTGAATAGGGGATTCTGCCGCAATGTCCTGCCTGTTGCCGGGTGCATAACAGAACTGAGATGCACTCCGAACCTGGGGCCGTGAACGGTTCTCCATCAATGGCAGGTGCTGTCGCTGCCTCCCTGGGAGATTCTCAAAGCCTGATATCGCCGCCTATGGATCGGCGCCGCTGAGGACCTTCAGTCCAGATCCATTGCCTTGCAGCCCTTCCTGGCCCCATGGGCTGTCTCTTTGGCGTGCACCTCCGGAACCGAGATGCATGCTCAAAGGTGCCCCTGGCCGCTCAGAGCAGATCGGCGGGGCTCCGTATGCCGAGGGGTGGCAAACGAGTGTCGGAAGGTGTGGCAGCTCGCCGGCTTTGCCATCCCAGAGGCCACCACGGGCCGGCGAACCTCTTTTTGAACGATCGAGCCGTCGAGGTGGTGGCGCCCCTGTTGCCCACGGCCTTCCCCAATCCCGCCCCAGTCATCCACCCCACCATCACGGCTCCAGCCACCCATGCTGCAGCCGGATCAGGGGCGGGGCCGCGCCATCCTCAAAGTGGCAGTGCACGGCATCTCGGCTCTCCTGGTGCAGCCCCTCCAGGCTGTCTGCCTCCGTGTGAATAAAGATGCCGACGGCGCTGGCAATGCATACGGGAACCCGCCATGACCCAACTGCTTCACATGCTGTTACAGTTAAGTCATCTAACTCCAACACCCATGGCTGACCCCACCCCCCGCTTCGGATTCGTTGAATTTGCCGAGACCTGGAACGGCCGCATGGCCATGATGGGCTTCGTGATCGGCCTCGCCACCGAGCTGCTCACCGGCCAAGGCATTCTCCAGCAAATCGGGCTCGGTTGATCGCGATCGGCACTGACTCCACAGCCGCTATCGCGGCAGTTGTCGCTCCGATCAGTTTTTGAGCCTCTGCTGGGTTCATCCACGCCCCCCGGCAACCCCGGGGGTTTTTGCTGGCCATCACTGCATCCCCATTCCCATGACGGGCAACCTTCAGGCCATTGGCTTCATGCTCACCTGGGTGCTGGGCTGGGGGATCGGCGGCTCCTTAATCGATGCTGGCCTGATCAACGCTGGCGTCTATTCCCTCGAGGGCGGCCAGCTCGGCACCGCCGCCACCTTCAGCCTTTGGAGCCTGCTCTGGGGCGGTGCTGGCGTCTGGCTATACCGTCGCTGGACCCAGCCCGTCCCCCCAGACCGTTGATGCGCTGCTGAGGCGCTGCGGCCGTTGGGCCGTGTGTATCAGCAGGTTATGCAGCAGCTCATTAGCTGTCCTGATCGGCCACCAGCAGCAGGCCTCCCATGATTGCCAGGTTTTTGAATAGCTGAATTCGCTCCATCTTGTCCGCCACATCGCCGTGGAACAGCAGGGTGGTGGGCACCAGGAACAGCAGCAACAGCAATGCCCCCAGGCGGGCTTTCCAGCCGCTGATCACCAGGGCCGAACCCACCGCCATCAGCGCCATGGCCGCCACCAGCAGCACGGGCGCCAGCGGCAATCCCTTGGCGGCGATGGCACCGGCCACACCGGCAAAGCCCGTCAGCTTGCCGATCACGGCATGGATGAACACCAGGCACAGCAGCACCCGGGCGATGCGGTTCAGCAACGAGGGCTGGTAACGCAGTTGGTTCATGGGGGCGTGGGGTCTGCTGGTGGCATTTTGAAATGCGGCAGTGCGTAAGGCAAGTCGCATTACGATTAGGTCATGACCACGGTCACGCTCACCGCCAAGGGCCAGCTCACCCTGCCCAGGCTTGACACCTAAGGGGCACACCGAGTTGCTGCCCAAGGTCAAGCGGAAAAACCCAGAGAAGAAGGTCAGATTGCCATACCGGACCTATTTATGCACTAATCGCATAATGCCCCCCAAACTTGGCCGCAATAACCCTAAACGCCACCCGACCAGGCAGACTTGCGCCATTCCGATCGACCCACCCAAGCCATGGCCGATCAGGAACAGCTCGACGACTTCCTTGAGGCCCTGGAGACGGCCGGCAGCCCCGCAGCCAATGCGCTGCTGCGGCAGGCCCTCGGCTGGCCGCAGGATCAATACGAAGCGGTGAAGGCCGAGCTGGTAGCTCGCAAGATTGTGGTGCGGGGCCGGGGCCGCAGCGGCACGGTGTGGCTGGTGGGGGCCGAGTCGGTGCCGAACGGAGCAGCGAAGGCAGCGGCGCCAGTTGGGAACGGCCGCAAATCCAAGCCAGCGGGCGGCGGCACCGCCAACCTGGGCTTCGAGGCGAAGCTCTGGCTCACGGCCGACAAGCTGCGCAACAACATGGACGCAGCCGAGTACAAGCACGTGGTGCTCGGCCTGATCTTCCTCAAGTACATCTCCGACAGCTTCGAAGAGCAGCGCGCCAAGCTGCTGGCAGGTGTTGGCGACTACGAAGGCGCCAACCCGGAAGACCCCGATGAATACAAGGCCGAAAACGTGTTCTGGGTGCCGGCCGAGGCCCGCTGGAGCCACCTGCAGGCCAACGCCAAGCAGCCCACCATCGGCAAGACGGTGGACGACGCCATGGTGGCAATCGAGCGCGATAACCCACGCCTCAAGGGCGTGCTGCCGAAGGACTACGCCCGTCCTGGCCTGGACAAGCAGCGCCTGGGGGAGCTGATCGACGTGATCGCCACGATCGAACTCACTGCTTCCAGAGAGAGCGGCGCCAGCGAGGGCGAGCAGACCCATCGCTCGGTGGATCTTCTGGGCCGTGTATACGAATACTTCCTCACCCGCTTTGCCTCAGCTGAGGGCAAGAACGGCGGCCAGTTCTACACGCCGAGCTGTGTGGTGCGATGCCTGGTGGAGATGCTGGAGCCCTACAAGGGCCGCATCTACGACCCCTGCTGCGGCTCCGGCGGCATGTTCGTGCAGAGCGAGAAGTTCGTGGAAAGTCACGGCGGCAAGCTGGGCGACATTTCGATCTACGGCCAGGAGAGCAATGCCACCACCCGCCGCCTGGCGGTGATGAACCTGGCGATCCGCGGCATCGAGGCCGACTTCGGCTCAGAGCATGCCGACACTTTCCGCCGCGACCTGCATCCCGATCTGCGGGCGGATTATGTGATCGCCAACCCGCCCTTCAACGATTCCGACTGGTTCCGCAAAGACGACGACGTGCGCTGGCAGTTCGGCGTGCCGCCAAAGGGCAACGCCAACTTCGCCTGGGTGCAGCACTTCATCCACCACCTGGCGCCGCAGGGCATGGCCGGCTTCGTGCTCGCCAATGGCAGCATGAGCTCCAACCAGAGCGGCGAAGGCGAGATCCGCCGCGCCCTGATCGAGGCGGATCTGGTGGACTGCATGGTGGCCCTACCCGGCCAGCTCTTCTACAGCACCCAGATCCCGGTGTGCCTCTGGTTCCTGGCGAAGAGCAAGGCTGCCGACGGCCAACGGGGCTTCCGCGATCGGCGCGGGCACACGCTGTTCATCGATGCCCGCAAGCTCGGCACCTTGATCGATCGAGTGCACCGGGAGCTGCTGGATGCCGACCTGGAGAGAATCAGCGGTACCTTTCACCGCTGGCGGGGGGCCAACGAAGCGGGTGAATACGAGGATGTGCCGGGGTTCTGCAAATCTGCCACCACGGCCGAGATAGCCGCCCATGGCCATGTGCTCACGCCGGGGCGGTATGTGGGGGCGGAGGAGGTGGAAGACGACGGCGTGCCGTTTGAGGAAAAGATGCCGCGGCTGGTGGCGGAGCTGGAGGCTCAGTTTGCGGAGGCCGCAAAACTGGAGCAGGCGATCAGGACAAACCTGAGGTGCTTAGGCTATGGCGGGTGATTTCCGTTCCAAGACTATTCCGCTGTCGAAGACAACGAAGTTCATCGTGGATAACCGAGGACGGACTGCGCCGACAGACGAATACGGAGTTCCACTTATTGCCACCAACTGCATTTCAAACGACCAACTTTATCCTACATATGAAAAGCTGCGGTTTGTTACAAAGGAGACATACGAGAACTGGTTCCGTTCTCATCCACTTCCCGGCGACATCATCCTAACGAACAAAGGCAGCCAGAACGGGGCGATCTGCTTGGTTCCTGACCCGGTTGATTTCGTCATCGCCCAAGACATGGTGGCCCTCAGGGCTGATGAGAAGATTATCGATCCACTTTTTCTCTTTGCTGCCCTTCGCTCGGCAGACGTTCAGCGAGAAATCAAGAATCTGGATGTGAGCGGAGTGATCCCTCATTTCAAGAAAACAGACTTTGACAAACTTCATCTCCCATATCCCGAACGCGACGTTCAGGAAGTGATCGGACGTATCTATTACGATTTCTGCGTCAAGATCGAGGTGAACCGGCGGATGAACGCGACGCTGGAGGCGATGGCGCGGGCGTTGTTCAAGAGCTGGTTTGTGGATTTCGATCCAGTGCGGGCCAAGCTTGATGGACGCGAGCCTTTTGGGCTTGATCCAGCCAGTGCTGCTCTCTTCCCCGAGTCTTTTGATGGCTCCGCCGTCGGACAGATTCCTAATGGGTGGAGCATCAAGCCCGTAGGCGAAGTCGTCGATTGCGTCGGAGGTGGCACGCCGAACACCGCTGAGCCGATCTATTGGGAAGGTGGCACGCATCATTGGACCACACCCAAAGACTTCTCCTCGCTCCAAGCGCCCGTCCTACTCGACACTGACCGCAAGCTTACTGACGCCGGCATTGCCAAGATTTCTTCCGGCCTGCTTCCAGCAGGGACACTCCTGCTTTCTTCCCGCGCCCCCGTCGGCTACCTCGCCATAACCGCCATGCCCGTTGCAATCAATCAGGGCTTCATAGCACTTAAGTGTAATGACTTCGCCTCAAATTTCTTTATGCTGAACTGGTGCCAGACGAACATGGCCGAGATCAAAAGCCGAGCCACTGGCACAACCTTCGCCGAAATCAGCAAGCAGAACTTTCGCCCCATCCCCGTAGTGCTGCCGCCGATAGAACTCATGGCCGCTTTCACCGCCAAAGTCGCACCGCTCTACGCCCAAATTACCGCCAACCTCCACCAATCCCAAGCCTTAGCCAACCTGCGCGACACGCTGTTGCCGAAATTGCTTAGCGGTGAACTCGCCTTACCACAAATGGCAACTTCTGACTGACTATGAGTTTGATGACTAATGCCTTGCCGAACTACCGGCGTGCCAGTGTCCGTTGGCCACAAGCACCAGCGTTGACGCAGTATCAAGCTGCAATTGAGCATTGTATTGCTGGTAATGAGCATGGCG
>JBIIJV010000289.1:0-2861 GCA_044233545.1 Cyanobium sp.
CCGCTGTCTCCCCCTCCCTGTCAACAGCAGCAGCCAGGCGGCGCAGGCAACCCCGCAAGCGGTCCAAAACGGCCACTGCCCCAGAGGCAACGCCGCCACGCTTCCACCTGTTGATCGGCGCGGCGGCCAGCGGCAAGAGCACCGCCGCGCGGATCCTGGCCCGCCACCTGCAACGGCCTGATCAGCCCCACGTGCGGATCATCTCCAGCGCCGCGATTCGCCAAGAGCTCTATGGCGATCCCAGCACCCTGGGCTGCTGGGCGGAGGTGGAAGCGGAGATCCACCGGCAGCTCTGCTTGGCCCTCGCCGGCGGCGAAACCGTGATCCTCGATGCCTGTTACGTCAAACGGTCGTTCCGGCTGGCGATCACCCAGGCCCTGGTGCTGCCGATGGCGGTGCAGTGGGTGGGCTGGTGGCTGGATACGCCGTTGGCCCAGTGCCTGCACTGGAATCTCAGCCGCGCCCACCCGGTGCCGGAGTTGGTGATCCACAAGCACTGCGCCCACCTCCTGCAGGCCGGTCCCACACCGCACCGGCAGGAGGCCTTTGCCCTGGTGGTGCGGCTGCAAACGGGGCAGGGGGTGCCGCTGGAGACCCTGATCCCCCGCCACCTGGCCGACCTGGAGCCCTGCATCCGCCGGGCGGCCAACCGCGATGCGGCCCACCAGCTGCATGGCTACTCGCGCCTGCTCGATCAAGAGCGGCTGCTGTATCTCATCCACCTGCTGAGCCGCTACCCCAAACTGACCGCGACGACCGCCCCGGAGCCAGTCGCCACAAAGGGTGGATCAGCGGCGAGAAAAAGGCAGAAACGGGGGGCACAAAGGCTCGATTCGTCCAACCCGCCGGGAGATGCAGCCGACGGGGCAATGGAAGACCTGCTCGCCCCCCTGCCGCCGGGCGGCCTGGCGGAGCGGGCCGCGGCCTTGCTTGGCCGTCTCCATGGCGCCTGTTACGGCGATCCGGCGGCGGTGGCGTTGGATCTGGATTGGCTGGAGCGCCAGAGGGCTTCCTGGCCCGGCTGGACCCGGCGGTGGCGGCAGCGCCGCGGCCCTGGCAGCCGGTGCAGCCGCCCCCCTGGCCCGCAGGCAGCCTGCGGCCGCCAGGAGGCCTCTCCCGCCTGGCCGATCGGGATGCCTTTGGGCGGGTGTTCACCTTGCTGCGCCACCTGCTGCACCATCCCTTTGACACCGCATCGGTCACAGGCGCAAGCGCAGGCGTGGGCGTATGCGAGCACCTGGCCCGCAGCCTCAACGACCTGCACCAAAAAACCTCACCGCCAAACCCCGGCTGCTGGACCTGGCGCCAGGTGCACGCCGATCTCACCGACACCCTCACCCCCTACGGCTTTCGATTGGCGGGCAGCAGCGGCCGTCATGGCTATGCCCTCGGCACGGCGCTGCTGTCGCTGGAGCAATTGGTGGCGGCGGAAGGGCTGTTGCGGCTCCAGGCCCGTCACCTGGGCGACCACCAGGCCGCGGCCCTCAGCCACACCCTGGCCCAACGGCTGCAGTGGATCGGCGTGGAACTCGACGCCCACCCGCCCCTGCGCCGCTGGCTGCCCGCATGTCCTCCCGCCGCGGCCGCCTCCCTGCCGGCGGCAGGAGTGGTGGAGGCGGCGATCCGCAACAGGCAAAGGCTGCTGATCAGCCGGCGCCGCAAGGGTCTGGAGCGCTCGGCGCCGCTGGCGGTCTGGCCCCTGCAGCTGGTGTTCCAGGAGGGCGGCTGGTGGCTGCTGATCGAGCACGACGCCATCGGCCAACGCGCCGCCCTGCTGGAGGCATTGCCGCTAGAAGAGCTGCATGTGTTTTGCCTGGAACAACGCCTCGGCCGCCCCCTGGCGGCCCACCGCGACGCCCTGGCCCGCTGGGAGGTGCTGATCCGCCACGGCGGCAGCCTGCACGCCGGAGGAGAGCTGAACGCCCAGCTCGCCCTCTTGCCAGGCCGCCGACCCGCTGGCGGTGACGGCGGGTTGGGAGCGGCTGCGGTTTTGCTGCAGCCCAGCGGTGATGCTGGCGATCCGCCGCGAGCTGGACCGCTATCCACCCCAAGCAATCCGCCTGAGCCAGCCCCTGCCCGGCGACAGCTGGGGCCGCCCCGAACCCAGGGCGGTGCTGCCCCCCGCAGCGGACCCGTGCCATCCCTACCGGGTCGAGGTGGCCCTGCCGCCCTGGGTGCTCGATGGCGATCCAGCGTTGCGCCGCTGGCTGTTCTCCTACGGCGGCGCCCTCCGGCTGGAGGGTCCCCAGGGTTTGATGCAAGAGCAGCGCCAGTGGTTCAAGGAGGCCCTCGCCGCCCTGGGGCCCAGCCCGGCGAAGGTCCCGCTGGAGACGCCGGATCGGTGCGGGTTGGTGGAGGGGGCTGCGGCTGGCCGTGGTCCCCGCAAGCAGCGCCGAACAAACGCCAGCGGCCTTGCCCATCCCTGCCCGCTTTGCGGTGGACCTTGGGTGCCACTGGCGCCATTGGGGTAGCTGAGCGGGGTGCTGGGGGAGGACGAAAACTACATCTTTATAGGAGCAAAGCTGACCCAAACCTTGCTCCATTGCGCCTTAGATACTAAGAAGATATTATAAGAAGCTAGTGCTATTTACTCGGCACATTCTACCGTTTTTCTTTGCTACTGCTAACATCGAAAATAGGTTTATTCTTTAGCAATGGTTGCCAGCCTCGAATCCGAGCACGGCTGTATTTTCATCAGCTACCGGCGTGACGATGCACGGGGCGCCAGCGGCCGCGTATGGGACTGGCTGCGGATCGGCTTTGGCCGTGATCGGGTGTTTCGGGATGTGGCCAGCATCGGCGCGGGGAAGTGGCAGCAGAAGATTGATCAGGCCCTGGCGGCCAGCAAAGCCTGTGTGGCG
>JBIIJV010000290.1:0-2843 GCA_044233545.1 Cyanobium sp.
CAGCCAGCCTGCCGCACGATTTCGTTGGCCACAAAAGCCGCGCCCATACCTCCCACCGGATTGAGATTGGAGCGAAAGGGGCCCAACACCAGGCGGCGAATCCGCAGCCCTGGAAAACCAGATTCCCGATCAGCACGCTCCAGCACAGGGGCCCGCAGACTGAGCAATTGGCCGACCAATCGTTTGCTGATTTCATACAGCGGGCTGATCGCCACCTGGATTTCCGCTTCCGAAGTGTTGACCCATACCTCCGGGCGCGGCCGGCCGGCAGGCGGCCGCGAGCGTGCCACCTCGGCGAACAGTTCCAGCAGGCGCCAAAAGCTGAGGGCATTGACCTCAAGGGAGCACTCCACGCTGTCCACGTTTCGATCGCCGTAAACATTGATGCCATGGTTGAGCACCAGCAGGTCGACTTCCGCCAACAGGGCGGCCAGCGCCTCCTCCTGGCCCACCGCCCAGCCCACCTGCCGCAGCGGGATGGGACAGCCTTGGGCGTCCCGGAGCTCCAGGGGGCTGCTGCCGCTGGTCAGGGCGATCAACCGGTCACCGCGGCGATGCAGGCGCCGCAGCAGGGCCTGGCCCAGGCTGCCTGAGGCGCCGGTGATCGCCACCGTGCGGGCCCCCGGGGCTGGGGGCGGGTTGATGGGGTCGGAGGCGGCGGCCATCGACTACGGCTTGGGCGAACGGTGTCGCCAGCATCGGACGGGGCGGAGCGGTTGCCTAAATTGACACCCAACTTTGCTGCCAGTGAGGTCATTACATGCCCACCGCCTTGCTGATCGGCTCCTGCGAACCATTCAGTGGCAAATCGGCGGTGGTGCTGGGCCTGGGCCGCCAGCTACTGCGCCTTGGAGTGGGTTTGTCCTTTGGCAAACCCCTGGCCAGCGACTCCGACGATGACCAGCGGGTCCAGCAGCCCGGCGATCCGCTGCTGGACCCGGACGTGCGCTTCGTCGCCAGCACATTGGGACTACCCGAAAGCCAGCTGATCCCGTCGCTGCACACCATCAACGCCGATACGGCCCATGGCCGTCTGCTAGCGGGTGATCTGGCCCCCGGGGCCGGGTTCGAGGCCCTCAAGCAACGCCTGCAGCAGGGGGCCGATGACCTGGCCCTACTGGAAGCCGCCGGCAGCCTCAGCGAAGGCCAGCTCTATGGCCTCAGCCTGGTGCAACTGGCCCGGGGGCTGGAGGCCCCAGTGGTGCTGGTCCACCCCTGGCAGGACAGCCGCAGCGTTGATGCCTTGCTGGAGGCCCGCTCCCTGCTAGGGGATGGGCTGGCGGGGGTGGTGCTCAACATCGTCGAACCCGACCAGGTGTCCCAGCTGCGCCAGGAGGTGGTGCCCGCCCTCGAGCGGCTTGGCATCGATGTATTTGGCGTGATGCCCCGCAGTCCGATGCTGCGCAGCATCAGTGTTGAAGAACTGGCCCGGCGCCTGGGGGCCCGGGTGCTTTGTTGCAGCGAGCAGCTGAATCTGCTGGTGGAAACCCTTTCGATTGGCGCCATGAGTGTGAATTCGGCCATGGAGTTCTTCCGCCGCCGCCGCAACATGGCTGTGATCACCGGCGCCGATCGAACCGACATCCAGCTGGCCGCCCTGGAGGCCTCCACCCAGTGCCTGATCCTGACGGGGGTGGGCGAACCGTTGCCCCAACTGCTGAATCGGGCCGAAGAATTGGAAGTGCCCGTGCTCAAGGTGGACCACGACACCCTCAGCACCGTCGAGGTGATCGAGGCGGCCATCGGCCATGTGCGTCTGCATGAACCGGTCAAGGCCACCTATGCCATCCGCTTGGTGGCAGAGCATTGCCGTTTCGATGCCCTCTACGAACGCCTCAAGCTTCCTGCCCCTGCCTGAGCTGGGGTCCTAAAGCGGACCGGTCCGGTGGCTGCTAGTTTCTTAAGTACGAATGTAGGCATTGGGTGACCCGGTCCCTAGATCTTCCAACAATTGGTCGGGTCGACACATTGGCCCAGGAGCTGGCCATGCTCCAAGACCGGGGCAAGCGGCGCATTGCCATTCTTGGCAGTCGCCATGTGCCCGTGGTGTCTATACATCTGATTGAGCTCGTGGGGCGCTCCCTGGCCCAGGAGGGACACAACCTGATGACCTCCGGCTCCCAGGGGGTCAATGCGGCCGTGATCCGCAGTGTCCTTGATGTGGAACCTTCCCGCCTCACGGTGCTGCTGCCCCAAAGCCTGGATCGCCAGCCGGCCGAATCGAGGGAGCAACTTGATCGGGTCTTGCATCTGGTCGAAAAGCCCGAGCACGATGAGTTGCCCTTGCCGATCGCCAGCAGCCTCTGCAACCAGGAAATCATCAGTCGCTGCGACCAACTGATCTGCTTTGCCTTCCATGACAGCGAGACCCTGCTGGCCAGCTGCCGCACGGCCGAGGATATGGGCAAGGTCGTCAGCCTGATGTTCTTCGACTGAGGCTGTTTCAAGCCGTTCAGAGGGGCCGAGCCGGCAGCACCTGCAACCTGGTCCCCTCCCTTCCCATTACGGTCACGGCCTGGCCAGGCAGCAGTGGCACCCCCGGTTCCAGATTGGTGGCGGCCCAGCTTTGGCCCTGCCAACGCACCCTTCCCCGACCGTCATTCTCAAAGGCGCTGATCACCTCGGCCGACTCGGCCCGGCTGCTGGGGGCCAGGGGCCGTTCGCCTTGGCGCCGATCCCAATTGCGCAGCCAGCCGTAACCCAGCGCCAGCAGAGCGGCAAACAACAGGCCCTGCAGGGTTGTGGTCAGGGCCGCAGTGACGGCCGTAAGCAAGGCAACCGCCAGGGCCGCCAGGCCGGCCATCAACAGCAGGCCATCGCCATCAATGCCCACCATGGCCAAG
>JBIIJV010000291.1:0-2840 GCA_044233545.1 Cyanobium sp.
GTAGCTCTTGCAGGCCTTCTGGCTTTAGCCAAGCTTGGGCAAGCGATGATTCAGCCTGAAGTCGGATGGAGCTGCAGGAGCAAGATGAGGCGACTGATGGGCGAAGGACGAAAGCCCATCCGCCGGTAGAAATCGGCAGCCTGTTCGTCGATGGCATGGACTAGGAGGGCACGAGCCCCCACCAGCTGCTGGGCCTGGAGGCTGAGGCGAATGGCATGAGCCACCAGGGCGCGGCCGAGTCCCAGGCCCTGATGGTTCCGGTCCACAGCAAGCCGACCCAGCATCACCACCGGCAGTGGGTTGGGCATGTTGCGTCGCAATGACGCGGGAACCTCGGCCAGCACGATCGCGCCGGCGGCCAGGCTGACGTAAGCGATAACGCAGTCCTCGCGGCAGACCACCGACGTGCGCGAGACGCCAGCTCGTTGGTTGTTCAGGGCCCGCCGCTGCAACCAGAGGTTGAGCGCTTCATTGCCACAGTCAAAGGCATCCAGCTGGTGGTAGGCCTGAAGGGGCTCAGGAGGCTGCATCCCAGGGTTGCGGCGCGGCGAGGAGATCGGCAACCGTTTTCTGGTCGGCGCGGTGACGGGCCTGGTCGTGTAGATCGGCGAGCAGGGCCAGGCTCTGCTCGCCACTTAGGGAGAAGAGGGTTTGATCCAGCAGAACGGTCTGGGCCCGCTCCTGGCAGCTGCGCAGGATGAATTCGCTGCGACTGATGCCCTCAACGGCAGCGGCCTGGTCGATCAACTGGCGCTGCTCCTGGGTGGCCCGCAGCTGCAGCATCTGATCGCGGCTCATGCTGTCCCAGGGGTGCGTGTCATGACATTGTATTGCGCTTCAGGGAACCTGCCGGGACCACCCCGGGGTGAGCCATGGCGTATCGCTGAGCCGGCTGAGTTCCCGATCCACCCGTCGCTGCAGCACCGGATCAAGGCGGCTGATAGGTCTTGGCGATTTAGCGGACGAATTCAACCCGGTAGGTCAAGGCTCGTGCGCCTGAGCTGGCGAGGCAGAGCCGGCTTTGAGCCTCTCCCAACTCACGCGGGGTTCGTTGGCCCGCAGGATCGCTTCGGCCTCGGCGGTGTCCTCGGCATCTTCCAGGGCCAGGGTGAGCAAGCGGTGCAGGGCGTCGCTGCGGCTAACCGAGAGATGCAGTTCGCTCTCCAGGCGGGCGGCATAGCGGTCGATCCGTTCCAGTAAGTCCTGTGGCAACTGCACAGGCTGAGGCGTGCCGGCTCCTCGCGCCTGGGCCATGGGATGTCGTTGGTTGTAGTTGAACTTACTACGGCTTTACTTTACTGGGGTGTGCTACTCATCCCTCAACGCCAAGAGATGGTGAAGCCGAAGAGTGATTCACTCAGTAGTGATAGAGCAGTTGGGCAATCAACAGGCTATCGCCATCCAGTTTGTAGACCATCCGATGTTCTTCGTTGATGCGCCGCGACCAGTAGCCGGATAGGGCGTGGCGGAGGGGCTCAGGTTTGCCGCTCCCTTCAAATGGGGTCCGGCTGGCTTCCTTGATCAAGGCATGAATGCGTTGGAGCAACTTGCGGTCGGTGGCTTGCCAATGGAGGCAGTCCTCCCAGGCTTGTTCCGCGAAGACCAGTTTCATTCCGCCAGAACATGTTCCTGGCCATGGCCTGCTTGCAGGCTGTCGACGGCATCCATCAGCCGCCGTGCATTGCGTGGTGAACGCAGCAGGTAGGCGGTTTCCTCCAGGGCCTTGAAGTCGTCCAACGACAGCATTACCACAGAGGGTTCACCGTTGCGCGTGATGATCAGGGGGTCATGGTCGGCACAGACACGCTTCATCGTCTGCGCCAAGTTGGCCCGGGCGGCGGTGTATGAAATGGCATCCATGACAAACCAATTGGGTCTGTACAGGATAGCGTACATCTACTGATATAGGCGCTCTATTAGTAGGATGCGGTTCCACCGCTGGTCTTGCGTCATCCGTTCGACGCCGCTGCTGAGCTGATGCGGCAGTGTCCCGAGTCAACCCCCTTGGCCGGCGGTTGGCGCCAATCAAGTTAGCCGGTGAGGGAGCCGCCGAGATGCACGCGTTTTGGAACGCGAAGACCCGGGTGCTTTCGCGCAGGCGCCTCAAGCACTCAATGAAGAAATTGCACACCAGGCCTAAGTGGCTGGTGAAGTGCTCATTAAGGTTGAGTTTATGGAAATCCCAGCCGGGCGCGTAGGCGTGGAGGCGGGCATGGCAGGTAGTGTTGTCGCGCATCTCGCTGGACAGCGGACTCAGCAGGTGGCCGATGCGCTGCTGCTGCTCCACACCTACATCAAAGATGCTCACCATCACGTTGCCACCTTCAGCGCGGATGCTCTCCTTGCTGCGGCTGAACTCGCCGGAGGCCATTTCGCCCTTGAGGATCTTGACGCCGTTCTTCTGGTCGAACGACACGCCGGCCACCTCATCGAAACAGACCAAGTCGTATTGGCGACGGTGGCCTTTCAGCCCGAGTACAGGTGGGACTAGGGGGAGATCTGCTGGAACAAATGGCTCTTGCCTGTGCCGCGGGGCCCCAGCTCCGCCAAGTGACGAGTTCGCGTCTGAAATCCCGGCAGGAGCAGTGGGCATCTCATGCAGTCTTTGCCTGAGATGCAACCGGGGACCACTCCGGCGTCGAGGGTCAGACGTGGCGGTGTTCGCTACGAGCTGTCCCGACCGCTGAACGGGTACTTTTGGTAGCATACGAAATAATACGGAGCTGGCCGCCGCGCAGCTGAGAGAACTTTGTTACAAAACATTAAGCAAACAGTCATTCTTTCGATTGGCATGCTAATGTAAATCTCTTAAAATTTTAGTAACATCATGATTAAATCCA
>JBIIJV010000315.1:0-9974 GCA_044233545.1 Cyanobium sp.
GGCCAATCGCCAGTAGCAGGAGCAGCTCGTTACCGCTCGGTACGACCGGATTTAGCAGCACCAGGGGCAAACTCAGCAGCCCCGAGACCATCGGAAACCAGATGACGATCACGAGAGGGGATTCCGGGCTCGCCAATTCGCGCACACTCAAATAGGCCAGGGAGGTGAGCATGGCTCCGGCCAGGGCCAGCAGCACCCCTTCGATGGGAAACACCCCATTTCCCGGTCTTACCAGCACCAAGACACCGACCCAGCCGATCAGCAGGGCCGCAAGACCGCGCCGGCTCGGGGATTCTCCCAGCAGAAACCAGGCCAGGGCAGCGGTCAGGGTGGGATAAAGAAATTGCAAGACCGTGGCTTCCGCTAGGGGGAGGCGCTTCAATGCCGCGAAGATGCAGCCCAGGGCCAAGGTGCCCAGCAGGCCCCGCAGGGCCAGCAAGCCCCGCCTTCGCCCCCAGGGGTTGATGCCGATCAGACGAGCCATCGCCAAACTGATGCTGAGGCCCACGATCGAGCGTGCCAGCACCATTTCGGCCACGGGCAAGCGCACCCCCAGATGTTTCACCCCCAGGGTCATCAAGCTGAACATGAAGGCGCTGCCCAGCAGGGCCAGAACGGCCCGTCGCCCCTGGCCAGCTGACTCCTCCACTGTTTTTTGCATTCTTTTTCTATTGCCTTGTTTCTGAATTCTTGCGGCCCGGGGCGGAGGGCGGCCGCCAGCCGGCCCCTGACCGGCCTCTGACCGGTTCCTGTTGGCAGGGCTGGCTGGGTCAGGGGCGGAGGGCACCCACCCCTGGTGTCGTACGGCAGAATAGGGGGGTGAGAAGCCCCACATCTGGGGCATTCAGCTTCCGCCCGCGCTCGCCTGCCAACCCTTGTCCTTACCCCGCCTCCATCCCCGCACGATCGAGGCCGTCAAGGAGCGGGCCGACATTGTCGATGTGGTCGGCGAGCATGTGCTGCTCAAGAAGAAAGGCCGTGAATTCGTGGGGCTCTGCCCGTTTCACGAGGACCGATCACCGTCAATGACGGTGTCACCTGCCAAGCAGTTCTACTACTGCTTCTCCTGTGGAGCCGGCGGTAACGCCATCAAGTTTTTGATGGAATTGCAGCGCACCAGCTTCGGCGAGGTGGTGCTGGAACTGGCTCGCAAATACCAGTTGCCGGTGGAAACTCTGGAGGGACCGCAACAGGAGCGGTTGCGCCAGCAGCTTTCGCGCCGGGATCGGCTGCACCGGGTGCTGGCCTTGGCCGCCGGCTGGTTCCAGGCCCAGTTGCGTTTGCCCGAGGGGGCTGGGGCCCTGGCCTACCTGCGCGAGAGCCGGGGCCTCAGCCCGGCCAGCCTTGAAGCCTTCCAACTGGGATACGCGCCGGACCGCTGGGATGGCTTGTTGGTCCATTTGCAGGCGGTGGAGCAGCAGGCGCCTGAGTTACTGCTGGATGCCGGCCTGGTGGTTGCCCGCAAGGGGGGAGGGGGCTTTTACGACCGTTTCCGCCATCGGGTGATGGTGCCGATTCGCGACCGCCAGGGGCGGGTCATCGGCTTTGGGGGTCGCAGTCTCGATGGCGGCGAGCCCAAATACCTCAATTCACCAGAAACCGAGGTGTTTGAGAAGGGTCGCCATCTCTTTGGCCTGGATCGGGCCGCCGAGGCGATCCGTCGCGATGACCGGGCGGTGGTGGTGGAGGGCTATTTCGATGTGATCGCCCTCCATGCCGCCGGCATTGCCAATTGCGTTGCCGCCCTGGGTACGGCCCTCAGCAGCCACCAAATCACCCAGTTGGGCCGTCTGTGCGACAGCAAGCGCCTGATTCTCAATTTCGATGCCGACGGGGCCGGCATCCGCGCCGCCCAACGGGCCATAGGCGAGGTGGAACAACAGGCGTTACAGGGATTGCTGGAGCTGCGGGTGCTCCAGCTCCCCGCCGGTAAGGATCCTGATGAATTTCTGCGCAGCCACGGGCCAGGAGAGTATCGGGCCCTGCTCGATGGGGCCCCCCTTTGGCTGGACTGGCAGATCGAGCAGGTTCTGGCCCCCCGTGATCTCAGCCGCGCTGATGAGTTTCAGCAGGCGGTGGCGTCCCTGGTGGAGTTATTGGGCAAGTTGCCCCAGGCCACCCACCGCACCCGCTACATCCAGCAGGTGGCCGAGCGCCTTAGCCAGGGCCGCGCCCACCTGGTGCGTTCGTTGGAGGAGGACCTGCGCCAGCAGGTCAAGGGCCAGCGCTGGCATGGGCGCTCCAGCCGCTGGGAGGCGCCTGGCAGCATCAGCCTCAAGGAACGGGCCGAAGCGGCCATCCTGCGGCTTTACTTGCACTGTCCCCACCATCGGGCCGAGGTGCGTCGCCAGCTACGGCTGGCCGAGCAACAGGATTTTGTCTTGCGCGACCACCGTTTGCTTTGGGCCACGATCGCTGAGATCGAAGAGGACCATTTGGCCCCCGGGCGGTTGGAGGCGATCGATCGGGGCGAAGATTTGGGTTTGGAACTGGGCGAGCTGGACCTTCCCCGGCTGCTGGGCGATCGCCTTGTGGTGGAGCAGAGCGATCTCCTCTCCCGTTTGACCCCCCTGCTGCAACCCAGTGATGTGGAATCGCTCGCCTTGGGCCAGCCCGGGTTGCAGCTGCGCGGGGCCATCGCCAGCCGCTCCCGACTGGTCACCCAGAATCGTTGTCGCCATTTGCTCGAGGCCTGGCGGGGCCAGGAATTGCAGACCCTGGAGCGTTGCATCGCCCGGTTGCTGCAGGCCGAAACCTCGCCACCGCAGCCATCTGAGCCCGCCGCCGCTCCCCTGCTCTGCCACGACATGGAGGGCCGCATCGACGACCTTTTCCAGCAGCTCAATGTGGAGGCCCTGCGGTTTCAAGAGGCCTATTACCGTGAGCGCCGCCATCTGTTTGCCCTCGATCGGCAACGGTGCAGCAGCGACGAGGAAACTTTTGCGGCTCGTGGGAGCACTTAGGGGCCGGGTGCCTGCGATAGCGCTGGATCCTGCCTAGTTTGTATTTACTGGAATTCTCCAATGGCCTACCCGGACTATCCCGTGCCCTTGGACGAGGCCCAACGGCTGCGGATTCTGGAAAGGTACGGGGTGGTGGACCAACCCAGCGATCCCCATTTCGAACGCCTGGTCGAGTTGGCCAGCTCGATCTTCGCCATGCCGTTAGCGGCAATTTCCTTGGTGGAGGCTGATCGCCAATGGTTTCTGGCCAGCAAGGGGCTCAAAGTGCGCCAAACCCCCAGGCCCATGGCCTTTTGCGCCCATGCCATCGCCTCAAAAGGGGTGCTGGTGGTGCCCGATGCCCTTAAAGATGAGCGCTTCAGCACCAATCCCCTGGTCAACGCTGAACCCCATGTGCGTTTTTATGCCGGGGCGCCGCTCACCAGTCCCACTGGCCACAACCTGGGCACCATATGTGTGTTGGACCAGAAGCCCCATCTGCCCACGGCCACCCAGATTCACCAGCTGGGGCTGTTGGCGGAACTGGTGATGCGGGAGTTGGAGCTGCGGCGCTTTTCCCATGTCTGCCCGGTAACAGGCCTGCCCAATCGGGTCACCTTTTTGGCGATTGGTGAACGGGAACTGGTCCGGGCCCGGGCCGAAGGCAAGCAACTGGCCCTGCTGTTGTTTGATGTCGATAATTTTCGGGCGATCAATAACCGTTGGGGCCATCAGGCCGGTGACCAGGTGTTGGTCGATCTATGCCACTTGGGCTGCCAGTTTTTACGGGAGCAGGATTTTGCCGGCAGGCTGGATGACGGCGCCTTTGCCCTGCTGCTGGTTGATCAGGGTCCCGATGGGGCCATGGCGGTGGCCGAGGGATTGCGCCAGGCCGTCAGCACCATGCCTGGCGTTTTCAGCCATTCGGAGCTGCGGCTGCATATCAGTGGCGGTCTCACTGTGCTGGCGGCCACTGATGGCTGTTTTTATGATCTGGTGCGTCGCAGTGAGCAGGCCCTGCAGCTGGCCAAGGGCAATGGCCGCAACCAAATCGCCTCGTTGCTGGCGGAGGCCTGAGCCTGTTTCACCAGCTCCCAATTCTCCAATCAGTAGCCCTTTTGCATTGGGCGGGTGGCTGGCGGGAGCTTCGCTCAGGACCCAGTCTGTTCGGTCCCAGCCTTAGCTGGTTCAGGCAGGATCTCGCCTCGGTTGCTGCTTTGCTTGGCAGGATTGATGCGGCGACGCAGGCGTCGGCTCCAATCCATAGCGGCACCGATGCCAAACAGGTGAGGGCAGGGGCGGCGCTGATAGGATAACAATGTATTAAACTTAGCAAGGCTTCTGGTTGCTAATAAAGTTATTATCGATGCGACTCTGGATTAATTTGACCAGTGGTTTTTGTGAAGAATGTTTCATGAGATTGCAAGACTCGGAAAGTTTTAATTGAATTAAAATTTTTAATGTCTCAGATCTATCATTAGCTTTAATCTAGTCTCCCTGCCAAAGCTTTGGCTTTACGGTATCAATGGCTTATATTTCCATAATTATAGTGGCTTTAACTATTAAAATTGCTCCAAGATTAATTTTTAGTGAAAGTAGAACTTTTTAGAATGCTTAGAAATTAGTGGCATATTAATATTTTACTAAATTAGCAGAATTAACTTCGATCTAATGATCATATATATCTTATTAAAGGGCACCTCAAATAATTTTTGGCCATACATCTAGCGATTATAGAAAAGCCGCTAACCCGGTGACAGGTTAGGAAAATCTGTTCGAAGTATCAGCGAGATCATGAGAATTATGGCATGTTAAACGTAAGATTTGTGTAACTATTGCAAGGGAGCGTCGTGTTGTTGATAACTTAGAAGATTAAAAAAGAGGTTATTAACACACCACTACGTCTCACGATCCTCTCAGTTCCGATGCTGATGTATATAAGTTGCTGGAGTGCCATCAGTATGAATATATTGCGCATCTTCCGTGCAGAGCCCCAGTTAAGCAATGGGATTAACTCAGCCAGGCTCTTTAGAACCGATTTTCTCTTAGAACCGAATATTTCTCTTATCAGCCCAAAAGCTATTTTGTTCAAGTTGTTATGAACATTGTCAACCAATTAAGTTCCGAAACAAACTGTACTTAATTGCTTAATAATTGCTTGAATTGTATTTAAATACTACCTTATTCAAGACCAATCCGGATCGGCACTAGGGGTTCACTATTTGTATAATGTAGTTTAGCAGGTAGATTTCCGCTATCTATACTTAGTCGTCCGGCTTGTAAAATTGCAGTTGTCTGTAGAGTTTGAGAAACTGTGGGCAAAGTAGAGTCAAACGACTCTGATGTTGTATAGCCCTGAACGATATTCAGCGCAGCGTCAATGAACTTTTCAATACTGCGATAGCCATAACAGTCCTGACCTACAAACTTCCCATCTAAAGGAATGTACCTCATAAACAAAGGATTGAGACTGGCATAACCTGCATCCTCTGTTGCCGTTGAATAGCCTCGGTGAGCTTGATCGACTTGCAATTCACCCCTATGATTCATGAGAAAAAAACGTTGTTGGGAGTGAGCCTCAGATTTTGATGCAATCCATGAAGCTGTGTGGATTGAGGTTCCCAAATGGCCACTTGGTAAATTTTCCCATTGTACAGTCAACGTAATCGTGTCTTCTGTTTTAATTCCGATTTCAGCTTCAGACACCCCGGTTGCTGCAATTCCTGAAACCCAAATAGGTCTACCTCGACCCTGCATCATCCATACTAACCAATCTACATGATGAGCGTTGAGATAATAGCTGACATCTGAAGAACGGCCTGCCCATGCTTTAAAGGTTTTTAATTGACTTTTTGGCTGACTTATATAACTACTCATAAAGCTGAAGTCACCGTAGGAACGGGCTCGTGCGCAGGCGTCTGCATACATGGGATCAAATCTTTTGTGCATTTCCACACTCACCAAAACCTGATTTCGACGAGCTGCTTGCAAAAGAGACTGATGCTCCTCTAACGTTTTAACCAGTGGTTTCGCTACTAATACGTGCATTCTGGCATTAATCGCTATAGTCGCTATATCAAAGTGAATATCGTCAGGTGTAACAATAATTACCACACTATGAGGGCGAAGAGATTCAATAGCAGTTAGATAAGCAGTTGGCAGGTAAGCATCATCGGCAGGAAACGTCTCAATTGTCACATCTAAATCACTATATCTTGAAGATATTTGAGTTTTAAAATGTGCTCTAATTTCGGGAAATCGATTCCCATTCCGCCCGCATAATAGAATTCTATTAACCTTGCCTCGTAGTCGTAAATCAAATAAAATTAGAGCAATAACTCCTAAACTTTTATCAGATCGAGATGCGGCTCCTTGTACATAACCTGTAACGTATTCCCCGGTTCCAACAACTAGGACATCCATTATTTCAGGCTCCTATAATTTTGATGTTCGAGGATGCGACGTGAACAAACTGATCCTAAAACCCGTTTAGTATAATTATTGCTAAGACAATAATGGGAATCTATTTCCGCGCGAACCAACTGAAAATCATTCCAATATGGATAACGATCCTTGAGCCATAGATGATTGGGTCCAAAGCATTTTGCCCAGTGAGGTCTGCCCCCTAAAGTTGCCATGATTTGCTCAAAATCAGCGAAGTAGGTTGCATGGTCAGTATCTTTACCATATGGTAAATAAGCTATTACACCAATGTAACAACTATCTCTACCATAAGACGGGCTCAGCCAGATATCATCACCTTTAACAAACCTCACTTCTATAGGCAAATGGACTCGATAGCCTTTATCGCGAATCATCTCACGGATCATCAACATTGCTTGAGCTGTATTCTGGATAGGAATACACCACTCATTGACATGCTGCTTGAACAGGCAGTCGAAATTAAACTGACGTACGCTATCATAACGAGAATTGGAAGGGGTTGCAAATTGTTGATTAGTATACCACCGATTGATAGGCGGAATCCAATCGGTGCGAAAAGTAGCAAGGTAGAGCAGAAGTTCCATCAGATGAAAGCCTATAAGCCGATGTTTATACCATCGTTGCAAGCGTTCTGGCAACGTCAGTTGGGGATGATTAAAGCCAGATGGTTTACGCATGGCACTCCATTCCCAGACGCGATCGGCATGGGGTAAATACCAGAAGCGGTAGTGATCCGCTTGCAAGCAATTAGACAAGTTTTCTAGTACGGTTTCCAAGTCGTTAGGTTGCTCAAATACCTCCAAATCAAATGCATCACATACTTGCAACTCTACTGCTGTGACAATACCTAGTGCCCCCAGGGAACATTGGGCAGCTTTGAACAATCGTGGATTATCATGTTTAGACAAACTTAGTATCTCACCTTGACTTGTCACCAATGTCATTGACTTAATTAAAGTTGAAAGTACTCCATAATTCAAACCCGTACCATGTGTGGCAGTTGCAATGGCACCCCCCAGGGTTTGAGCGGAAATTGACCCCAAATTAGGAAGAGCTAACTTATGCTTTGCTAATAATTGATTCAATTCGTTAAGCGTTATCCCGGCTTGTGCAGTGACCGTTTTAGCAGAGTTATTAATCGCTAGAACGCGATTTAGTTTGGTGGTGACTATTAATGCTTCGTCACTCATGGCTATGTCGTTTGGAGAATGACCTGAACCAAATACTCGAATTTTAGCTTCATTTTTAGCAGCTTTGTGCACAGCAGATACAACCTCTAAAGTGTTCGTCGGATAATCAAATTGATATGGGGTACAGCGATAACGATCAGACCAGTTTTTAAATTGATAATCTTGTCTCATAGAAGTATAATTTTATCTTATTATAAAACATTAACTACACCACGGGGGATATCAAGGTATTTTAATTGAATCTCAGCCCGTTCGCGTTTTGTCATCATCTTGTTATGGTGATTATTTAATCGCTTCCTATCATTCCAGCATAAATGCCATTCAATATCTTGCAATGTCACGACTTTTGCTTTGGCTTGGTTAGGATACATGTGTTGAAGTAGGGAAATTGTTGGTACCTCTTCCATGCCTCCATGAATACCATTAAGCAACTTGACAGATACTGCCTGAAAACCAGTTAGATAAAGTTTCCTTAAATCCCATAAAGCAAGCGTGTTCCAAGGTGATGTTAAGCCATCAATGGGCTTAACTCCTGGATTTCCGCCATGATCAGAATTTAACCGCGCACCGACAACGACTGTGTCCACACTTAAACGATTACGCATCTCTTTAACTGAGTTATGACTAACAGAAATTTCAAAACTCTGTAGCAGTAGTGACATCCCATTAATCCGCTTCGCTTCATCTACAATTAAATTGAGTGCTGTTTCAACGGAACTCCAATAGTTTACTTTAAACAAGTAAACTTTTTTAAAGGAGGCACACATCTGATTCAGCAAGGGGAATAAATGGTCATCTGTAGCTATCAATACATAATCGGCATACTCAAGGGCAAGCTGGCACCAATAGGAAAATCTGTCAATATCAGGGTATGTTGACCCACAATTAGTATGAATTCTTGTTCCAACTACAAGTTTTTGCATAATGATAAACTGTAGTTTAGTAGTTAAAATCCTAATGTAAAATTCTCTGAATCTATTTTTTCTAGATGATCGTGCGTTAAAAAGATATATTTGCCCTGAGAAAGAACGTAATGTGGACAATGGTCAATCTTCTGAAATCCATCTTCTATAAGCTGAGCTTTGCGAGTTTTCAAGGTAGAGGTCGTTTGGTGAGGTACAGTGGTCAGTCGAATGAAATGAGGAATTGCATACCGTGGTAGTTGTTGGATGAGTTGAGACATGACAGTGCTCATCAGGTGATTTGGATCCATTGGTTCTTTAGGCAAGATTGAAGCCATGCCAACCTTTCCTGAATGACCAGATATAGAAATTCCGTATACAACGGCTTCCGATACCTGCTCTAAATCTAGGAGCGCTTCTTCGACTTCCAGTGTGGCAACGTTCTCTCCTTTCCAGCGAAAACTGTCTCCAATACGATCGACAAACTTATAAAAACCTTCCGTATTCAGCGTGAGCAGATCTCCTGATTTCCACCATAGGTCATCTGCTTCGAGTAGGTTTTTCCAAAGTCGGTCCTCATCCATTTTAGGATCAAGATAGCCTCGGTATTTACCACTAGAAACCCGGAATAATGCCTGACCAGGCTTATTTTTTGCAACAGGTTTTCCTTGCTCATCCACAAGTAGAATATCAGTTGCATCAGGGTGATCTGGTGGTATGAACCCGCAATACCCCGACTGGCCTGTCCAATTTGTCAAAGCTGATCCAGGCATTTCAGAAGCGCCATAATGCTCTACCACTCGCTCAATACCGAACCTTTCCAGAACAGAATTCCAGATTTGAGATGTTAACCCATTCCCATAAATTATTTTTAGGGGATTATTTGCATCACCGGGCAGACGAGCGCTATTCATCAGATAACGCCAAAGTTCACCAATGTAAACGGCAGCATCACATTCATATTTTCGAATATCAGGTAGAAATGCACGTACAGAAAAGCATTCTCTGACGACAGCACAAGCACCTGACTCAATACAACTTGCAAACCCGATTGCAAGTCCATTGCCATGATATAGCGGCAAAGGGATATAGCAACGGCTGTTAGCTGTTATTCCTGTGCGGATCGACCAAGCGATTCCAGCCCCAATCAAGCGTAGATGAGAAAACAAGGCGGGTTTGCTTCGTCCACTTGTGCCGCTTGTAAAAATTATTACGGCCGGGTCGATTAGCTTTTTCTCGCATCGATGAATTGGCGAAAGCCGACCTGGATGTGAAACTGATAATAACTGTGATGGATCAAATGTTTTTACCCCAGGAATTTCTTGCCCCAACCCAAATCTGACCTGGGACTGATTGGCTAACCTAGACAATTTACTGGACGGTTCTCGTATATTAAAAAGTACAGGAACTACACCGGCTTTTATTAATCCTATGACTACGGTTAAGAAAGTGGAACAATTAGCTATGCAAACTCCGATATACTCCTCATGGGTTGA
>JBIIJV010000292.1:0-2832 GCA_044233545.1 Cyanobium sp.
ATCTCCAGGGTTTCATCGCCGGTGACGATGAAGTCCTCCTGCACCTTCACCTCCACATCGGGGCGGGTGAGCAGGTGACGCAGCCGCTCGCGGTAGCTGCGGAACTCAGCCGAGACGGTGGAGAGGAATAGCTGAACCCTCGCCACATTCCGCCAGCCAGTTGGGGGGATGCTATCGAGATCCGGCGGGTTTCTCTCGCCGCTGCCTGAGGTTCGCATAGGAGGCCACTGGCCGCAGAGTCCTCCAGGGGCTCACGCCATTCCCGCAGGCCCGGCCGCAAGTCCTGACGCCCCTCAGTAATCGTCTGGAAACAGCACTGTGGTGATCGGCCCCTCCCCCTCCCCGCGGATGTCGTTCGTGATGATCCAGATCTTGCCGCAGTCGGGTGTGTCGTAGCTGGAGAAAAGGCGGCCATCGCCGGTGCGGGCTGCTTCATCGTTGGCGGCCTTGTCGTCTGCGTCCAGGTCCCCCCAATCGCCTGAGGCATGGCGATCAAGCAGGGCCGTGATCTGGTGGTGAGGAACGGCGGCGGCAAGTGCAGCGGTGGCGACGACGCGGCCAAGGTTGTGGAGCATGGGGGCAAGTCTTGCAGGGCAAATATGGATAAGCCAGGGCCCAGCGCGGGGCCCCGGCGGATTGGCCTCAGCCCCTTGACGCCTTGGCCAGAAACTCCTGGATCCAGATGCGGTGCCGCTCCTGGCGGATCAGTCCCGCCACCGATGGGGTGGAATCGGGCACCTGGAAGGCGGCTCGAAAGGCACGGGAGAAGGCATCGCGGTGGCGGGGGGATAGGGCCTTGAGTTGCTCTTGGAGCTTGAGCGCGATGGCGGGATCCAGCAGGGCATCAGGGCTGGCCGGCTGAGGCTGGTGGCCATTGGAGGCTTGCGGTGCAGACCTGGTGGCTGGCGGCTGGGGCCGATCCTGAGCCTGAGCCTGGGGCCGTGCGCTGAACTGGGGCCGTGCGGTGGCCTGGGACGCTGGCCGCTGAGTGGCTTGGCTGCCGCTGGCCTGGGGCCGCTGAATTGCCTGGCGGCTGTTGGTTTGGGGATGATGCGAACCGCTGGCTTGTTGGCCATGCCGAGGCTGTATGCCCCTGCTCTGTGGCGGCTGCGCCCCCCTCCCCTGCGTTGGTGCAGGAGCCCCGCTCACCTGCCGCTGGCTCTTGTCATAGAGGGCCAGCCCAAAGGGATTGCCAAAGGTGACGAGTGCCCGCTTCATGGCATCGGTTTCGGCCTCCTTGATGGCGGATTCATGGGCCAGGCCCAGATCGGTATCGATGCCATGGCCGGCGCCAGTGCCTTCACGGATGAGGGTGCCATTGGCCCCGGCGTAAACGGTGATGCGCACGCGGGCGATGTAGGTGACGCCCCAGCCGGGCCGCTTGCTTTCGCCGATGAGGCGCTCGGCCTGGGAAACGCAGCGGCAGGAGAGGGTTTGGCGCTGCCAGCCATCAAAGCCAAAGATGCGATTGGCCTCCTGGAGCACCACAAAGCTCTTGAGGTAACTGACGCTGCCCTTGCCCTGCTCACGGGAGGAGATGTGGGCGCGGTTGAGCGGAGCGCAAAGGGCCTCGATCTGCTGGGGGGAGAAGCCCAAAGCCGGGGGCTGTTGGCTGCGATCTGCGGCATCGGCCTCGCGGAGCATCTGGATCACCGTGGGCCGAGGGCTGGTAGCTGGCGCTTGACCTTGCTGGACGGGCCGGTGGCCGTTGCCGGTGGTGTTGTGGTGGCCGTTGGCGGAGGAAAGCATTTGGGCAGTCATGGCAGAAAGCGTGTAAGTGAACTGTGAAAAGAAGCAATCGCAAGGGATGCAACCCAACAGAGCGCAGGCAACACCCCATTTGCAAAGGGGATCTGCCCCTAGTGGATGGACCAGGAGCGGCGGGAGAGGAGGCGGGCGCCGGAGATGATCTGGCCGGCTTTGAGGGCCTCTTTGATGGCGGCCTTATCGGGTTGGCTGGTGGTTTTGACGGATAGCCACTGGGCAGGGAGGGCGGCTTCGTCGTCGATGGCGACGGCTTGGGATTTGCGGGAGGTGAGGGTGTGATCGGCGAATTGGAAGCGGGTGGCTTGGGGGAAGAGGCGAGTGAGCAGGCGGATGAGGGCGGCCTCTAATGAATCGGCGCGGGAGGTTTCGGTGGCGGCGAGGGCGGCGAAGCGTTTGACCTGGGCCTGGTGGTAGGCGGCCTCGGATCGGAGGCGATCGATCACCCAGCAGGTGGCATCGGCCTTTTGGTGCAGGGCCTGGCGGTGGGATTCCTCGGCGGCGAGGGCTTCTTCCAGATCGGATATGGCCTGGATGTGATCGGCTTCATCACCAGCATGGAGGCGATCGGCGAGCTGGACGATCCAGCGGGTTTCGGTTGCGAGCTCGATGCCCAGCTCCCAGAGGGAGGGTGTGCGGGGCATGGGGGCAGGGGATGGCGTGAGGGGAAGGGCGACAGCCATGGCGGTGTGATGGGTGGAGGTGAAAAGGAGCACGAGGGGCCCTCAGCTGCTGATCTGGGTGATTTCGAGGGGCAGGGAGGTGCGGGCTTGGAGCTGCTTGGCTTTGGCCAGGAGCGATGCGGTGCCCTGGGCACCGGGGAAGGCGATGACGGCCACGGCGGTGGGGGTGGCCTGGGGCTGGGCGGCGGCGAGCTCGATGGCGCGGCGGAGCATCTGGCCATTGCGAATGGGACCGGCGGCCGGGCCATAGCGGGCCCACTCGGCCGGCATTGCCTCAATGGACCAGCCGAGCTGGGCGGCGGCGGCGGCGATGGCTTGATCCGCCCCCCGGGCACCGCCATGGAAGAGGCGATGCACAAGACGGCCAGCGGCCTGGGCCTGCAGG
>JBIIJV010000083.1:0-11447 GCA_044233545.1 Cyanobium sp.
CTGGAGAGCCTGCGCCTGGGACATCTCGGGAGAAATGGGCCCGAAAGAATCGGACCTGCGCGCAGAGAGTTTGGCAGAACGGCGTCCCTTGGGCGACGCCATTGTGGAACTAGATCAATGGTGCTCTTCGTGCACCGCCTCTCCGATGTAGTAAGAAGCCAGAGTGGCGAAGATCAGAGCCTGAATGGCGCTGGTGAACAGACCCAGGAACATGGCCGGCAGAGGTACGACCAAAGGCACCAGGAAAGCCAATACAGCAACAACAAGTTCGTCAGCAAGAATGTTTCCGAATAGACGAAAAGATAGTGACAGGGGTTTTGTAAAGTCTTCAATAATTTTGAAGGGTAACATAATTGGCGTAGGCTCTACATAATATTCAAAATAACGCCACCCCTTACGACTTAGACCGGCGTAAAAATAAGCTAGAGAAACTAACAGTGCCAAGGCAATCGTTGTATTGATATCAGCTGTAGGTGCTCCCAATTCACCGCTCGGGAGATGAATCAACTTCCATGGGATCAAGGCACCGCCCCAATTGCTCACGAAAATGAATAAAAACAGGGTGCCAATGAAAGGCAGCCAGTCACGGTAAGCTTTCTCGCCAATCTGCTCACGAGCAAGATCGCGGATATAAGTCCACAAATATTCAAGTAGGTTCTGGACGCCGGACGGTTCTCGCTGCATCTGTCTGGTGCCGAAGGCGACCAGAGCCAGCAAGGCACCGATCACGACCCATGAACTGAGAAAAACCTGGCCGTGAATCTTGAGATTGCCAAGTTTCCAGTACAGGTGCTGACCCACCTCGAGTGCAGCGAAGGGAAGACTGAAAGTCATCGGAACCATCGGGGTCGGTGTCCTGAAGAAAGGGCCGAAGGGCAAAGAAGAGATCTTGGGCCGGAATTAACTATCCAGGGCAGCCTGGACAAGCAAGGCAGGTTTATAAAGAAGAAAACCCACCAAGGCAGGAAACAACTGGAGTTGGGGGATACGGGCACCGGCCAGTACGAGAACGACCGGAACCAGCAATTGCGCCTTGCTCAGGGAGCGGCTGGCTTCGCCCAGTCGAGCCACACTTCGGGACAAGAGCCACAAATAGAGAAGACCGGCAAAGGCGCCGATCAGGAGGCTCAAGCCCACAGTCCATCCGAAAGCAAAGGACGCAATCGGCACTGCAACAGCTGCAGCGATGGTGGTGGCCAGCAACAGGCGCTGCTGAAGCCGTCGGTAATCCCCCATGCCATTGACATGAGAGTCCCCTAAGGGCTCCTTGGCAAGAGGTAATGGCACCTCTGGATTCGGAGACGGGGCAATCGCGGCCAGCAACCGTATGAAGCGAATTGGCGACCAGAACTTATCACGCAGGCTTACGGCAGCGGGGTCTTCCGCCTCAGGGGATCAGTGGTTGAAGCAGCCTTAGGCCGATCAACCGGCGAGCCCGCAGCAGGCGTTCCTGCGGATCCATGGCCAGGGGCAAGGCGGCCAGTGCCATTCCCTCTGGAGCCCCCTCAAGGGATTGGAGCAATGCCAGATCTCCGGGTTCGATGTCCAAAGGTTCCAGATCCGGGCCCAACAGCGCCGTCCCTGGCCACCCCCAAAGGCAACGGTTGCGTTCCCCACCGGCAGCCAATAAGTCTTCGTCCTTGGCCCATACGTTTTGGATAGTGGGCTGCCGACTCAGGAAAAACTCAAAATGGCTGATATCGGGATCGAGAGACTCGACCAGTTCCCATTGCTGACGCTCAGGAAGAGCCTGGGCTCTGTCTAACAGCTCTCCTTGCAACAAGCGAGCCGGATCCCACTGGGAAGGATTGGAAAACCCACAAAAATGCAGTCCACATTGCTGCACAAAGGCAAAGAGAGTAGCTAAATTATAACTGGTTTCCTGGGGATGGAGATACATATCTGCAAAGTTGGAATCCGCCGCTGTGTCGAGGGCCCAACGGTTCTGATGATGAAGGCGAAGACGATTATGGGCCGGCAGATATTGGAACAATGCCCGGCCCAGCCTCAAACCCTCAGCTGAAGGGCCGGCCTGCAAAAGAGCCAAAGCCTTCTGCACCCTATGGATCTCCCAACGCCCGCCATCGGCGTAGAGGAAAAGATGCAACAGCCCTTCTGGTGCTAGCCTCTCAGCCAAGGATTTTAATCCCTGCTCAGGGCGATCAAGGTGATGCAGAACGCCTACGGAATTAATGTAGTCAAAACTTCCTGTTTCTTCAAGATTCAAGAGGCTGCATTGCTTCACCTCCAGCGATTGCACTTGGCCAGACGCCCCAGAGCGCCTTAGCCTTTCGGTGGCCACATCAAGGGCCCCAGAACTGATATCCACAGCCACCACATCGGCACCAGGGTTGAGGTGGCAGAGGTAATCCGTACTGACCCCAGTGCCGCAGCCGGCATCCAAAATGCGCCATCGCCTGGGCAGGCCGCCAAGACGAGGCGGCAAGCCACCCCTGACAGCTGCCACCACACTGTCAACACACCAACGCCAGTTGTATCCGGGTGGCGGTCCGTCCTGAAGGGGATCCCCGGGATAGGGAAAACGGTCGTAAAAGGCGCTGACGGCCGGCGTGGCGGCATCTCGGGCGGCTTGCCCAAGCTCTGGCGAGGCCTGGTCCTGGTCCATGGGCTGTGCGGTGCTTGAGAGGGTATCGGCGCTAGGGGATGGCCCAAACGCTGGGGCCGCGGAGGGCCAACGGCAACAAACGGCACGAAGCTGCAAACATTTGTTCATGGCTGGCCGGAGGCCTCAGGGCGAGCCGTAAACTTCCAAAGCCCGGCTCACTCCCGTGACATGACAGTGACCGCCAGCAGCGGCAGCACCAGGGTCACCCCTCAGCTCTACGACACTCTGCCGCTCTCGAGTGTCCGGAAAGCCGAGCAGCAGGATCGCTTCCCCGATGGGAGCGAGCTGCAGACTCTCATCACCTTCTTCCAGAGCGGACAGACCCGGGTGGCAGCCGCCCAGAGGCTCTCCGAAAATGCGGCTGAAATCGTCGCCAAGGCGGCAAACCGCATCTTTGCTGGGGGTACCCCTCTCTCCTATCTGGAGTCACCACTGCCGTCTGCTGGTGTCTCGCCAGTCGCAAACGAACCCCTGGCTGCCGACCAATCGGCGTTCCAGCAATCGGTGCGCACCTTTGTCGGTGCCAAGGCCGGACGGGGGGGCAACCTGTTCGAACGGCTCCTCGAAGGCGCATCGGGAGACGCGGACGTGCGGGTCGTGCTGCCCCCGGGCTTCAGTCCGATTGCCGTGGGTCGCTACGGCACCGAACGGATGAAGAAATCCGTGCGCGACCTGGCTTGGTTCCTGCGCTACGTCGGTTACGCAGTCGTAGCTGGCGATCCGAGCATCCTGGCCGTCAATACGCGCGGCCTCAAGGATGTTTTAGAGAAAGCCTGCTCCCTTAGCGCCACCAACGTGGCCCTGCAGGAGATGCGGGCCGCTGCTGCCTCCCTGTTCCAAGGAGAGCCCGCCGCCCGCCAGCTGGTGATTGATTGCTTCAACGTTCTGCTCAAGGAGCTTGAAGTTCCCACCCCCTCGTCCCGACAAAGGCTCGGCAGCCCCGTCAATCAAGGCTTGCAGCTGCCAGCGATCTATGCCCTCTCCGCCCAAGGGGCCCAGCGCTTTGTGATGAAGCCTGGCTTGACAGGCTCCCAGAAAGCCGAGGTGGTTCGAGCGGCCTATCGGCAAGTCTTTGAAAGAGACCTTGTCAAGGGTTATTCCCAGGTCGTTTGCCCTGTTGAAGCCACCCAGCTCCGCCAGGGCCAGATCTCGATGCGGGAATTTGTGCGAGCCTTGGGTCGTAGCAAGGAATATCGACAACAATTCTACGGTCGTTTTTCCAACAGTCGAGTCGTGGAACTGGCCTTCCGCCATTTCCTTGGACGCGGTGTGAGTTCCATCGAAGAATTCCGCAAGTATTTCGCAATTGTCAGCGCCAAAGGCCTTAATGGCTTGGTCGATGCTCTTGTTAACAGCATGGAATATGCCCGTACTTTTGGTGAAGAAACGGTTCCTTACCTGCGGGATTTGGGAGAAGAAGCCCTAGAGAGTGCCGGTTGGGGTTCCAATCGCTAGTTGTTCCGTTTTAGTGCCCCCTTCGAAGGAGCACCCCAATACATCACTCTTTACGCCTCCTACCGGCAACCCTTCCCCGATCAACATCCCTATGGCGGCGGAAATGATCCCTTGGCTCTGAACTACGGAGCAATTTTCCCCTCCGGAACAGACTCCGTGGCCACCCGAGCGGCCTCTTTCGGCTACGACACGCGGCGCATTCTGATCGGAAACGGTCTAAGCCAGCCCGGCCAGATGAACAGTGTTCAATTCCGCAAGGCCAGCCCGCGCCGGGTGGGACCCAAGGTGGTAAGACTGCAGCAGATCTCCACCGGAGGTAATTCGGTACCGCGCCGCGGTGGCCAACCCAGCATCCGGGGGACAGAAGCTTCAACGCAGGCCGTGATCCGGGCGGTTTATGCCCAAATCCTAGGCAATGCCGGCTATGCAGGCGAGCGCAACACCGTCGAGGAAATCAAACTCGAAAACGGCGATATCAACTTGCGTGAATTCATTCGCCAGGTGGCCCGTTCCAACGCCTTCCGACGCAGGTACTGGAGTGGTCTCTATATCTGCAAGGCGATTGAGATCATGCACAGGCGCCTGCTAGGGCGGCCCACCTTTGGACGTTGGGAGATCAACGCCTATTTCGACACCGCCGCTCGCCAAGGCTTCTACGGCGTCGTTGACGCCATGATCAATAGCCCTGAATACAACGAATGCTTTGGTGAGGACACCGTTCCCTACGAACGCTTCCTCACCGCAGCTGATCGCAATGCCCGCAAGGTTCCCGCCCTGCGCCGTGCCTTCGACCCGACAAAATATGTTGATCTCACCCCCGCCAGCCGGCCTGATGTACCCCAGGCAACCGCGCTGCGCACTGTTGCCGACACGGTTACCCGCAACCTTCCCCAGCGACGTCCACCTGTGGTCGGATCTTGGAGCGCCCAGATTGTTGGTGGTGAATCCATGGCGCCCCCCCGGCCAGCAGCGTCGGGTCCCGAGAGCCTGCGACAGGCACCAGTCCCAACGCGATCCTGGCGTCCCTCCCCCAGCAACGGCGCCGCCGTGGCCTAGAGCAGTGGGGTCGCTGCCTTCACCACGGTCGCACCAGCGCGAAGCGTGCCTGCGGCTGGGGCCCGCGTCATTGGTAGTGGTAGCTGGACTGCGACCGTGGGCCAGGGAATACCCAGCGGCATCGCCCAAGCACCAGGGGCGGCCATGGACAAGGCGTTTCGACCCGAGTCACCCCAAGGATTCCGCCGACGCCAGAGTCTCAGCCGACCTGTCCGCCTCCCAGCTGCCCCCGGACGGGATCAGGTGGCTGAGGTCATCAGTGCTAGCTATCGCCAACTTCTCAATCGCGATGTCTATGTGGCAGAAAGGCTGAGTGATGCTGAATCCCAGTTAAACGATGGCCAGATTGACGTGGCCGGTTTTGTAGCCCTTGTGGCCAGCAACGACCTGTTCCTTAATCGGCTCAACCAGCTTGCCCCCCTGCGAGCCGCCTCAGGTGCCTATTTGGCCCTCTTGGGTCGGGCTCCCCAGCCAGCCGAAGCCAGTCGCTTTTTGGCAACCCGCGTACGATCCGGACTGCCTACAGCGATCGCCGAAATCCTTGACAGCCCTGACTACGCCTCTGCTTTTGCCCGAGATACTGTTCCTTACTGGCGCGGCCTCGAGACAAGCAATGGCATCCCCTTGGCAACAGTGAATAAAACAGCAGCTCTGTATGGTGGCAACGCTGCGCTCAAACCAAACCCCAAATCAGCTATCTAAATTAAAGTCGCAATCAGCAAATTAACTGCCAGCCTTAACTTACTTTGCACCATGATAAGCCCCTGCTTTCTCAAGTAGGGGTTTTTTGCTAATCTACAAGCATCGGATACAAAAAACATTTTTCCTAGGCGGGTCCCACCAAACCAGCCATCAACACACCACCAAATTGCCACCAGGGGAAAATCAGACAAAATCATGGCAAAACCATTGCGCCCCAATGGTTCTCCAGCAGAAAGCGGCCGTGAAGAACTGTTACCGGAGCTGCGGCCAGCGCACGCCTTTAACGCATAATTATTCGGCAGACGGAAACCCGTCAGCACCCTTACCCACCGGATACCGGTCTCCTTAACGGTGACCGCTTGTTTCGAGGCAGAACTGCATGAGCATCGTCTCCAACTCGATCATCAACGCGGACGCCGAAGCCCGCTACCTCAGCCCTGGCGAACTCGACCAGGTCAAGTCATTCGTGGCTGGCGGTCAACGTCGACTGCGTGTCGCCCAGGTCTTGAGCGAAAGCCGGGAACGCATCGTGAAGCAGGCCGCTGGCCAGCTTTTCCAGAAGCGTCCCGACGTCATCTCCCCCGGCGGCAACGCCTACGGGGAAGAGATGACCGCCTCATGCCTGAGGGACATGGACTACTACCTGCGTCTTGTAACTTACGGCGTCGTTGCCGGCGACGTGACTCCGATCGAAGAAATCGGAATCATTGGCGCCCGCGAGATGTATCGCTCCCTCGGGACCCCCCTTGAAGCGATGGCAGAAGCCGTACGTGAAATGAAGGCCGTGGCCACCAGCATCCTCACCGGAGCCGATGCCGAAGAAGCCGGATTCTTCTTCGATTATCTGGTAGGCGCACTCGCCTAAGGCCCAGTCCCACCCCTTCATCGCCACCCAACGGATCAATGCAAGACGCAATCACCAACGTCATCAATCAGTCAGACGTCCAAGGTCTTTACCTCGACGGTTCCTCCATGGGACGCCTTGAACAATATTTCGCCAGTGGCGAAATACGGGTCAGGGCGGCCGCCACCATCAGCGCGAACGCCTCGGCCATTATCAAAGAAGCCGTCGCCAAATCCTTACTGTATTCGGACATTACCCGTCCGGGTGGCAACATGTACACCTGCCGTCGTTATGCGGCTTGCATCCGTGACCTCGACTATTATCTGCGTTACGCCACCTATGCCATGCTGGCTGGTGACACGTCGATCCTTGATGAGCGCGTCCTCAATGGTCTCAAAGAGACCTACAACTCCCTTGGTGTGCCCATCGGTGCCACAGTGCAATCGATTCAGGCAATGAAGGAAGCGACAGCCGCACTTGTCGGACCAGACGCAGGTCGTGAAATGGGCGTCTATTTCGACTACATCAGTTCCGGCTTAGGAAACTGATTCTTCCTCCTTCTGAGCTCAAGCGGCCCGACTAACGAGGAATTACCTCCATGCGTCTCTTCAAGATCACAGCCTGCATCCCTTGCCCGGAAAAATCCCGAACCCAGCGGGAAATCCACAACACCTACTTCACCAAGTGGGTTCCTTTTGATAGCTGGTTTGCTGAACAACAGCGAATCATGAAACAGGGGGGCAAGATCCTGAAGGTTGAGCTGGCCACGGGCAAACGTCAGCAAAACGTCGGAATTTAGCGAATTCGAACCGGCCGCTGATCAGTTCATAGACCCAACCCGACCTCACGGCCGGGTTTTTTTGTTGGCAGCCAGCAAGCATTTTGTCTGAAAAGACTCGACAAAACAGGCCACGTCGCGCCTAAATAGGGCATCAACTTTATGCCAGAAGGCCTTGCCCCGACCGCCCGCCCGATCCAAAGTGCCGCGTTCCGGAGATTTCGCTGAATCCCTTGGCCGTGACAACCAATTCAGTGTTGCTAACCCGACATCTGGTGCTGCCACAGGGGCCACTCAGCCCCAGGGACTCCTGCCCCTGCCATGGCCCTTCTGGTCTGCCGAAGCCAGGTTGCTTGTGGGGCTGATCGCGCTTTGGAGCGTGCTTGGTCTTTTTGTGCTGTCCTCGGCCAGTTGGTGGGTGGCAGCCCAGGAAATGGGAGATGCGGCTTATTACATCAAACGTCAATCACTCTGGTTGCTTGCCAGCTGGGGGCTTTTCTTGCTGGCTCTCCGCACGTCGATGCGTCGCTGGCTCGCCCTTGGGGCTCAAGGTCTGCTATTGGGCACCCTCCTGGTTGCCGCCACCTTGGTGGTTGGCAGCACGGTGAATGGGGCTAGTCGTTGGTTGGTGATCGGGCCGATCCAACTTCAACCCACCGAACTGGTGAAACCATTTTTGGTGCTTCAGGGGGCCGTGCTTTTCGCCCACTGGCAGAGAATCGCCCTGGATCAAAAGTTGCTCTGGCTCAGTATCTTCAGCGGTCTTATTTTACTGGTTCTGAAACAACCCAACCTAAGTACCGCTGCACTGATGGGTCTTTTGCTTTGGCTGATGGCCCTTGCCGCAGCCTTGCCAATGGTGATGTTGCTTGGGGCTGCCGCCTCTGGGGCGCTGCTCGGTGGCGCCAGCATCATGATAAACACCTATCAACGACTTCGCGTCGTTTCCTTTCTCGACCCTTGGAAAGATGCCCAGGGGAATGGTTATCAGCTCGTTCAAAGCCTTTTGGCCATTGGCTCAGGAGGGGCTCTGGGTTCCGGCTTCGGGCTTTCAACCCAAAAACTCGACTATTTACCAATCCAGACAACTGATTTTATCTTTGCAGTCTTTGCCGAAGAATTTGGTTTCCTCGGTTCGTTGATGCTGCTGCTTTTTCTCGCAGTCTTTGCCTTTGTTGGCCTCAAAGTTGCCCTCGGCTGCAGCAGTCCCCAACAAAGGCTTGTGGCGATTGGTTGTACAACGCTTCTCGTCGGCCAGTCGATCCTCAACATTGCGGTCGCCAGCGGAGCCATGCCCACCACCGGCTTGCCGCTGCCCATGGTCAGCTATGGAGGCAATTCCCTACTGTCGAGCCTGTTTCTGGCAGGCTTGCTTGTGCGCTGCGCCCTCGAAAGCCAGGGTCTGGAATCCGCACGGCCCAAGCGTCGATCTGCTGCAGGCCCCAGATAGGCTGGCAACCTTGCTGCTCGCCTTGGCAATGCCCAGCCTCGCCCTGCAGTTTGCCGACCTGGCACGGGGCAGCGAACAACTTCTCCAGGGCAGCCTTGCCAATCCAGGTCCGCTCACCTTTGGAGCAGTTTTCGCTGGTGGACTGCTCACCAGCTTGGGTCCCTGCTCGCTTTCCTTGCTGCCCGTGACTCTGGCCTACCTGGCTGGTTTTGCCGACCATTCCCACGACAAAGGTCCACTGCCTTGGCAGCGCAGTCTGTGCTTTGCCCTGGGAATCGTCTGCTCACTGGTGCTCTTAGGGCTAGCCAGTGGCCTGATGGGTCGACTCTATGGAAGCCTTCCAGATCAAATTCCACTGCTGGTTGCCGCCCTGGCCCTATTGATGGGACTCAACCTGCTTGGTTTCTTGCCCCTGCGCCTGCCGGCCGGCCCTGATCCAGAGCGGTGGCGCCGTCTGGTTCCGGCCCCCCTGGCTCCCCTGGCTGCCGGTCTGGCCTTCGGTCTAGCGGCCACACCCTGCACGACCCCAGTGCTGGCGGTGCTTCTGGCCTGGATGGCCGAGACCGGAAAGCCGTTGGTAGGCATGCTGCTGCTCACTTGCTTTGGGGCCGGCCAAGTGCTGCCCCTGCTGTTGGCTGGCACGGCGGCAGCCACCCTTCCCTCCCTGTTGAAACTGAGGCAAATAGGTCAATGGGTGCCGCCAATTAGTGGAGTTGTTCTACTCGTGACAGGTGCCCTGACCCTTGTGGCCCACCTGGCATGACCGCTTTATCGACAGCGCTGATGCGCCCTTTGGCCTGGCTCTCCAATTTGAAGGTAGCGATCGGTCTGCTGCTGCTGATTGCCCTATCCAGCGGCATCGGCACCGCCATTCCTCAGAAAGAAACCACTGAGTTTTATCATCAACGCTATGATCCAAATCCTTGGCTTGGATTACTTCGTGGTGACGGTGTTCTGAAGCTGCAGCTTGACCACGTTTATTCCAGTAAATGGTTTCTGGCCCTACTGGCCCTGCTAGCCCTTGCTTTGATCTTATGTAGCTGGCGCCGTCAGTGGCCAGCCCTGCAAGCCTCGTTGCGCTGGATTGACTATAGCCAACCACGCCAACTCAGCAAGCTATCTATAGCAGAAACCCTTGAAACAGACAGCCCATCAACAGATCTAGATCATCTCGAACAACAATTAGAACAAGCAGGTTGGCAGATTCGACGCCAACAAGACCGGCTGGCGGCCCGCAGGGGCGTAGCCGGTCGCGTAGGTCCGTTGCTTGTTCATGCCGGCTTGGTCGTTCTGATGCTTGGGGCCAGCTGGGGAGCTCTAGCCGGACAGCGGCTAGAACGCTTTTTAGCCCCCGGCCATGACCTCGAACTCCTCAATCCCCGCGGCCAGACGCAGTTGACCTTGGCCTTGGACGACTTTTCGATCCAAAGGGATCCAGCCGGTCGGCCTGAACAGTTCACCTCCAAACTGCGCCTCCTGCCCCCTGGGGAGGCTGCCAACGCAGGGGCTCCCTTAGAGGCCACAATCAGCGTTAATCACCCCCTGCGCCACAAAGGAATCACGCTCTACCAGGCCGACTGGGCCCTTGTTGCCGTCAATCTGCAGATCGGTCGTAGCCCCGTACTACAACTGCCACTTCAGGCTTTCCCCCAGCTTGGCGAGCAAATCTGGGGTCTGGTGCTGCCCACCCGGCCAGATGGCAGCCAGCCCGTCCTGGTCAGCCTTGGCAGTGAGCAGGGACCTGCCCAGGTCTTCAACGGCGAAGGCCAATTGCTGGCCCAGATCATCCCTGGGGGAGCGGCGGTCGACGTACTGGGCTTGCCCTTACGCATCGAAAGTGTGCTGGCCGCCAGCGGCATCCTGCTGAAGAAAGATCCCGGCGTGCCTCTCGTTTACAGCGGCTTTGCGATCTCCCTGGTAGGCGGTGCCCTCAGCCTGATCGCCACCCGGCAGCTCTGGGCTATCGCCGAAGGGGAAGGACCCCAGGGTCGTCTCCATCTGGGCGGGCTCTGCAATCGCAACTTGACGGCCTTGGCGACCGAACTACCAGCCATGCTGCAAGGGTTGAGACCAACGACAACTCCCTAAAGGGTCCTGCTTCAACAGGGTTGGCGCTCGCCATGACTCACCCTCACCACCGTATGGACGTTGCCGCGACGGTTGAAATCGGCTACAAGCTCGATCCAAAGCGGATCGGCTGCCGCGACCAGGTCGTCAAGAATGCCGACGGCCACCGCTTCGTGGGAGATAGCGCGGTTGCGAAAACTATTGACATACAGCTTCAGGGCCTTCAGCTCAAGCACCCTCGGTCCTGGCTGATAGAGCAAACGCAGAATGGCGAAATCTGGATACCCAGAAAACGGACAAAGACAAGTGAACTCCGGTAGTTCGATCGAGACCTCATACACCCTTGCCGGCGCAGGATTCTCAAAGGTCAGCAATTGCACTTCGGCCATGGCCTGGGCTGCCTCTTCGGGGGCAGCCCGTCGCTCAGCGGGCCTTGAGACCGGAAGGGGTGAGGGGGATGACATGGGAG
>JBIIJV010000293.1:0-2824 GCA_044233545.1 Cyanobium sp.
TCTTTGTCAGGCACGGGGGCCCAGGCAACAGGCAACATCACGTTGCGATTGAACTCGACGGCGTGATCACGATCAACAGCAGCCAGGATCACTATTGCTCATATCACTGCCGCCTCCACCATCGTCTCGCGCTTTACGGAGATCGCCCTTGTCATACTTTGGAACTAAGTCATTTGCAAGAGCTTTGAATAAAAAAATTGTCGCAAATACATGCGCAAAAAACACAAATACAACTGGCCGATTCAGGCTCAACCCCTGGAAAATGCGAACAGCGCCAAGAATCCACACGCCTCCGCTCACAATCACATCGCCCGCCCAGGCCTGTTCGCCCCAGAGCTTGTGCATTGCCAACACCGCGACCAAGGCTCCACCTGCCACCACCAGATAGAGCAGCAGAAAGTCAGGCCCGTTAAGGCTGAAAGGAAAGTTCTGATAGCCCGCCTTGCAGCCGCCCAGCACCAGGGCAAGTACAAGCGACGCCAACAGTATTCCCCATTGATTGGGGACTCGTCGTGGGGGCCGGGGCGCGGCGGCCAGCGGCACAGCCGCAGGCGGCACAGCCGCAGGCCAGAGATCCGCAGGGGGGGCCTCACCGAAGAAGGTCCGGTAGCTTGCCAGCGTGCGGCGGTACCGCTCCCACATCCGCTGCCGCTCCTCCTTGCTCCCCCGCGATGGGGTGTGGTGCAACGGCTGGCCCAGCACCCGGGGGCAGAACTCCTGCCAGTAGCTGCGGGTGTCAAGCAGATGCTGATGCCAGGCCAGGTCCACCGCCCTGGAAGGGGAGACTGGATGGCCAGCCGCCATGGCGAGAAAGAGAAAACGGCGGTATTCGCCAAGCACCCGCTCGCTTTTCGCCGCCGACCAGCCCTGCTCGCAGGCCAGCTTGGCCACGAACGTAACCGCGCCCCCCGGTGCATCCAAGCAGTAATTCTGCAGACGCAAGTAGAGCTCCTGCTGGTGATCAGTGAATATTTCCCTGCCCGTGAGGTCATCCATGAGATGGTGATGCAAGGCGTTCAATCACCTTCGATGGGTACCACCAGCAAGTCAATAATGGGCCGATGGAGGTAACTGTAAGTAGATGGAAGCAGAACCTATTGCTCTGGTTCCAGCTACGTAAGCGGATCGTCGCCATGGCGGCCGCCGGGTTGATTGCGGGCAGTTCTGGCGGCACACTCTGTCAAAGCTGTTTAGAGTGCTATCGCGGTATAGCGAACCTGGCAACTCCCTTGCGGAGCAAGCTTTGCATGACTGCCTGGCCGACACGACGGCGGATCGGCGTCGAGCAGGAGGGCTGGCTGCCCAGCGATGGGTTGATTTTGCGATTCGAGCTGGACCAGGCGTCCGGCTGGAGGGAACACGATGCCCGCTTGCAGCCGCCGATTGGCCCCTGTTAGGCACCGGCCCCGTCCGGGTGGTGCCGACGCTCACGCTCACGGCGCTGCAAGCAGGGGAAGGGCTGTGGCTACGCACCGTGGTGGTGGAGGCCCGCCGCGGGGTGCGGCTGCAAAGCTTTGCCTTGCTGCGACATCGGATCAGCCAGGGCCAATGGCGGCCCTTGGTGACAGGGGTTCCTGAAGCCATGCCCAACTCTCTCAACAGCAGCCCCGGCAGCTTTGAGCCGAAAGGGCTCTGGGAACGGTACTGTGGGGAAGAATCATCGAATAGAATGGCTTTCTGCATCTCGGTGGTGGAATGGCGGTCAACATCAAAAGTCCCCAGGTTGATGGGCTGATCGGCCAGCTGCGCCAGATCACCGGCCGGGGTGCCACCGACATCGTGCGCGAGGCCCTGGAGCGCGAGCTGCAGCGTCAGCGCCGGATCCGCCGCAGCGCACGCCTCCAGCAAGATCTCTCTCCCCTGCAGGACCAAGCCGCAGCGCTGGCCAGGCCGTTTGAGGCCAGCGAGCTCTACGGAGCCGATGGCCTGCCCGGATGATTCTCGACACCTCCGCCGTGATCGCCATCATCCAGCGCGAGCCTGATTGGCAGCAGATTCGCAGCCAGCTAGAGCAGGCAAACCTGCTGCGGATCTCCGCCGGCACCCTGCAGGAGTTGCTGGTGGTGGCCCACTGCCGCGGGGTCCTGGAAGCCGTAGAGGAGCTGTTGCTGTTGCTCGATGCCGATGTGGTGCCCGTGGATGAAGATCTGGCCCGCCGGGCTTGCCAGATCTTCCAGAGGTTCGGCAAGGGCCAGGGCCATGGCGCTCAGCTTAACTTCGGCGATTGTTTTGCCGCCGCGCTGGCTGAACGGGAGCAGTGCCCGCTCGCCTGTGTAGGCGAAGACTTTCGCTCCGCTGGATTCTGACGGGTTTTGGTAATGACTAGCCAGCGCTAAATCTTTCTTTGGCCTGAAAGCCCTTGTCCGCAAGCCATGAAATCCAGTTGATTTCATCTCATTTTTTTCCGCAGTTGGACTGCTGCCAATCGCCTTGAGCCTTGGTATTGAAAAGCCGGGCGACGGACGCATCCACATCTGATTCACGGCACCGGCCCCTAATCAGTTCAATCAGCGCCTCAGCCACCACCACCACAACCACCACCACAGCCTCCGCCACAGCCACCGCCACCACCGCCATCACCACCACCACAGCCGCCGCCGCTGGCACCGCCGCCCCCATTGGTTTGGCCGCCGCTTATCTCCGGCCGGTCCTTCGGGTCGAGCCACAGTGAGGTGAACATGGTGGCGATCAGGGTCAGGGTCACAAATATCAGGGAAACAATCAAAAACCCCACCGGCCGGCCGTGTTCTAGCCCTTGCAGAAGGCGAGCGACGCCCAAGAGCCACACACCGCCTATCACGATCACCCCCAACGGCCGGGCATT
>JBIIJV010000294.1:0-2797 GCA_044233545.1 Cyanobium sp.
TCCAGGCCACGCTCCATACCTGCCCCTTGTGACCTTCGAGGGCCGCCAGCTCCCGGCCGCTCTCCGCCTCCCACAGCCGCATAGTTCCATCGTCGCTGCCGCTGAGCAGCCGTGCGCCGTCCGGGCTCCAGGCCACGCACATCACCGCGCCATTTTGTCCTTTGAGTACCGCCAGCACACTGAGGGTTGCCACATCCCACAGCCGCAGCGTTTCATCGGCCCCGCCGCTGAGCAGCCGTGCGCCGTCCGGGCTCCAGGCCACGCTCCATACCTGCCCCTTGTGACCTTCGAGGGCCGCCAGCTCCCGGCCGCTCTCCGCCTCCCACAGCCGCAGAGTTCCATCGGAGCTGCCGCTGAGCAGCCGTGCGCCGTCCGGGCTCCAGGCCACGCACCTCACCGCGCCATTTTGTCCTTCGAGGACTTCCAGTTCCCGGCCGCTTGCCACCTCCCACAGCCGCACCGATCCATCCATCCCGCCGCTGAGCAGCTGAGCACCGTCCGGGCTCCAGACAACGCACAGGGCTGGGCCGGGATGCAACAGCTGCAGGGAGCGGGGGTGTTGGGGCGGGGCTGAGGGGGGCTGAGCGGGGGCGGGATTTGCTGGCGCTGGCTGTGCTGATGGCTCTGCCGCGAGGCCTGATGGCGGGCTGGTCTGCTCGGGGCCCCGGGGCTTCGTCTCTTCCCCTGCGCTAGACGCGGGATCGCCAGCAGCCTTATCGCCCGTCTCCCGCTCCCGCTCACGCTGCCGCGCCCCGCATGCCTCCAGCAACCGCCCCAACTGCGCCTGCCGATCCGCCTCAGATTGCCAATTGATGTAGGCATAGCCGCGCAGCATCGCCTTGATCGGAGCGTCGTCGAGCCGCAGGGGCACGAAACGCCGCTCCAGGTTCTGCGGATCGCGGAAGATGGCGGTGTGGCCCTCCAGGCTCACCCAATCGGAGCCGAAGGCGTTGGCGGACATGCACAACAGCAGCACCGCCGAGTGCTCCAGGCCCTCCTCAATCTTCGCCGAGATCAGATCGCCAGGCTGAATCAGCCACTCGTCAAACCACACCCGCAGGCCGGCCGCGCGCAGTTGCACCGCCAGCTCGCGCACCACCGGCTTGTCGGCGCTGCTGTGGCTGAGGAAGACGTCGTAGCGGTAGCGAGTTGGGGCGGTCCCGGCCATGGGGGCAGGGTAGGCAATCGGGGGGTCTTTGCCACCAGTTTTGAGGTCGTTCGGCGAAATGGACTGCACAGCCCTGCAAGCAGCTGCTCCAACTGCCCGCTAGATCGCATGGTCAACGGTGCTAGCTGGTTTGGCGGATCACGGCGCCCATAGGATTGGCTGATGACCGCCAGCGAGAGCACCTTCTCAACACTGCGCTGCCGAGAGCGGCAGCGGCGGATCTCGGCGCTGAGCCAGCGCCTGCGGGACACCCTGGGGCCAAACGACTGCAGCGTCTGGCTATTCGGATCTCTTGCCCGGGGCGATTGGGATGGCTTCTCGGATATCGATTTGCTGGTGGTGGCCGCCAACCAAGACGCGGCCGAATGGGCTGCCGACCAACTGATTGCAGCCCTGGTGGGTGATGACGTGCTGGCGATCGATCAAGAGCGCTGGCAGGCCATGGCCATCTCCCCATCGCCCCACTGGCGGGCGATCCGCGCCCAGGCGATCCGCCTTTATCCGCAACCATGAGCCAGGCGCGACCCACGGCCTGGTGGCGCCAGGCCCGCAACGACCTCGATCTGGCTGTGGTGGCCAGCAATAACGGCTTTCACGCCCAGGCCTGCTTCTTTGCCACCCAGGCGGCGGAAAAGGCCCTCAAGGGGGCGATCGTGGAGCTGGGCTTAGTGCCGCCCCACACCCATGGCCTCCCCAAGCTGGTCGAGGTGCTGGAACAACAAGGTGTGGATGCCTCGGGTCTGGCAAACCTGCCCCTGCGGGCACTGACGCGCATGACCGTGACCAGCCGCTATCCCCTGGAGGACACGGCGCCGATGGATCTGTTCGAGACGAGCGACAGCGAGCAGGCGATCACCACGGCCACGGCGGTGCTGGCCTGGGTGGAGCGGCTTGATCAGTCGGCTTGATCAGGGGGATGGCTGAGGCGGATTTGGATCCGAACCTCCGACCCGCCAAGGGCCGGTGGCGGCCAAGTGGTGACAGACGGTGGCACTGAATCTATGGGGCGCCATCGCCACCCCTTCCGCCGTGTGCAGCCACTGTCTTGCCAAGTGATCACTGGTATTCCGAGGTGTTTCGGGCCATGCCTGATTTGGTGTGTCATCTCCTGCCCGGGCTGGCCGCTGCAGACCCCAGCTCCAGTACCGGCCCGGAGGCCGAACGCGAACGGGAAACGGCCTACATCTTCCGGCCGGTGGCCCTCAAAAAGGTGGCCCACCATCCCGACGGCGTGCTCTGGCCCCGCCAGCACCCCGGCGGCTGCGAAGCGTTGCCTGTGGTGCTTTTGGAGGTTCAAATGCACGCCGACCGTAGATTTCACCGCCGCCTTGGCGCCGAAACCTTCGCCTGCTGCAACAGCACGAGGAGGTGGCGCATCTGCAGGTGCTGGTGCTTCTCGCCCACCAACGCCTGGCCCTGGGTTCCAGCCAGCCCCGCCTGCTGCGGCGTTTTCTCCAGGAGGACGTCACCTGGGTGGATCTGGCCGCCCTCGCCCGCCAACCCGATCTCGATCCCCTGCTGGCCCTGCTCACCCTGCCGGTGCAAAAGGAGCCAGATCTCGGGCCCTGCGCGCAGCGAATCGTGGCGCTACGGCCGGATCTGATCGAGCTAATCGTGCCTATTCTTTCG
>JBIIJV010000295.1:0-2789 GCA_044233545.1 Cyanobium sp.
CACCTCGCGATCCAGCGGTTCCGGATTTGGCGGGAAATCAGAGGTTGGGGGCAGGAAGACCATGCCAGGCAGCACATCGGCTTCCATCTTGCAAATTCAGCAGCAATGAGCGGCGATTCACAGGAGGCTGGATCTATGCATGTGGTGAATAGTTCTTGCATTGCCCCGCGTGGCGACTGAGGCGAGAGGAGTGCGGAAAGAGCTGCAGATCCGCAGCAATCTTCACAATGTCCCTGGAATCGTCCGCACAAAGCGGAATCAGTCCGCCGAAGGTCGCCTGCAGCCGCTGCTCTTTCGCAGGAGAATTGATCCAGAACGGGACCGAGGGGCTGATGCTGTGCTCACTGACGCCTGACCCCTTCTCGCCATGCCCCAGATCGACCTAGATGCTCAACGCATCCTGCGGCTGGAGAGCCGCAGGAGCGCAGGCCCGGCTCCTCTGCGCTGAGGCCTGCAGCGATGACGCTCCGTAGGATCGGTTGGTTATCTGGTACTGGTCAGGAGGGTTCCGGGATGCTCGGCGGTGCAGATCAGAAAGCTCTCTTTGACTATTGGCACGACCGGGTGCGGTTGACCAATCTCAGCCGTCTGGGGGCTCGCGAGCATGTCACCACCCAGGAGCTACGGCATGAGTGCACCAACTACGACGAACTGCGGCGGCTGAAAGCTGTTCAGGAACTCGATGAGCTTGAGCGCTGCCGCGTCATCGCGATCATCAAATACGAGTGCACCGCCAAGGTGCTGCAGCGCCGCACAGGGCTGTTGCGCGATTATGCGCGCCAATGTGAAGAACAGGCCCTCGATCACCGCCAGAAAGAGAGAGGCTTGCTGGCCCTCATTACCAAGCTCAAAGACATCCTCAAAGGGAGGGATGTCAAGATCCTGCGCCTGGAGTCGCGGATCGAATCCCTACAAGCAGAGAACGAGGCTCTGCGAACGGAGCAGCAGCAATCCAAGGCCGAAAGCCAGTTGCGCCAGGAGCTTGATGCGCTGCAGCGCGTTTACGAGGCTGAGGTGGAGCGCCGCAAGCAACTGGCCAAGAACAACCAGAGCCTTGGTGGCCGCGTCGCCCACACCAACCGCTACCGGCGTGAGCGCGATGAGCTGAGCGAAACCCTCAGGATCGAACGGCAGACCAGCAAGGCCCTGCGGCGGGAGCTGGAGCAACTGCGCGGCGGTGAGCAGCTGGGGCTGGACCTCGCTGAGTGAGCACCATGCCCCGCAAGTCTTCCCCTGCGGCGAAAGCAGCCAAGCCAGCGGCAAAAGCCAAGGCAGCGGCCAAGGCAACCGCCAAAGCTCAAGCTGGTGACAGGCCTGCGCGGCAGAAAGAACCCTCGCTGGCCGACCTCAAGGGCCAGGTCTTGGCCCTGGCAAAGGTCTCCAGCACCAAGGAGCTCAAGCGAACCAACGTGGATCTGCGCCATCTCGATTTCCGCCTCAAGGCCAGCTGGCGATCCGCCTTGGGGGTCCTGGAGCAGGCGGCGATCGCCATGGCGGAGTGGGACCGCAACCCTCCGGAGGAATACAAGGAGCTGTTCGCCGAGATTGATCAGGCGGCAGCGACCTACAACGCCTCGATTGAGCAGGGCCTCAAGCTGAGCAGCCAGCTGCGCGACGCCGCAGATGACCTGGATGCCCTGGCTGGTGAGCTGCAGCAAGAGGCCGAGGAGCTCAAGACCATTGAGCAGGCCTCCCGCAAGCAGCACCGAGCCCGCTCACTCAACTGAGCTTTCAGCCGCTTCAGGTGGCCTGATACACCGCCAGGGCAGTCTCCAACTTCTGACGGTGCTCGTTTCTCAGGGGCTCGGGGCTATCGATGCGGATGCCGGCCCCAAAGCCAAATAGCCAGTTGCGCAGGTCGATGTCGCGCTCCACGGTCCAGGGGGGTAGGTCAAGCTCCACCGGATAGGGGTGGGTGTCTGAGGGGCTGCCGGGCTCCAGCACATGCGGCGCATTTGGGTGGTGCCACCAGTGCTCGCCGGCCAGGGGCTTGGAGAAGCGGGTGTGCTCGATCGGGTAGCGCTGCAGGCCCTCGCGGATGAAGGCAAAGCACCAGCCCTGGCAGCAGCAGCGCAGTGTCACCAGTTGCTTGGCGCGAAGCTGGCCGTTGGGGCTGGTCAGCCGCAGTTGGTTCTTGATGTCGCTGCCGAAGTAGATGCCGCCGCTGTGGTGCAGCAACAGCTCCAGGCGCCGCAGGGCCTGGCTGTGGGCCTCGTCGCTACGCCGGTTGCCCCGTTCGCTGCGACGCAGGGCGAGGCGATCCAGCCGCTCGCAGCGGATCAACCCCTCCTCCTGGCCGGGGCTGTCCTCCTCGAAGACCAGGTACCAACCGATGTTGTGGAACAGCAACTGCAGCGGCCAGACCCGAAATGAACCGTTGGGGCTGTCCGCAAAGGAGCCCACCGAGGCGTAGCGCTCCAGCTCGATCCGCCGCCGTTCCACGATCGCCGTTTCCAGCGCCTCGGCCTGGCGCTCGGCGGCCAGGGAATCGGGCCGCACCAGGGCGCTGCTCACGATCGAGCGGTTGGCGAACGCCCGCACCGGGGAGGTGCCGTCCACGGCTATGCCTCCCCAGGCGAGGCGCTGCTCCAGCTCCCGCAGCAGATCCTGGGCGGTGGGATCGTCCAGCCGGCCGGCGGCCTGACTCACCACCCCATGGATCTCCCGCAGCCGGTGGGCCGAGAGCAGGGCGGTGCCGATGGCATAGCCGTGGCGCACGTTGTCGCGCGGGGGCCGGAAGCCGTAGGGGGTGAGCAGCTTCTCGATGTCCTTGCGCAGGGTGGCCGCCT
>JBIIJV010000296.1:0-2780 GCA_044233545.1 Cyanobium sp.
TCCCCGCCTGGGGCCCTTCAGCAACATCGGCGGCTTGGGTCAGTTTGGCGCCGCCGCCACCACCGGACTCAGCACCACCCTGGAACCAGGCACCATCGCCACCTTGACCCAAGACCGCAGCCCCGCCGCCCGGGTGGCCTTCCCGGGCGGCGGCCCGCCACCGACCTCGCAACGGCTCTGGCGAGTTTTAGTCCACGGCCAGTTCGATGGCCAAAGCTGGCGCAGCCTCAACGACGGCACAGCCTGGGCCGTCACAGCCGGAGCCGGCATCGCCGGGGCCGGCGGCAGCGACCCCATCATCGGCGGCCCCCAAACCCCGGTAGCCACCCAGGTATGGCTGAGTGAACCAAACAACTTTGCCGAGGTGCCCTGGAGCGGCGCGGGATTGCCCCTGGATCGCCAGCTCAAACTCGATGGCCAAGGTCAGTTGCGGTATCAAGGCGCCGTGGGGGCGCGCAAGCTCTATAGCCTCGCCGCCGCGCCCGCTGCGCCGGCCTGGCGGCGTCAGGCCCCCACCGCCCAAGACCTGCAGATGACCGCCGGCACCAACCCCCGGCTCGAATCCCTGGCGGCCAGCTGGCGCCGCCAGGCGGCCGGCGACACCAAGGCGGCCAGCGACACCAAGGCGGCCAGCGGCGGCAAAAATGGGACCAACGGCGCCAAGGCGGTGGCCCTCGCCGAGGCCTGGTTCCGGCAACAGGGTTTCCGCTACAGCCTCAACAACCCCCTGCTGCCCCAAACCGCCCCCCTTGATGCGCTGTTATTCGAGCGGCGGCAGGGCTTTTGCGGCCATTACGCCAGCGCCCTCTCGGCCCTGATGCGGGCGGCGGGGGTGCCGGCGCGAGTGGTGAGCGGCTACCGGGGCGGTACCTGGGTGGTGCCCCTGGGGGGATCGGCTTTCCTCGACCTGCGCCAAAGCGATGCCCATGCCTGGAGCGAGGTGTGGATCGACGGGGAGGGATGGCGCACCCTCGATCCCACCCTCTGGGTGCTGGGGGGACCGACCCTGACCGACCCTTCATCCCCATCGGCTCCAGCCACCGCTCCAGCTACCTCTGCAGCCGCCGCCGACCGAGCGGGGCCCCTGGACTGGATTGCCCGCCAGTGGTGGGGCCTGGATCTGGCCTGGGGGCAATGGTGGTTGGGCTTCGATCAACGCAGCCAAGAACTGCTGTTGCAACGCCTGCTGGGGCCCTACCGCGACTGGGCGGGGGCCCTGTTGGTTGGGGCTGTGGCCTTGACCCTGGCGTTAGGGGTAGCGGCCTACGGCTGGCTGCGGCGCCGGGGCGAGGGGGACTTGCTGCAACAGGAGCTGAACCAACTGCTGCGCAGCTGTGCCCGCAGCGGCCTGGTGCCCCAGCCTGGTGAAACCGTTAGCCAGTTCGGCCGGCGCCTGCGGCAAGCCCGGCCCCTGCTGGGACCTGAACTGGAGGATTTTGTCGGCCTGCTGCAACAGTTGCGCTATGGCCGGCCTGGAGACTCCCGGCGCCTAGTGATTGCCCGCCTGAGGCGTTGCGGCCAGAGCCTGCGGCGGCAACTGCGCCGGTCGCCGTCCTGATCCAAGGCCTGGCCAGGGCGCCTGGACTGGCAGTACAACAAACACAACCGCAGGGGCCCGTGCCATGGACGCCGACAGGGACGCCACTTCAACGCGCAGCACCCGCCGCCGCCGCCGCGCAGCCCCCCTGGGGATCGCCCCCCCGGGGGTTGCCCCTCTGGGGATTGCCCCGCTGGCCCTGGGGCTGCTGCTGGCGGCAAGCACAGCGGCCAGGGCGGCCAACAACGAAGACCTGATCCGCCTTTTAGAGCAGCGCCGCTGCCCGGGTTGCCGGCTGCAGGATGCGGATCTGGTGCATGCCGAACTGCGTGATGCCGACCTGCAGTCAGCGATCTTGAAACGGGCCAACCTCAGTGGCGCCCTGCTTGATGGCGCCCAACTGCAGGGGGCGGATTTGAGTTTCACCAGCCTGGTGGGGGCCTCGTTGCGGGGGGCGGACCTGCGAGGCGCCCGGCTGGAGGGCACCGATCTGCGCCAGAGCGACCTCAGCGGCGCCCAGCTGGATGCCGGCGCCTTGGAGCAGACCCATTGGCAGCAAGCGCGGGGGGCGGCCCCGGGCAGCCTGGGCTACGCGGCCTTGCATAACGCCGGGGTGGCCGCGGCTGAAGCCGGCCGCTTCCAGGAGGCCGAAGTGTTGTTTGGTGATGCGCTTCGCCAGCAACCGCAGGCGGCGATCACCTGGGTGGCGCGGGGCATCTGCCGCACCGAGCAGGGCAACATCGAGATGGCCGCCAAGGACCTGCGCTGGGCGGCTGGCCTCTATCAAGAGGCCGGCGATAGTGCGGCGGCTACCCAAATGACGGCCGCCGCCAACCAACTGGAGACCCCGGCCAAAAAAACCCCGGGCGGCAATGGCTTGGGCAGCCAATTGCTGAACGCCGGGGTGGGCGTTGTCAAGATGCTGGCGCCGTTGGCGATGAAAACCCTGTCAGGGTTGTGATAACCGTTTAGTTTAGATCCCCCTTGGCTATATTGATAAATCGCAATTAAGGATTCCTGAAAACACCAACCATCTAAGCAGCTTGATTTAATTCAAGCAAAAAGGGATAGAGAACAATTTAGTTCGACTATGCAGTGAACAGTTGTTCGCTTGTAACAAAGCGCCAAATGAGCATAAGCACCATCCATGGTAATGCGGGCATCTGCCATGCGTAAAACCAAGCAGAAATAAAGACAAAAAAGGCGGAGATGCCTTCGGATTGTTGACGCACACAGCACCAGA
>JBIIJV010000251.1:0-3735 GCA_044233545.1 Cyanobium sp.
GCCCTTTACATCCGCCAGGTCGAGGCCCGGTGGGGCTGGCTGCGCCTGCGTGGGTTGGGGGGGGAGGCACAGGGGGCGTTCCGGATCGGCAAGTTGTGCAAGGGCGCCAGGCAGATCGTGGGCTCCCCACACCCGCAGTCCCTCAACCAAGGCGGCCTCGGCGGCATTGCCGGCGGCGACCAGTAGCCCCCGAGCCCCCAGTCGCCTGGCCGCCAAGGCCAGGGCCAGCACCCCACGGATCGGCCGCAGACGACCGTCCAGTCCGAGCTCTGCCGCACTCCAAATCCCTTCCATGCACTCTGCAGGCATTTGGTCGCTGGCCAGCAGGAGGCCGAGGGCAATGGGAAGGTCGAAGGCGGGGCCCTCCTTGCGCAGGTCCGCTGGGGCCAGGCTCACGACAACCCGGTTCAGCGGCATCCGTAGGCCACTGTTGCGCAGGGCCGCCCGCACCCGTTCCCGCGATTCCTGGACCGCCGCATCGGCCAGGCCCACCATTTGTAGCCCGGGCAAGCCGGGGCCGATGTCCACCTCAACCCGCACGGCGACGGCCTCCACCCCCCTCAGGGCGCCGCTGTGGCAGTGGGCCAGGGCCATAGGGGAAGCATGTCTCTGGTTAGTAAGTGCCACCCCCTGTCCCAACGGGCATCATGGGCAGAATGGCCCTATTGCCAGGGCCCTGCCGGTTGCCTTGATCTCAGAGCTCCTATTTCGATGAGTGCCAGTGCGGACACGATTTTTGGGCGCATCCTGCGGGGCGAAATACCCTGCGAGGCCCTTTACAGCGACGATCTCTGCCTGGCGTTTAGGGATGTAAATCCCCAGGCGCCGGTGCATGCCCTGGTGATTCCCCGCCAGCCCATCGCCGAGTTGGCTGAGGCAGGTCTTGAGGATCAGGCGCTGCTGGGCCATCTGTTGTTGGTGGCCGCCAAGGTGGCTCGTCAGGAGGGTCTCGACAGTTGGCGCACTGTGATCAACAGCGGCGCAGAGGCGGGTCAGACCGTTTTCCACCTGCATGTGCATGTCATCGGCGGTCGCGCCCTGAGCTGGCCCCCGGGCTGATCCCTGAACGCTTGGCCCTGAAGGTTGTCAGCAGGGCAGGGGGGCCCCGGCGGGCCAGCAGCGTGCCGCCCCATAATCCGCGCCCTGGGGCTTACTAGCTTGCGTGCTAACGGCGACAATGACGCAAATCGCCGTTGTGCATGAATCCCGCCAAGGCCCTGCGCGAACAGCTGGGCAAACTGCAGCGGCTTGCCCAGCCCTACTTCCTTCCCTTGGAAGAGGGAAGGACAGGAGGTGGTTCCTTTCTCCTGTTGCTGGCAGCCTTGCTGGCCATTGTGGTCGGCTTGACCCTTGTGCTGCTGACGGGGGCAGTAGCCCTCAGCGGTGCCCTGATTCCGCAGCTGCAAGGTCGCTTCCTGCCAGGTGTCCCCCAGCAAGTGGCTGCCCTATGGGCTGGCCCGATCGGTTGGTTGCTCTTGGGCTTGATGGCGGCAGGGGTCTTTTGCTTTTGGCTCTATCGCGGCCAGCTGCGACAGGGGCGCTGGGTTCCTTGGGTGTTGCTTGGGGTGATTGCTCTGTTGATACTGGTTATCAATGGCATCAACGTCGGCATCAGCTTCGTCGCTCGCAATGTCGATAACTCTCTGGTGGCTTACGACCAGGATGGTTTCTGGAAAACGGTCGCCATCTACGCGTTCTGTCTGATGCTGGCGCTGCCTATCAGGGCGTTGCAGGCCTATCTGATTCCCCGCCTTGGTTTGTTGTGGCGAGAATGGTTAAGTGGTCGTCTTTTGGGACGTTATTTGAGTAATCGTGCCTATTATGAGCTGAATCCTAATGACGAAAGCACCGAGGAGATCGATAACCCTGACCAGCGCATCTCCCAGGACGCTGCGAGTTTCACAAACACAAGTCTGAGTGTCTCGGTGGAAATTCTATCCGCCTTGCTTACATTTGTCAGCTTCATTCTGGTGCTCTGGAGTATTAACTCTCGATTGGCTCTGCTGCTGCTTGTATATGCGGTTTCCGGTACTGCTCTAATTGTTTTTGCAAGTCGGCGTCTGGTGGTACTAAATTATCAACAGCTCAAGCTTGAGGCCGATTTCCGCTACGGGCTTGTTCATATCCGAGATAATGCCGAGTCGATTGCTTTTTATCGAGGTGAAGTCCAGGAAGGCAAGGAAGCTCAGAGGCGCCTTGGCGGAGCGATAAGTAACTACAACCGACTGATTGTTTGGGAAGCTCTCATCAGTGTGATTCAGCGTTCCTACGATTATTTCTCACGTTTTCTGCCCTGGTTGGTTATTGCTCCAATCTACTTTGCTAGGCAAGTTGATTTTGGTGTTTTTGGTCAGGCCAGCATTGCTTTTTCCCAGGTTCTCTTTTCCGTCAGCTACATCGTTAACAATGTCGATCGGTTGGCGGCATTCTCTGCTTCCATCAGCCGCTTGGAAGGGTTCCAAAGCAAGATCGATTCCTTGGCTGGGGGTCACGATCTCCCTGATCCATCGCTCGTACCAGCTTCGGCGGTTGATGCCCGTCAGTTCAGCGACGCGATTGTGCTGCGCCATGTCGATCTGGTGCCTCCTCGCAGTGGACGCCACCTGATCCGTGATCTCAGCTTGACAATTGCACCCGGCGATCGCCTGCTGGTGGTAGGGCCTTCGGGCTGTGGCAAGACCTCATTTTTGCGCTTGGTAAGCGGACTCTGGACTCCGGCAGCGGGCCAGGTCGAGCGGCCGCCGGTGGGTGAACTGATGTTCATTCCGCAGAAGCCCTATATGTTGCTCGGCAGCCTGCGGGAGCAGCTCTGCTACCCCCAGTCTCCTGAAAAGTTCAGCGATGACCAGTTGCGCCATGTTCTCGAACAGGTGCGTCTGCCCGACCTGGTGCGCCGTTATCCCGATCTCGATATCAAGCAGGACTGGCCCCGGCTGCTTTCCCTGGGCGAGCAACAGCGCCTGGGTTTTGCCAGGTTGCTGCTTAATTCGCCTCGCTTTGTCGTGCTGGATGAGGCCACCAGTGCCCTGGATGTGACAACAGAACAGGCTCTCTATGGGATGCTCGTCGCTCTGGACATGGGTTTTGTCAGCGTCGGCCACCGCCCCACCCTGCGCGACTATCACGACACCGTGCTGGAGTTGGATGGCACCGGCGCCTGGCGTCTGATGCCATCCTCCAGCTATCAATTCGGTCGCTGAAGCTCCTATGAATCCCTCCACCCCTTTAGAAACCGCCGACAACGTCGGCGACGCCAAGCCCAAGGCGCACGCTGTGCCGGTGCCCCCGGCCACAAGTGCCACCACCGGTGATGTGCCGGATTTCGGCTGGAGTGCCTACGCCGAAAGGGTTAATGGCCGTTTCGCCATGCTTGGTTTTTCAGCAGTGGTGCTGATCGAAACCCTCAGTCGCGATATCTTTCTGCATTGGGCCGGCCTGGTGCCCTGAGGCTTGGGTAGCCCAGTTCCGGTCAGGGAATTTCGATCAGGTCGACCTGCCATTGGCCATCGCGGCTGACTTCCACCGCCAATTCCCGGCCATCGGCCCGCAGCATCACCCGCCTGGGCACCCCTGGGGGATTGATGGCGATCAATTGGCTGCTCATCAGGAGACGCCGGTAGAGCAGCAATTCGGTTCTTCCCTCCAACTGTCTTACAAGTGCCAACCGTTCGCCCTTTGCTTCCACCCCCACACTCAACGGCTGGGCATCCGGCCGGTTGAGACCGGGTAGGGGCA
>JBIIJV010000145.1:0-7432 GCA_044233545.1 Cyanobium sp.
GCCGCTGATCTTCCACATTCAGCAGTACCACCTGGTCACGGCCGCGTCGGTTGGAGATCAGGGCCAGCCAAGGCCCCGCCAGGCTCGGGTCTCGGCTGGGACCCAGCTCCTCCAGGCGCCGATCCAGGGGGAAGACCGGTTGGGGTGCGGTCCCCATGCAGCCAGTCAGGTTTGCCAGTGCCCCGATCCCCCCAGCGACCAAACCCAGTCGCAGGCCTTTGCGGCTCCATCCCCCTTTGATCATGGGACCTTGGTGTTGACCATGGTGCCAATGGCCAGCCCCCTAGGTAAATCCGGTTCAATCATTTTGGCCAAGTCAAATACCTGGACCAGACGGCGGCCCCTGGTAATCCCTGCAAGAGCCAAACGGCGTCCATCAGGGGCCAGGCTCAGTTGTTCAGGTTGGAGATCTCCTGGAAGTTGTAACGGCAGCAACCGGCCGCTGGCCCGATCCAAAATCAGCACTCGACTCCTGCCACCCTGCTTGCCCAGCAGAGCCAGGTAGCGGCCATTCCAGCTCAAGGAGGGTGAATCATGGGGTTCAAAGCGGCGCAGCGACGGCAGCGGCACCTCTTGGCCTGAGGGCTGGGCCTGCATCATCAGGGACTGACGACCGTGGCGCTCGACAACACTGACCAGCCATTCACCCTGGCCGCTTAGGGCAGGCTGTTCTCGGTCCTGGCCACCAAAGGCAAGACCGGCAGGACCTGCCCGTCGCCGATACAAGCCAAGATCGCCGCAGCCCACAACTAAAAGGTTGATCGCCACCAGAATCAGGGGCTTCACCCAGACTCTCAATCGTCAAAGCGGGAGCTGTTGTCCCTGCTGCTGGGGCCGCGGGAGGGTCTGGGATCGCGGGATGCGGTAGTAGGAGGTGCGGTCGGGCTGTCAGGGCGGCTGCGGGGGGTAGGCGGCCCTGTAAGGGGTGAGTAATCAGCATCACTCACGTCGTTGGTCGCCATGGGTTTGCCACGCAGGGGCGTCCCCTCAGGAACGCCACTTGGCGAAAGACCAGAGGAATCTGGTGAACTGGCTGGATCGGGCCTGCGGCTGGATCGGGAAGCTGGATCGGTGCCAGGCGCTGGACGGCTACCGCGCCTGGTGTCCTGTAGTCCGTCACGATTTCGGCGGCGCTCCCCGAATTCTTGGCTGCTGCCGCTACGGGAGCTTGGGGCAGGGCGGTAGCGGCTGGCGTCCTGGGGATCCACCACGGCACCACGCCTGGGTTCTGGATCCCAGTCATCCGAGCGTGCACCCAAGCGGCTGGCGGCCTGTTCAGGGATGGCGGCCCGGCTGGAGCGCCGAGGCCTGTAAAAGTCATCCTCTTCTTGCCGGGTGGGTATCCGACGTCGGCTGGAGTCTTGATCCTCGAAACGGTCGACGTCCCGTTCGCGATCCCAGTCCCGCCCGAACTCGCCCCCACCACGACTGCGCAGAGGCTGGGGCTCTTCGTCATCAAAAAATGATGAGCGGCGTGCCTGCTCGGTAGTGATACCCCGCAACCTGACGCTTTCGTAAGCGAAGAAAACAGTTGTTCCAGCTAGAAGGAATTGGCCGAACTGCAGAATCGGGTCGAGTCGCCAGCCTTGAAAGAACAAAATTCCGCCACAGAGTAGGCCTATGGCCGCAAAAAAAACGTCGTAATCCCTGGCGAGAGCAGGCTTGAAGTTCCTCATGAAATAAAGGAAAGCTCCACCTACCGCCAGCACGATGCCGACGATACTGGCCCAATTAAGGCTGGCGTTGACCAAGGTCGGATCTCACAAGACTCCAGGTTGTCACCACTCTAGGCAACGTCAGGACGCATTTCCCGCTGCTTCGGGCTCAGAGGCGCCGATCCACGCGGTCGTTCTGGCTGATGAAGAAGAGTGCGATGGAAATGGGGATGACAACGATCATGGCGCCCAAGACGAGGCTGTTGAGGAAATTGCCCAGGGAAGGGGTCATGGCAGTTAGGCCGCTGTTAACGCAGGCGATCCTAGGCAGTGCCCGCTCACTTCCTACGATCAGACCCTGTTCGCTTAGAGCTTTGTGACGGCCACTCCTGCGGCGCTGCAATCGCTCCAATTCGGTCTCGGCGCCGTGCTCGGGCTCTGGACCCTGTTGTTCTTGTTCCGCATCGTTCTCACCTGGTATCCCCAGCTGGACCTTGAACGGGGCGTCCTGCGTTGGATTCGGGTGCCGACGGAGCCGTTGTTGGCCCCGACTCGCCGTTGGATCCAACCGATCGGCGGCGTGGATGTGGCCCCCGTGATTTGGGTGGGCCTCACCAGCCTTGTGCGGGAGCTGCTGGTGGGCCAGCAGGGCTTCGTCACCCAGTTGTTGAGACAAGTCAGCGCGAACCTTTCCTGAGTGCCCACTTGCGGCCTTGTCAGGGGGAGAGCATTTCCTGCTCGACGAACTTGGTATGGATGTCACCACGCTGGAATTCGGGCCGATCAAGCAGGGCGAGGTGGAAATCGATGGTGGTGGGGATGCCTGTGATGGCACATTCCGATAGGGCCCGCCGCAGGCGTCGCAGGGCGGCATCGCGATCAACTCCCCAGACGATCAATTTGCCGATCAAAGAATCATAGAAAGGTGGGATTTCATAACCTGTGTACACATGACTGTCAACCCTCACCCCAGGACCGCCAGGAGGCAACCAACCAGTGATACGACCAGGTGCGGGTCGAAAATTGTGACTTGGGTCTTCAGCATTGATACGACATTCAATTGCATGGCCATGGATCTGGATCTCTTCTTGGAGCACACTTATTGGTTCGCCGCCGGCAATCCGCAGCTGTTCGGCGATGAGATCAATACCCGTAACCATTTCGGTGACAGGATGCTCCACCTGAATCCGGGTATTCATCTCCATAAAATAGAAATGTCCACTGCGATCCAGTAGAAATTCCACCGTGCCGGCCCCCTCGTAGCCGATGCTCCGGGCCGCTGAGACCGCCGCATTCCCCATCCGCTGACGCAGATCGGTCGAGAGTCCTGGGCTGGGGGCCTCTTCCAGCAGTTTCTGGTGGCGCCGCTGCACAGAGCAATCCCGCTCACCCAAGTGCACCACGTTTCCATGGCGATCGGCCAGGATCTGCACTTCGACATGGCGAGGCCGGTCGATGAATTTTTCCATGTAGAGACCGGGGTTACCGAAGGCGGCCTCGGCTTCGCCTTGGGCGGCGCGGAACAGGGATTCAAGCTGCTCGGCCGAGGGGACAAGGCGCATGCCCCGTCCACCGCCACCAGCTGTGGCCTTGATCATCACCGGATATCCCATCGCTTCAGCCAGTCGGGCTGCGGTTTGAGGCGTGTCCAGCAGACCCTCACTGCCTGGGATGGTGGGCACCCCTACCCGCTGCATCGTGTGCTTAGCAGTGGATTTGTCTCCCATGGCTCGGATCGATTCCGGCGAGGGCCCGACAAAGGTGATGGAGTGGGCTTGGCAAATTTCAGCGAAATTGGCGTTCTCCGCTAGAAAACCGTAGCCGGGGTGAATGGCATCGGCTCCCCGGGATGTGGCGGCCGCAAGGATGTTGGGGATATTCAGATAGCTCCGACTGCTGGGGGCTTCCCCCACGCAAACGGCTTCATCGGCCAGCTGGACATGCAGGGCATTGCGATCCACGGTGCTGTGAACTGCCACCGTCGCAATGCCCATCTCGCGGCAGGTGCGCAGGATCCTCAAGGCAATCTCGCCACGGTTGGCGATCAGCAGTTTGCCGATGGGCATCCCTTTCGCGTCCGGCGTGGTAGGCCATATGAGACTGTAACAGCGCTTACCCTGGCAAGGGCTTGGGTGTTGCCGTGGCCAGTGGCTGGAGGACGGGTCGGTTGGAAGGGTATATTTCGAGAGCTTGCGGCTTTGCCGAAGCTCTGAGAAGCTCGTTCATCAGATATCCTGGTGTTCGTGCCATCTATGCGGATGTGGTGGAATCGGTAGACACGCACGTTTGAGGGGCGTGTGGCTTCGGCCTTGCGAGTTCAAGTCTCGCCATCCGCATGATTTTTTTGATCAGACCCTCCCACGGCGAGACATTTTTGTGTCTTCTCAGGCAGAGGCCGCCATTGTTTTGGTAAGTAACGGGCCCGGTGAGCTGAGTACATGGGTCAGACCTTTGGCGCTCAGATTGCATGAGCAGTGGGCCCTTCGCCCTTGCTACCCCGATGCCATTTGCGCCCTGAACCTTGTGCTAGTTCCCTGTCCCAATGGCACAGGCCAGGAAGCTTCAGTGGCCAGGCGTTGGCAGCTTTTTGATCGGGTGTTGCCCGCCGTCCGCTTCTGGTGGTTGCTTTTGAGGCCCGGTCGCCACGGCCCTTGGCCGCGTCAAGGTGTAGTGGTTTTTCTAGGTGGTGACCAATTCTGGACGGTCCTGCTTGCGGCCCGCCTCGGCTATCGCCATCTCACCTACGCCGAATGGGTGGCCCGCTGGCCCCGCTGGAACGATCGCTTAGCCCTGATGGGATCAACGGCCTCGTCTCGGTTGGCCCCCCGTTGGCGCAGTCGAGCACAGGTTGTCGGTGACTTGATGGCGGATCTTGACAAAGGCCAGATGGAAGATCCCGCCTTGGCTGAGGGGGAATGGATCGCCCTTTTGCCGGGTTCGAAGCGGGCCAAGCTTCAAGTGGGGATGCCGTTTTTGCTGCAGACCGCCGATTGCCTGGCCAGTTTGCGGCCAGGATGTCGCTTTTTGCTGCCTGTGGCTCCAACCACCTCAGTGGCTGAGCTGATGGCATTTGCCGGACCCTCTAATTCGATCACAACTCACTTTGGAGGCGGCCAACCAACTTTGGAGCGCAGTGAAGATCCCAGCGGTCGTGATGTCCTTCGCACTGCCGGCGGCCAGGCCATCGTTTTGCTGCAGGAGCACCCGGCCCATGCAATCTTGAGTCAGTGCTCGCTTGCCCTGACGACGGTGGGGGCTAACACCGCGGAACTCGGAGCACTGGGGTTGCCCATGCTGGTGCTTCTACCCACCCAGCACCTGGAGGTCATGCAGGCTTGGGACGGTTGGACGGGGCTGTTAGCACGGCTGCCGTTGTTGCGGCGACTTGTTGGTGTGGCCTTGACAGCTTGGCGTCTGAGGCATCGGGGTTTTCTCGCCTGGCCCAACATCTCAGCAGGCCGCAGCGTTGTCCCAGAGCATGTGGGCTGCATCACCCCTGCTGGTATCGCTGCCGAAGCGGCACAGTGGCTTAGACACCCGGAAAAGCTAGCGCTCATGCGCGATGACCTTCGCTCCCTACGGGGAAAGCCTGGGGCAGTAAAGTCCTTGGCTGAAATGGTCGTGGATCTAGTGCCACCAGGAACGATTCAACCGAGGACGGCGAAATATTCGCCGATGCTGGACCCATGGGCTGGTTCGCCAAAAGAAATGGATTGGGCAGAACAGCGCATCGGGCCTGAGCAGCGCAAAATGGAATGAGTGAACGATGGTTCATTGGCCAATTTGCTTATGGTTTTATTCAGCAAACTATGAAAAATAAGATACTGATTCAATCACGGCCATTGCGGGAGCGACTGTATCAGAAGCGACTGCTAATTTTTGCTTGGAATGCCGGAATCAGAGAGTATAGTTGCGGCGGCCTTATGGCCAGCCAATGGCAGATGTTCAACCCATGACAGCGCTCCTTCGTCCCGAAGACAAAATCTTTGTTGCTGGTCATAGGGGAATGGCTGGTTCGTCCATCGTTCGCTGTCTCCAGAAAAGGGGCTACGGGAATATCTTCACAGTTTCCCGTCAAGACGTTGATCTTGTTGATGCAGAAGCTGTTTCGCAATGGTTTACTGATAATCGCCCTGATGTCGTCGTCCTTGCAGCCGCAAAAGTCGGTGGTATCCAGGCCAATAACACCTACCCGGCAGATTTTCTGCTTGAAAATCTAAAAATACAAAACAATGTCATAGAATCCGCATGGAGATCTGGCTCCCGTAGGCTATTGTTTTTAGGAAGTAGTTGTATTTATCCTAAGTTTGCGGAGCAGCCTATTCGCGAGGAGTCGCTATTGACAGGTTCTTTAGAACCAACCAATGAATGGTATGCCATAGCAAAAATAACAGGAATTCAGTTATGTCGTGCTTTGCGTATTCAGTATGGATTTGATGCTATAAGTTTGATGCCTACCAATCTTTATGGGCCGGGGGATAATTATCATTCTACAAACAGTCATGTTCTGCCTGCTTTGATTAGGCGTTTTCAAGAGGCCCATAAGTTAGGCGTCCTCACAGTGGAGTGCTGGGGAAGTGGGACGCCTCGCCGGGAATTTTTACATGTAGACGATCTTGCCGATGCTGTCCTATTCTGTCTTGAGCATTGGCAGCCCGATCCCCATGAGATTCAGTTTATGAATGTGGGTACGGGCAGAGATGTGTCGATCAGGGAATTGGCTGAAAGCGTGGCTGAAGCCGTTGGTTTTACCGGAGGCATCACTTGGGACTCGACCAAGCCAGATGGCACCCCACGCAAGTTGCTTGATGTTTCACGGCTGGCTTCCCTCGGCTGGAAAGCTTCAATCCCCTTGGACACCGGACTTAATCAGACCGTGATCGATTACGTTGCTAGTCTTAATCGCGGTGAGGAATTACGCCTGTGAGAATCCTGGTTACTGGTGGAGCGGGTTACATCGGCAGCCATGCCGTTCGTGCCCTTACCCAAGCCGGCCACGAACCGGTAGTTTTGGACAACCTCGTCTATGGACATCGTGAGATTGTAGAGAAAGTCCTGAAGGTGCCGCTTGCGTGTGGCCAGCTCGGGGATAGGCCCATGCTCGAAGCTCTGTTGCGGGGATATCACCCTTGTGTTCAAGGCACAAGCATGGAAGCCAAACCCATTGAGGCAGTGATTCACTTTGCAGCCTATGCTTACGTTGGTGAATCTGTCAGTGATCCTGCCAAATACTATCGAAATAACCTGGGTGATACTCTCACGCTTCTTGAAGTAATGCTTGCAATGGCTAAAGAACAAGACAAATTGCCCATACCCATAGTTTTTTCTTCCACATGTGCAACCTACGGACCGCCGCAACAGATTCCCATGACTGAAGATCATAAACAGAATCCCATAAATCCCTATGGCCAAAGCAAGCTAATGGTAGAAAGACTGTTAATTGATTTTGCAAGTGCCTATAAATTGCCTAGCGTAATATTCCGTTATTTTAACGCTGCTGGTGCGGATCCTTCGGCTGAAATCGGCGAAGATCATGATCCGGAAACCCACTTAATCCCAAGGGTTCTTGATGCCATGAGCGGTCGAGAGCCTTATCTTCAAATATTTGGAGATGATTACCCAACTCCCGACGGAACTTGCATAAGAGATTATATTCATGTTTCGGATTTGGCTGATGCTCATGTACTTGGTCTGGAAAGGATCTGGCGTTTACAAGAAAAGCAAGAGGTGATTTCCCAACCACTTATCTATAATCTTGGCAATGGCACAGGTTATTC
>JBIIJV010000297.1:0-2747 GCA_044233545.1 Cyanobium sp.
GTCAGCCAGGCCGTTCAAAAGGAAAACGAAGCGGCCCTGAAGCAATCGGGATCCAGCGGCGCCGCCTCCTTCATCCTCGGTGGCCAGATCGGCAGCGAGGCCCATGGCCTCTATCTGATCTATCCCCAAGGCAACGCGATCATGGCGACGCCCGAAACTCCCTTTCTGCAGATCGGCGAGAGCAAATACGGCAAACCGCCGCTCGACACCATCGGCAACACCAACCTTTCCCTCGAAGATGGCGCCCGGCTCTGCCTGATCTCCCAGGTCCTCACCCAGCGCTCCAACCTCAGTGTGGGCCCACCCTTCGAGTTGGCGTTGATTCCCGCCGGCAGTCTGGCCATCACCCAGCAGCGCAAGATCGAAGCGGACGATGCCGATCTGGCCACCATGATGGACATCTGGAGTGAGGCCCAGCGGGAGGCTCTTTACCGACTGCCCCGTTTTGCTTGGGAAGGCGCCGCTGGGGGGTGAAGCGGGGGGGGTGAGCTTGGCGGGCGTCTCCAACCGGGGAGCCTCGTCCCTGCGCTGGCCACCCTCCCACTGCATCCTCAACTAGTGAAGGGATTACAACCTCTGCCCAGGCTCGGTAGCAGCTGATCCAGTCCTGGCAGCCCCTCGCCAGCGTCGGAGGTCAACCAGCAACTGGAATAGAAGGCCAGGGCCTATGCCACCGCCCGCTGCTTTGGGGCGCCACCACGGCCAGCTTGATGTCTTGTGTCGGCCAGCGCTCTGCCCTTACTACCGCTAACTCAGTGGCCACCGCTAACCCAAAACCTCAACCAACTCAAAACCTCATCAAAGCCAGTGAATCCATTTGTTGATGCTTTGGTGCGTAGGCATGGAAAAAACAGAGCAATATTGGCAATAGAAGGCACAAAACTGGTAGCAGAAAGCACAAATATTTCAGACCCAGTGAGGCCGGCAAAATGGATGCCCACGGCAAAAGTCACCCTTAAGGATTCAGCCAATAAGCACTAAAGCTCATTGCAGACTTGAGCGACTACCAATACGCTCTTGCTGCCATACCAAAGCCAGACAAGATGGAGTCATTGCCTGTATCAATCAAAAACAGACTAAATTCCAGACGCAAAAGATCAATGCAATCAAGCCGCAGCGGCCCCAGCCGGCCGCCCGTCCAGCAGCTTTCCGCCCTCGGCTTGACGGCAACAGCCCTGGCCTGCCAGTTGCTGCCGAACCCCGCCAAGGCCTATCAGGTGTTTTTCAATGCTCCCAATGTGCTGGGAGGTATCCGCGGCGTGGCGATCTCGATGCCAAGCACAGGTGAAACCAATTTCTATGACGTAATCTTTAAAAAAGGCACCTTGGCGGAGGTCTATGGCGATCCGCCAATCCTGGATCTCGACAACGCCAATGATGCCCAAACGATCATGGAGCGATCGGCCAGTGCCATCAATGCGTTCATCACTGCCACTTCAGACGACTCGCTGTCCTTTGGTGAGGCTGGACAAGATGCTTATTACATCCCCTTCGGATCCCCTTATATCAACACATCTGGAACAACTCTAGTCAACGTAAGTGCATCCGGAAAAGAATGTCCAGCTGGATATTATTGGAATGGCACACAGTGCGTATCTCTCGTCGCGGTGCCCACCAATCTTCCCGTTCCGCAAAGGCTCATCACACCGCGCCTTGCCAGCATCCCCATCGACCAGGTAACGGTCTGGTCTGATCTACAGCGCAGCATGGAAGCCAGCGCCACGCCAGTCCCCGGCCCCTTGCCCCTCGCTGGTGCCTGGGTTGGCTGGCGCTGGGCCCGGCGGCTGCGGCGCTTAACCCAGCAGGGCTGAGGGGGGATCGACACCAACGCCTGGTGATCGGCACCAAGCCGAGCTGAAAGAGAGCGCGTTGCATCAGCTCCCGGCCGGCGGCCTGTTTCAGCTCAGCCAGCTGGAGGGCGTCAGCCCAGCGGGGTGGCCGGCAACTCGCGGGTGACGCGCTGCAACTGACGGGTTTCCAGCGCCAGCACCCGGCGGGCGAAGTCGGGATCGCGCTCCAGCGTGGCGTCGAAGCAATCCACCGGCACGGCCAACACCCTGGTGCCTGCCGTTTCGGCCACGATCGTGTTCTCGGAATTGCTGTGGGTCAGCACCTCCAGTTCGTCGAGCACCTGGCCGGCCCGCAGGGCACGAAAGCGCACCTGATCGCCGCTGCGCTCTTCCACCCGGGCCTCCCCTTCGATCAGCAGCAACAGCTCGCGGCAGGAGTCGCCCGCTGCGGTGATCGCCTCGCCCGCCGCAAAGCTGCGGATCTCGGCGTGATCGGCCAGTAGATCCAGCGTGTCCGTCCAGGTGCGGTGGAAGAAATCGCTGGTGGCGAGCACCACCCGTTTCTCGAACTCCGGCAGTGCTGTTAGAGGCAGCGTTGCAAGAGGCAGTGCCGCTGGCGGCATTGCCGCTGGCGCCTGAGGTGGCTTCAGGGTCAGCAGTTGCTCAGCCGTCTTCCGCACCCAGGCAGGCCGTTCCGCAGCGGCCAGGGCAGCGGCCAACGAGCGGCCCCGCTGCCAATCGAGGCTGGTGCTGAGCACCACGGCGGCGGTGGCCGCGATCGGGTCCGGGTCCTGGGCCAGCCGCTCCAGCTGCTGCAGCGTCGCCGCGACCGGCAGCTCGGGCCCGGACTGGGCCCCGGCCCGGGTGCCGGACCGGTTGCCAGCCCGCAGGCGGTCGATCACCGCGGCGGGCAGCTTGGTGCGCCAGCGCTCCTGCACCAGCATCTCCGGCAGCGCT
>JBIIJV010000084.1:0-11082 GCA_044233545.1 Cyanobium sp.
CTGGGTGGTGCTGTTCTCCCATCCAGCTGATTACACACCGGTCTGCACGACCGAACTGGGTGAGGTGGCCCGCCTGCGTCCGGAATGGGAAAAACGCAACGTCAAGACCATCGCCCTAAGCGTTGACTCGGCCGAGAGTCATAAAGGCTGGATCTGTGATATCAATGAGACCCAAAAAACAAGCGTTGACTATCCGATACTTGCCGATCTCGACAAGCGGGTCAGCGATTTGTACGGCATGATCCATCCCAATGCTCTCAACAACTTGACAGTGCGATCGGTGTTCATCATCGACCCCAACAAAAAGCTTCGTCTCCAGATCACCTATCCCGCCAGCACAGGCCGGAATTTCGATGAAATTCTGAGGGTTATTGATTCGCTGCAACTCACCGACAACCACCAGGTGGCCACCCCCGTCAACTGGAAAGATGGACAAGATTGCGTGGTCGTTCCCTCCATACCGACCGAAGAGGCCAGGGCCAAATTCCCCAAAGGGGTCACCGAGATTCGTCCCTACCTGCGCATGACCCCCCAGCCGAATCGTTGAACCAGGGCGAAGGCCGTGGCCACCGACCGATGCCGTGATTGGGGACCCCAAACTCATGACGCCAAGGTGGCCGTGGCCCCAGCCATACCTCCAGGCGCTGAAAAGGGCCTGACGCCATAGCCTGACGCCATAGACAGCATGAGGGTTCTTGGTCTGATGAGCGGCACCAGTGCCGATGGCGTGGATGCTGTTTTGGCGGAATTTTCAGGCCGCCCCGACCGCCCCCAATGGCGCATCCTGGCCTCGGCCGCCACGCCCTATTCCCCAGATCTGCGCCGCAGCCTGGTGGCAATCGGTCAGGGCAAGCCCCTTACAGCCGCCAACCTGCTGGATCTCTCTGAGGCGGTCACCGAAACGCAGGCGCAAGCGGCCCGGGCCTGTGACCCTGGGGGGGAGAGTCAACTGGTGGGATGTCATGGCCAAACCATCTGGCACCGCCCGCCAACGGCCCAACGGCGGGGACTCAGCTGGCAATTGCTGCAAGGTCCGCTGCTCGCCGAACTGCTGGGTCGGCCGGTGGTCTTTGATTTCCGCAGTGCCGATCTGGCCCTGGGGGGTGAGGGTGCTCCCCTCGTGCCTGCCGCTGATGCGGCCTTGGTTGGGGGCATCGGCGGCTGGCGAGCCTTGCTGAACCTTGGCGGTATCGCCAATCTCACCCTGCTGCCTCCCGGAGTCGGACCTGAACGGCGCAACCCTTTGCTGGGCTGGGATTGTGGCCCCGCAAATACCCTGATTGACCTGGCGGTGCAACGCTTCAGCCAGGGGCAGCTCAGCTTCGATGACCAAGGGGCCTGGGCACTGGGCGGCCAGGTCAATGAAGCGTTGATTCAGCAATGGCTACAGGAGCCTTACTTCCTGAAGCGACCGCCCAAATCCACCGGCCGTGAGTTGTTTGGCGCCCCCGACTTGGACCAGCGGCTCCGCCAATTGGTCGAGCACGGCTCCCGGGACCCCGCCGACGCCTTAGCCAGCCTCACGGCCTTGACGGCAGCAGTCGTTGCCCAGGATCTTGAGCGGGGCCCTCGCCCCCTGGAACTCTTGGTGGCCGGCGGCGGCGCCCGCAACCACATGCTGATGGACCAGCTACGACGCCGCTGCCGCGGCCTGGCCGTACGCCCCCTGGCCGACCTGGGCATCGGCGACTCCCAGCGGGAAGCCCTGGCCTTCGCCCTGTTGGCCTGGTGGCATCAGCAGGGCCATGCCGGTTCCCTGCCCTCGGTGACCGGGGCCCGTAAAGCTGCAGTTCTTGGTCTCTGGGCCCAGAACCAGAGTTAGCAGCGGCAAGGTGCTCCATGCCTTGAACGTCGCCTAACTCCTTTTTGAGATTGGGGTATTTGGTCAGCCTTGGGTGCGTGGTAAGCGCAGGCGGCGAGGGACCCCTTTGAGGCGGCGAGCGCCCATTCGTTGCTGGCGTTCGAGGATCTCGCGAAAGCGGGCGCTGCCGGTAGCGGCCTCCTGGCCTTGCTGCTGTCTGATACGGTCCAGCCCTTGCTGGATCAGGACCTTGGCCATGTTGCTGACGGTCCGCGACTCCGCCTCCGCCAAGTTGGACAACCTTTCACAGACGTCTTCAGGCAGCACCACCTGGATTCGGGGTGACTTGGATCGCCCGCTTGAGGAGGTCTGACGGGTGGCCACGGCTGAGGAAATCTGGGTGCGGAGATCTGACTGCGGAGATCTGGCTGCGAATATCCCCAAGGCTAGGGACAAGTGTACAGAGATGCTCAGGGATAGTATCCAGCACTATGCTTGCAGCACCGTACCGGTCCGCGCCATGGCCCGATCCACCCCTGTTCGCCCCAAGACGCCAGCGGCCAGTCCGCAGGTCAAAAGCCGAGCCAGCCAACGCCGCAGTCCCGAACGCAGTGATGTGTTGGTATCGGCAGTGATCAGTCCGTACCTGCTGACGCACCTGCACCATGTTTTGCAACGGGCGGAATTTGGAGCCCAACAGGAAGGGCACCCGTCCCTGGCGGCCAATTACGCCCAGTTGCGCAAGGTTCTCTGTCTGGACGCCCGCAGCATGGAAGATGCCTCCGCCACCGGCACCGACGTCGATGATCAAGCCGCCGCAGCCTGAACTCCCAAAGCACCCGAAGTAGAAGATGGGGGTTCATCGCCCCCGCCGCTGCCCCCTCACGATGGCCGTCAGTCCCTCCTCATCTCCATCCTCGGGATCTCCATCCTCGGGATCTCCGTCCTCGAGCGACGCCTCGCCTGGTAACGCCGCTCTCTTGTACAGCAAGATCAGTGCTGATGAGGTGTTGACCCAGGCCCTGTTCCGTCAAGCCCTCCAAGATCCCAGCGGCACGCTTACACGCATCGTCGAGATCGGCGCCGCCCTAGGGCTGCCGGTGTCGGTTCAGGAGGTGCGAGCCCACATCGCCACTCTCGACGATCTGGACACAAAACAATGGTTGCTCAAGGCCCGCGGCGGTCTTTGAGGGCAACGGCGATCCGCCTGCCCCCTATCTCTCCAGCGGAGGCGCCCAGCTCGCTTGGAGCCCCCATGGAGCGGGGTGGGGGCAGGCGGCGGTGCTGGGCCCCCCCCCCTTGGGCCCAGCTGAAAAACAGCCAATAGCTCACGAGGGCCAGGCCGGCCGCCACCACAAGGGCAGCCACCTGCTCAAGGCGTTTGATCATCGGGAAGCCTGCTGTTGTCTGCCGGAAGCAGCGGCCCACCAGTCTGACGGACCGGCCTGACGCAAGGGCCCCTGGCGCCGGGGGATGATGAAGGGACTTAGGGATCCCTTTCTCCGTGCTGCGCCTCGAACGTATCGGCAAGATCTACCCCACTGGCGAGGTGCTCAAGGATGTGAGCTGGGAGGTGAAGGCCGGGGACCGGATCGGACTTGTGGGCGTAAATGGCGCAGGCAAATCCACCCAGATGCGGATCATCGCCGGACTTGAGGAGCCCAGCAGCGGCCAAGTGGTACGTAAAGGTGATCCTCGCATCGCCTATCTGCAACAGGAATTTGATGTCGATCCCCTGCGGAGTGTGCGCCAGGAATTGTTTCAGGCCTTTGGGGAAGCCGCCGAGGTGTTGAACCGCATGCGTCTGGTCGAAAACGAGATGGCGACGGAGCAGGCGGCTGACGACGCCGAGCTCCTGAATCGACTCATCGAAGAACTCGGTCGACTTCAGAGCCGCTTCGAGGCCCTGCATGGCTATGAACTGGAGGCGCGCATCGACAAATTGTTGCCCACGATCGGCTTCACTGTCGAGCTGGCCGAACGACCTGTCGGAGACTTCTCCGGCGGTTGGCAGATGCGTATCGCCCTGGGGAAAATTCTGCTGCAGGATCCCGACCTACTGCTGCTGGACGAACCCACCAACCATCTTGACGTGGAAACTATTCAGTGGCTGGAGAGCTATCTGCTGGAACAGACAGTCCCCCTGGTTGTCATCAGCCATGACCGCACTTTTCTCGATCGGGTCTGCAATCAAATTGTTGCCACGGAACGGGGCATCTCACGCACCTACCTGGGGAACTACAGCCAACACCTCGAACAGAAGGAGCTCGAACGGGAAGCCACCCAGGCCGCCTATGAGCGGCAGCAAAAGGAGCTGGGCGCGCAACAGGCCTTTATCGACCGCTTCCGGGCCAGTGCCACCCGCAGCACCCAGGCCAAAAGCCGCGAGAAGTTATTGGACAAAGTGGAGCGCATCGAAGCTCCGCTCGAAGGGACCGAGGGCCCCCGTTTCCAGTTTCCGCCGGCGCCCCGTTCCGGCCGATTGGTAGCTTCCCTAAAGGATCTCAGCCACAGCTACGACGATCGACTGCTGTTTCTGGGCGCCAACCTGGAGGTCGAAAGGGGCGATCGCATCGCCCTGGTGGGCCCCAATGGGGCCGGTAAATCCACCTTGCTTCGCTTTGTATTGGGCCTGGAACAACCAGAGGAGGGGGAAGGGGGAATCGGGGAACACAATGTGATTCCCGCTTACTTCGAGCAAAACCAGGCTGAGGCCCTCGACCTCAATCGGACGGTGATCGACACCCTGTTCAGCGCCGTCCCCGACTGGACCCAGACCCAGGTGCGCAGTCTGCTAGGTCGGTTTGGGCTCAGCAACGACTCTGTATTCAAGAACGTTGGCCAGCTCAGTGGTGGGGAGAAAGCACGCCTCGCCCTTGCCCTGATGCTCGTGACCCCATGCAACCTGTTGGTCCTGGACGAACCCACCAATCACCTCGACATTCCGGCTAAAGAAATGCTGGAAGATGCTGTGCGGGCCTACGAAGGGGCGGCCCTGGTGGTCTCCCACGACCGCTACTTCATTTCCAGGGTGGCCAACCGCATTGTCGAGCTGCGCGATTGCGAGCTGGTCGTTTATCGCGGGGATTACGCCTACTACCTGCAGAAAAAGGAGGAGGAGCGTCAGGAAGCCGAGCAGGCCCGAGAAGAGGAAGCCCGCCACCAGAAACGCGAAGCCAATCGCCTCAAACAGAAATCCAAGGCCGCAGGCCGCAAATCCTGAAAATCACCCACCAGGCCGGCTAATCCCTCTATCACAAACCGCCCCGGCCCCTAAGCCCTACCCAACCGGACCTGGGTCCCAATTCATGTGCAAGCGCTGACCTGGCCAAAGCGGATCGATTCTTGGGCAGCTCCGCGCTTGCCCAAGCCACATCCATTGCAGGGCATGGCCATAGCCCAAAAAACTGCGCCTCAACACCCCCTTCACCAAGGGTTTGAAGTACCCAGCTATCGCTGACCCAAGGGGCCAATCGCAGCCGCATTGATCAGCAAACGCTGGCTTTTTGCTCGCAGCCAGACCTACATGTTGCATTGGATACCTGGGCACTTGAAACAGTTCGTAGCCTTGGCCCAGCTTTTTCGATGACCTTTGTCCCCATGTCCGAACCCCTCACTCTCTCACTCGGTCAAAAATTCGAAATGGAGCGCATGAGTCGTGCCATCGACTCAACTGTCGATATCCAGACTCTCCAGGGCCTGGCCAAGCAGCTGCTCCAGGCCTGGCACAGCCAGAAAGCCGCCACCCAATGGATGATGCGGCAGCAACTGGATTCGCCATCCCGGGTAGCTCAGGAGCTGGCACAGCGACCCGACGTGATCCAGTCGCTGCAGCCAGGGGCGCCACAGCCCAGCTACGACGTGCTTTGAGTTGCCTTGGCAACTTGACTATGGGACCTGACCCCACTCACCCGGCAACACCTTGAGCTGCAGGGGTCGTCCGGCGCGCAGAAGGCCCAGGGTCAGGAGTCTTCCGACTCCACTGGCTTCTACCGCAGTAATGACCTCGGCGGGGCTGCGCACAATTTTCCCTTCGACGGCGATGATCACATCGCCGCTCTTTACACCAGACCGGGCAGCGGGGCCCGATTCCAACACATTCACCACCAACGCCCCTTGTTGGGGTTGTCCACCAGGACCAACAGGCAGGGCATCTAAGGAAACACCGATCACGGGGTGAATCACTTTTCCGGTAGCCACAATCTCGGCGGCGATAGATCGGGCCCTGTTGATCGGAATCGCGAATCCCAACCCAGCTCCGGGGCCTGTTCTAACTAGAGTGTTAATGCCAACAACCTCCCCATCCGCATTCAGCAAAGGCCCCCCTGAATTGCCAGGATTAATAGCTGCATCGGTTTGAATCAGGTTAAGTCGCTTACCGGAAAGGCCTAATTTACTGGCGCTGCGATTAAGGCTGCTGATGATGCCAAGTGTCACGGTTTGATCCAAACCGAAGGGATTACCAATTGCAATCGCCCAGTCGCCTACTCTCAGGTCATCGGAGTTGCCTAGGGGAGCGACCGGCCAGGGCCCACTGCGTGCCAGCCGCACCACCGCCAAATCAGTAACACGATCCAGTCCTACCACCTGACCTTCGACTCGCTGGCCGTCCTGAAGCCCCACGGTCACCCGTGCACCACCCTCGACGACATGGGCGTTGGTAAGGAGTAATCCCTGGGCCTGAAAAATGACGCCGCTGCCCTGACCCCGAACCTTGCGTGGACCCTGCTGGACGGCCGGCGGCATACCGAAGAAACGGCGCAACATCGGATCGTCCAGAGGGCTGGGATCGGACATGGCCGCAGACGGCCTCAGGGTGCGTTCGGTCTCGATCGTCACCACGGCAGGACCGGAACGGCGCATCGCTTCAGCCACGAAGGACTGGCGCACCAACGGGGAACGATTGGGGAAAGCCTGGGCCGCAGCAAAACTGGTGCCTGCTATCGGCAACGCGCAGGGGGCCAGCAGGGCCACGAGCGGGGGCCCGAGGCGACGGAACCGATTCGTGGGCAAATGCCGATTCGTGGGCAAAGAACTTGGCACAGGAAGCTTCAGACCCATGGACCCATCCTGGCGACTCGAAGACCCCACCCACGGCATTGCCAGCCTAGGATTTATGAAGTTTTCCAACTAACCATGGACACGAGTCGCCTCTTGTTGGCCTTCCTCGCCTTCGGAGCAGCATGCACCACCCTTTGGGCCTGGATGCTCGCGACCAACGAATCTGCGGCTGAGCGGCGATGATGGAGGGATTCCAACGGCCAGGGGCAAAGACCGGCCCATGAACGTCTCTTCCCATTCCATCGACTCGCTCGAGCGACTTTTCCCCCTGCTCTACGCCGGTTGCTTTTTGTTTCTGCTGTGGCAAGCCTTTCAGGTAATGGGAAGGGGTTTTCAGGCAATTCCCCGGCCCGGTGACAGCAGCACTCAAACCAAGCCCATGTGCGACAGGGCGATCGATCGCACCGGCAAGGTAACGATCCATCCCGAACTCCTAGATGCCCAAGGCCGCATCACTAGCGAGGACCTGCTCACTGTCCGCTTCAGTGGCGACAACGGCGAACCGGCCACTCCCGTCGATCCCAGCTGAGACTCAGACCATCGGTGAATAGGCTCAGCGATCGGACTGCACAATCCGGGAGACGCTGATGGTGGACCAGAGGACACGAGTAGTGGCCGCCGTACTGAACGGCCTGAAGCTGCCGCCGAGGTTCCGGCTCAAACTGGTGAAGGACGATCCCATCAGGCTGGAACTCAGCATCACGCCGGCCTATGGCAAAGATCCGATCTTGGTGGGCATTGTCGAATCCCAGGATCTCGTCGCCCGCAGGGACCGGGAAGGACGTATCCCCAGGGACCTGCAAGGCACCTGGGACTGGACCGTTCGCCACGGCAAAGTCACGACTGGCGGCTGGAACCCCTATCTCAAGGAAGCCCTGCAAACCATGTTCGAAACTGGGTTGCCAGCCATCGTCTACGAAGAAACCACCGGTGAGGTGTATCACCCCGTCGACGGGATCCGCCACGTGCGCTGACTCCCCTGGCGCCCCCCCTGCCGATCGACGCGTCCCTGGCGCTGATCACCGACACCCTCATCGGCCGAGGCACCTTGTTGCTGCAGGCCACCCCAGGAGCCGGTAAAACAACCCGAGTTCCCCTGGCTCTGCTTGAGCGGCTGCCGGAGCCAAATAGAATCTTGTTGATTCAGCCCCGTCGACTGGCGGCTCGATCAGCGGCCCAACGATTGGCGGAGGCCCTCCACGAAAGCCCTGGGGGCCGGGTCGGCTACAGCGTGCGCTTCGACCATCGCACCTCCAAAGCCACCCGGCTGGAAGTGATGACAACGGGCCTGTTTCTCAGGCGCCTGCAGGGGGATCCCGAACTGATGGGGGTCGCTGCCGTGATCTTCGATGAATTCCATGAGCGCGGGGCCGAAGCAGACTTGGCCCTGGCGCTGCTGCGCCATGCCCGTCAGGAGCTGCGCCCCGATCTGCTGGTGCTGCTGATGTCCGCCACCCTCGACCTAGAGCCGCTGGCGACCAGCATGGAAGGAGCCGCGGTCATCACGGTTCCTGGAAGCAGCCATCCCGTGGATGTGTGCTACCAGGTGCCCAGGGAAAGGGAAAGTCTGGCGAGGCAGGTGCTGCGGGGCTTGGAGGAGCAGTGGCTGGAGCAACGGCTAGATGGCGAAACGGTGTTGGTTTTTCTGCCGGGCCAAAGGGAGATCGTCGGCTGCCTGCGGGCTATCTCAGAAACCCTATGGGGGCAAACCTTGGAGTGCGTGCCCCTGCACGGACACCTGTCCCTGGAAGCCCAGCTCCAGGCCATCGCCCCGGCCAAATCCAAGGCCGGCAAAATTGTCCTGTCCACCTCCATCGCCGAAAGCTCCTTGACCCTGTCGGGCGTCCGGCTGGTCGTCGATAGCGGCCTTAGTCGGGTTAACCGCTACGAACCCGCACGAGGAATGGATCAGCTAGTCACCCAAACCTGCAGCCAGGCCAGCGCCACCCAGCGCTGTGGCAGGGCTGGCCGGCTCGGGCCTGGACGCTGCCTACGGCTCTGGTCGCCAGCCGAGCAAGCCCGCCGTCCCGCCTTCGATCGCCCCGAACTGTTACAGGCGGACCCCCTGCCCATAGCCCTGCAACTGGCCACCTGGGGCAGCGGCGACGGGACGGATCTGCCCTGGCTGGAGCCGCCGCCACCCCAACCGCTTGAGAACGCAAGACGGCTACTGGCTCAGATGGGTGCCCTTAATGACAAAGGGCGCATCACGGCCCATGGCAAGGCCATGGCCGGCATCGGCTTACCGCCGCGGCTTAGTCACATGCTGCTGTTGGCCGCCCAGCGGGGATGGCTGGAGCAGGGCTGCGCCGTGGCGGCGCTGCTCAGTGAGCGGGATCCCCTGGACGCTCGCGAAGTGGGAGCCGACCTGCTGCATCGACTCGACTGGCTGCGCAGGGGAGGGCGATCGGGCCCCTGGCGTGAGGCGATACAGCAGCTCAAGAAACAGGTGGCTCAGGCGGCGACCACCCACCGGAAACCCGCTGACCCAGATCCACATCAATCCGAAGACCTGATTGCCGGACAAATGCTTTGTTGGGCCTATCCCGAACGCATCGCCCTTGGGCGCGGCAAGGGGGACGGCGCCGTGCTGATGCGCCATGGGGGCGGCGCCCGCCTGGCGAGTGGGGACCCTCTCTGTGGCGCCGAAGCCCTGGCCATCGCCCGGGTGGAAGGCCACCAACAGGAGGCCCGCGTGCTTCTTGCCGTGGCGATTCCAGCGGCCCAGATCGAGAGCCTGGCGGGCGAAACCGCTAGCCTCACCCTGAGGACCCGTTGGGATGGCAGCTCGGGTCGAGTGCGGTGCGAGCGGGTCCGCCGACTGGACTCCCTGGAACTGGAAGTGACACCCTGGCCCGAAGCCGATCCGGCCGCCATTGTGAGCACCTTGCTAGAGGCGGTGTGCAATTTGGGTCTGGAGTGTCTGCCGTGGACCCCCCACAGCCGCCAACTGCAACAGCGATTAACTCTCGCCCACAAGCATCTGGGAGAACCCTGGCCTGATTGCTGCGACGAGGTGCTTTTAGCCACCCTGCAGGATTGGCTGGGCCCCCAAGTGGCTGGACGGCGCAGCCTTCAAGAGCTTCAGGAGCTCGATCTGGAGGCAGCCCTCTGGGGCGGACTGGACTGGCAGCAGCGCAACGCTCTGGAGGCCCTGCTGCCCACCAGCCTCGATGTGCCATCAGGCAGGCGGGTCCCGCTGATCTATGGGATCGAAGAAGTTGTGCTTGCGGTCCGATTACAGGAAATGTTTGGCTGCGATTCCATCCCGCCCTTGCTTGGCGGCACCCTGCCCCTTACCGTCCATCTGCTCTCGCCGGCGGGTCGACCGGCAGCCATCACCCGCGACCTAGCGGGGTTTTGGCGTGGTGGGTATGTCCAAACCCGGCGGGAGCTGCGCGGACGCTACCCAAAACACGCCTGGCCTGAGGATCCGACCCAAGCAGTAGCAACACCAAAGCCTCCACTACGGCAGGCCAACCAGCAGGTGCCTTAAGGAAGCCGGTGATTTCCAGAGCCCACTTGAACAGGCGGTGCGACCGAGCAGGGGCTGCAGTAGCTACTCAGCGCCTTTGCCACCTAATCTGCATGCCACTGGGTTTGGGACAGGACTTTGCTGAACTTGTCGAATCCGCCTGAAGACTTGTGAACGCCGGAGCTTCAGAGAATGGGGGACTGCCGCGATACAACGTTATCGAACTAAATCAAGCCATTGGTACCTTGCTGGATAGGGGTTTTGCTCCCCGTTTTCTGCTGGAGGCCACGGCTAGCCGGCCCCAGATCAAAAAAGGCCATCTCTGGCTGACGCTCACCGACGGCGAAGCCTCCATCTCAGGGGTGATCTGGGCGTCCCAGCTAGCCCGAATCGATTTCGTTCCAGAGGAAGGGGACGCGGTGATCGTGGTGGGCAAACTCAATTTCTGGGCGGCGCGGGCCAACTTAACCGTGCAGATCCTGGATGTGCGCCCCGGCCTAAGCGCGGTGATGCGGCAATTCGAGCGGGTTCGAACCCGGCTGGCACCGCAGGGATGGTTTGAGCCCGAACGCAAGCGGGCGTTGCCCCCCTGGCCGAGACGTATCGCCCTGCTGACCAGCGTGCCAAGTTCAGCCCTCGCCGACATGCTGCGTACCGCCAAGGAACGATGGCCTGCCACCGCCTTGTTGGTGGTTCCCATCCCAGTGCAGGGGGCAGTGGAGGCCCGCATCCTCGCGGCACTGCG
>JBIIJV010000085.1:0-10978 GCA_044233545.1 Cyanobium sp.
AACCCGTAGGTGCCTAACTTGAGCAACACCCCAGCCAGAAGCACCGAAACCGGACTGGAGGCCTGGGTGTGGGCATCGGGGAGCCAGCTATGGAAAGGAAACAGGGGGATCTTGATACCAAAACCAATCAGCAGGGCACCAAGTAGCAGTAATTGACTACCCATAGCTAGACGATCACTGTAGATCGGAGTGATACTGAAATCAGCCACCCCCGTCAAAAGGGCCAGCCCCAAAAAGGCCCCCAGGATCAACATCCCAGAAACAGCCGTAAATAACAAAAATTTGGTGGCTGCTGCGGCCCTATCGACCCCGCCCCAGATGGAGATCAACAACCAAAGGGGTATGAGCTCAAGCTCATAGAAAAGCAAGAACAACAGCAGATTGCCGGCCATAAAGGCGCCATTGACGGCGCCACTGATGATCAAAAGCAGCGCGAAATAAAGCCGCGGTCGCTCATTAATATCCCTAGTGCAAACAGCGGTGACCAGGCTCAAAGCGCTGTTGATCAACAAAAGCGGCAGTGATAGACCATCGATTCCCAGCCGATACTCCAGGCCAAGACCGGGCAGCCAAGGCAGGGTCTCGACCAACTGAAGATCGGGGAGTGCGGGGTTGAAGGCTATAAGCACCACCAGATTCCAGAGCAGCTGGGTGACCAGCACCCCCAAGGCAATCAAACGCATGCGTCCTGGAGAAGGCTGGCCAGGCCATAGCAGCAACAGAAAACTGCCGAGGAAAGGGATCAAGAGCAAGGCACTAAGCATGATTTTCTCCTATCCCTTGAGCCAGGCAAGGCTGGCAAAAAGCAATACAATCGCCACAATCACGGTCAATACATAACTCTGTAACTGGCCGCTCACCCCCAGCTTCAAACCCTCGGCACTAGAAAGGGAGAGGCCGCCAACTCGACGCACCAGGCCATTGACGACGACCCTATCAAAGGTATTTGTGAACTGGGCCAAACCGGACACCCAAGCAACAATGGTAGCTCTATAAATTCGATCGGTATAGAAATCAAAGGCCAACAGATCCTGCAGGGTTCGCAGGGGCCGCAACATCGAACGGGACCAGAAGCGATCGAGCCGCACCAAGGCACCGGTCGCCAGACCCACCAGGCCCGTGCTCACCACGAGCAAGGCACTGGCCAGGGAAACAGGCACAACGCCTGGAGAGGGATCGAGCCGGGACATGATCAAGGGGGTGAGCATCACGATCACCATCAAGCTGACCATGGGAAAGGCCATCAACCAGTTGACCTCAGGGGTGCGCTTGGTCTTGGCGTGGGGCACATCCAGAAAAACCTGGCGGAAGACGCGCACCAGGTTGAAGGCCGTCAAGCCATGGACCAGCAGCACAACGGCGGCGAAGAACGGGGCCTGCTGAATCAACCGATCCACCATCAGCCCGTAGGACCAGAAACTGCCTAGGGGCAAGATTCCGGTCAGGCCGGCCGCTGCCACCAGATAGGCCCCAGTGGTGGCAGGCATGCGGCTGCCCAGTCCGCCAAGCTCGGTGATGTCCTGACAATTGGTGGTGGAAATTACACTGCCCACACTCATGAACAGCAGAGCCTTGGCCAGGCCGTGGGCCAGCAATAGCAGCAAAGCCATAATGGGCTGTTGCAGGGCGATGGCAATAAAGACCAAGCCAAGGATTGAACTGGTGCCATAGGAAAAGGCACGTTTGAGATCGATCTGGGCGATGGCCACCAGGGCGCCACCCACAGCGCTGATGGTGCCTACAACCAGCAAGCCATTCAGTGCCAGGGTCGAGAGTCTGAGCAGGGGCATGACCTTGATCAGCACCAGGGCTCCGCAGGTGACCACCACAGAATTGCGCAGGATCGAAGCGGGGTTAGGACCCTCCATGGCCTCATCCAGCCAGAGGTGCATCGGAAACTGGGCACATTTACCCATGGGACCGGCGATCAACCCCAATCCCAGCAGGTTGACCGCCAGGGGCGTGAGTGCACCGCTGGCCTGGGTGCGGCCAGCCCAGGCATAAAGATCGGTAAATTCGAGTGAGCCCGCCCAAGCTGATAGGGCTACCACAGCCATCAAGAGCAGCACATCTCCCACCCGTTTGGTGAGGAAGGCATCGCGGGCAGCTGTGACAACCAGGGGCTGGGCATACCAAAAGCCCACCAATAAGTAGGTAGAAAGAGTGAGCATTTCCAGCAGGAAATAGCTCATAAAAAGATTGCTACTCATCACCACCCCCGCCATCGCCCCTTCAAAGAAGCCCACCAAGGCATAAAAACGAGCCAGGGACCATTCCTTATCCATATAGCCAAGGGCAAACACCTGGCACAGGACACTCATCGTGGTCACCATTTCCAGAGCGGCCAGATTGGTGAAGGAAAGGTCGAATCCAATCCTCAGGTTCAGGTCGGCGATCTGGAACCAGGGCCATTCCAGATGGCGGGGCCCAGTCCGCAGCACCTCCCTGATCACCAAGCTGCCGTGCACCAGGGCAACCACTGAAAGCAACAAATTCAGATAGGCAGCTGGCCTGGGGCCTTCACGTTTGATCCAGCCGGTGGCCCAGGGAAGGGACAGGAGCATGCCGCTGAACCCGTACAGCGGGATCAACCAAGCGGTCTGAATCGATAGGGGCAGGGCTTCGGGCAAAGGAAACGGCACTCGACTGGGTCCGACGGCAAGGGGGCTGGCGCTGGAATCTAGTCAGCGAGGAAAGCCCAACGCTCTGGGTCAGATCCTCGTCAGAAGCTGGCGTGTTGGGGCTCGGCCAGGGCCTCAGAAGTGGCGAAGGTGGCCAACCATTCCTGCAATTCCTGGCCATGGGCGGATTCCTCCTGCCAAAGGGCTGCAAAAAAAGCACGGTTATCGGAGTCGGCGATGGCTTCGCAGAACCGCAGGGCTTCGGCGTAATGCTCAATCAGATCGACCTCGAGTACCGCATCAAGGCGCAGTAATCCCTCCAGATCGGGGGCGTGGCTGATGGGCTTGAGCTGGGAGGCCCCAGGGGCAAGTCCAAGTTGCAACATGCGTTGCACAATGCGCTCGGCATGTTGCAGCTCCTCCACCGTTTCGCGACGAAAACGGCCAGCCGCCTCAAGATCGCCCCATTGTTCAGCCAGGCAAGCCTGGGTCATGTACTGCTGGACTGCGGAAAGTTCCAGACTTAGGGCGCGGCCCAGGTAACCCGAGACGCGCGGATGAACAGAGACCATGGAGCTCAGAGGCGACGGGGACCTTCGCTGGCGATCAGTGCCGGCTCGACTTCAGAGTGGGGGCGGGCAATGATGTGGGCCGCCACGAGACCATCACCGACCCGCTCGCAGGCATCTGCTCCGGCCCGCACTGCGGCGTTAACGGCACCGGTTTCACCGCGCACCATGACGGTGACGTAGCCACCACCAACGAATTCACGGGCCACCAGGGTGACTTCTGCCGACTTGGTCATGGCGTCAGCCGCCTCGATCGCCGGCACGAGACCGCGGGTTTCAATCATGCCAAGGGCAATGCCCTGCACTGAGGAGGCCATGGGAAAAGGGGTAATGGAAAACGGGGAACGGGTCGGGGTGCCGCCGCTGAGGGAAGACCCACCAGCGGCAGGCGAGCTGCCGGCCTTGAGAGCGCCAGCCTGCGACGGCTGGCCTGAGCCGTTGGCAGGGGCAGCTACCGAAGCCGACTTGGCTGCGGGGGCAGCCAAGGCTGAGCTGCGGGATCGGCTGGAGCGTGAAGGAACCGATCGGGTTGCCCGTGGGGGGGCGCTGCGGTTCGTTGGCGAAGGCCCGCTGGTGGCCGCGGGCAAGGCAAGGGAAGCGGGGGCCTCGTCCGCAACTGTTAGGTCTTTAACGGGTTGGACCTCCACGGTGACCCCGTAGGCCATGACCGCAGCGGACTTGTCCTGGCTGGGCAAGAGCTGCGGATCGGCCGGCATTACTCCAGCGGGTTCGGCGGGGGCCTCCGGAGCTGGGGGTGGCAGGTCGTAGGCAAGGGGCAGGATCACCGGTTCGTCTTTGGCCACCGGAGTTTCGACCGGCGGTGCTGGTTTGGCCGCAGCGCGGGCAGGGCTACTGGCAACCCGTCGCCGGGCAGGGCTGCGGCCGGATCGTGGGGTGCTGTTGGCCATGGCAAGAAGGAAGAGAAAAAAGGAAGAACCGAAAAGGAGCCCTGGGGGGGGATTAAGAGAGAGCGCAAAAATTACCCATCGGGTTCCCAGAAATCGATGATCCCGGCGACGGTCAGGTCGGTCAGGATGGCGGGGTCGGGGCAGGCAAAACGGGCGGCACTGCCACTGGCGGTAAAAACCCAGTTTCCATCGGCGGCACCAACGGGATCCACCGCCACGCTGAGCTTGCCCTTGGGGGTGCGCAGGATTCGCAGATTCATGTGGCTCAGCCCGTCGACCCGATGGGTGCAAACCAAGGAACCGGCCACCTGCATGATTTCCATCAGGCCTTACCCCCGTTCGCGGTCGCTGCTGCTGACGCCGGGGCGGCATTGCTGGCCAAGACCTTGGCAGCCTCCGGATCCCAATGGTCAATGATGCCGACGATGGTCAGGTCGCTGGGATAGGACTTGCTGCCAGCAGCCTCACGGGCCGCAGAGCTGCCGACACAGATCACCCAATCGCCTGGGACACAGCCAACCGCATCGACGGCAACCTTCTGGGTACTGCCATCGAGAACAACCTGAAGATGTTTGTGTTCAAAATCAGGAATGCGATTGGTAGAAACGAGAGGCTTAACAACTTTACATATCAACATCTTAATGTCCTCCTACGGTGGCGAAGCTGATGGTTGAGCCTACTGCTTCCGCTGGCACATGGCTGTCCTGATCGCGAACAGTGAGCAGGGCATGCAATAAACCCTGCGAATAAAGATCACGATAGCGTTCTTCAATGGCTACCTGCACCCGTTCGGCATTGCGAATCGCCCGATCCCTGGCCCCGGGGACCGTACCGTGATAATCGAAGCGCACAACAACCGGAACGGGAAGTCCCCGGGAAACATTCAGTCCCCGGAAAATTTTTACACCCACATCGAGGTCAGGAGCACCTTCTTCAACCGTATCCATGTGGGCGAAGTAGGTGAGATTGCGCAGATGTATTTCCTTGAAGCCGATGCCCACGCCAATGAATCTCTCAGCATGGCCCGCATCGGCGTAATGACAATCTTGATGGTATTGACGGACGTAATCTATCTGGGAGAAGTTATTGGCCAACAGACGGGCAATCAGTTTGACCATGCCCGGGTCGGGGGTGGAGGCAGCCGCTTCCTGGACAATGGCTTCTACTCGCTGCCAAGCCTGTTGGGCGCTGAGGTCACGGGTGGCCTGATAAACCGCCTCCGCATCTAGCCAACGATCAAGGCGGGTCGTGCCATCAAGGCCAGGCACATGGACCCTGAGGGCATCGGTATCGGTGTCGATGCCGAGCAAGAGCAGATCAACGGAGGCCCCGCAACAGAAGCTGTTCTCAACAGCCTCCTGAAAATCGCTAAGACACTGCAAACCGCAAGCTGCAGCTGCGGCGTCGTCACTGCCATGGGCCGCACAGCCCTCATGGGCTGGATCGCGGGAACTGAAGTGATAAAGAACAACCTTCAAGTAGCGGGTGTCATCATGGGCCGGATTGGGACGACCTTCCCGGTAACGTCTGTGCTCGGTTTTCACCCAGCGATTCACCGTATTTTCGACATCAAACAAAGCACCGGCATGGGGCCGCCGCCGCACCGAGCTGTAGGGCAGGCGCAGGGCAAAAGCGATGGCATGGGCCAGCCTTCCATCGGCGCAGGGGGTGACATCCAGCAAATGGAAACCACAGGAAAGCAGAAAGGCGTCGAAGGCTTCGGCGGCGGGACTGCCAGGACAGGCCCCAAGGGGATCCTGTTCGTAAAAAGCAGCGCTGGTTTGCTCGTAGGTTTCAAAAACGCACCAGGCAAACAGGGTGCGCATGTCCAGCTGGGTGACCCAGGCCCGCTCCAGGATCGGCAGGGGCAGCTGATAACCGAGCTCTGCCTGGGCCACGGCTTGGGCCTGGTTGATGAAGTCGCTTTCGTGCTGAAGGGCGGAAAGCTTCTGCAGCACCGGCACGATGCGATCGAATGCCGCCTTCACCCTGGCGTCGTAGGCATGGAGAGCAGCATTGCGGGCGCCATCACTGAGGGGATGGAGTCCACCGGAGCGGCTGGCAGCCAGCGGCGCTGAACCAGCAATGGGGAAAGGGCCAGCCGGCGGCCTAAGCAGTTTGCCGTTACTGGGTGCTGGTGCAGCGGTGGGTAAAGGGGCAGTGGTGGGGACTGGCGCGGGCGGAATGGCTATCCCAGCGGCGGCAGGGGCGCTTGGGGACTCGCTCAGGGATTGAACCTGATCGGCGGCGCCAGCTGGGTTGGCACGACGCCGTGGTGCCGTCGGAGCCAGAACCCGGATCGTGGTGGAGGCGGGACGGCGGGGGGGCATCGCGATCAGCCCCGGGCGCCGCCAGAAACGGTGATCAGGGAACCAGCCAGGGTGTTGCCACTGGCCCCGGTGATACGACTGACGGGCTCGGGAAGTTCCTCATTGCGTTTTGGCTGGAAGGCAGGCATCGCTGCGATCGGACCTGGACGGGTGGGATTGCGGCGGCGAGCGGAGGCCCCTTCGGTGCCGGTCACATGCTTACCCCGATTCCAGTCATCGCCGCTGATGGAGAGACCCGAAGACTGGCCTGCACCCGTGACTCGGGAGGTCTGGCGACTGGAGGGATCAACCTTGGCCAATGGAGCAGCTGCAGCTGCAGCTGAAGGGGCAGCTGCAGGGGCGGCAGCCAGAGAAGCTGCTGCACCCCGGGCCGCGCCTGCTCCGGCAGGAAGGGAAGCCGAGGCACCCCGGACAGCACCGGCTGCAAGAGCATTACGGGGGGCCGAAGGGCCGCGGCGATCGAAGCGGAACTGCTCGGTGCCGGTCACCTTGTCATTGGCCATGTCAAAGGGGCCCGTGATGCGTCCGCCGAACTCATAGGTGCTGCCGGTGACACAGCCGCTGGTATCGCGCTCCGCCTGGGCGAGCCGGGCCGGGGATTGGACACTGAATTCCTGCCAGGGCTCCGCAGCAAGGGTCTGGGGAAAGTCCGCATCACTTTCCTGGGCGGCCCCACAGACCGCCCTGGTCTGGTCAGAGCCGATGTACTGGGTGCCGGAGATCACTTCACAGGCTCCCCGATCGGCACCGGTCATGACCCCGCCTATGCCCGGTTGGATCCCGGTCATGACCGTGCCCATGCGCACAGGCGTACGACGGCGCACGTTGTCGACTTGCTCGGTGGAGCACCAGCCACCTGCTTGCTCAAGACCGGCGTAGGGAGTGCCGGTGACGGCCTTGCAGGTGCCTGGTTCGTCGCCGGTCACCAGCTCGGAGCGGCCGGTACGGGTGCCACTGACGACCTGATTACGATTGGTGATGCTGAAGCCGACCTTGGCAGCTTCAGCAGGAGCGGTGATGCCGCAAAAGGCTTGATATTGCTGGTTGCCGACGTATTCGTCGCCGGTGACCAGGCGGCAAGAACCCGGTTCGTCACCAGTGACTCTTTCGCTGCGGCCGACGGATGTACCGGTGACCCCCGTGCCCCGCAGGGTCTGGAGTTGGCTGACCTTGCTGGGGGCATTGCCGGGCAGCTGGTTTTGCTGTCCGACGTATTGATCACCCGAGAGCTGCCGACCCGAACCGCTCTCATTACCAGTCACCAGCTCGGAGCGGCCCACCATTACTCCCGAGACTTTTTGGCCACCAGCGCTCAGAGCTTGGCCCACCTTGCGGGGTCCGGGTGTGGAAGTTCCGCACCAGGCGCCATCCTGGTTGGCGGAGACATACTCAGTACCGGTCACCAGCTTGCAAGTGCCCGGTTCATCGCCCGTGACCTTCTCGGAGCGACCGACCTCGTTGCCGGTGACGCGATTGCCTTGGCTGGTGGCGGAGACGCGTACCTTGGCTGGCTGGGTGCCCAAAGGAGCGCTCTGGCAAAAGGTATTGAAAATCTCAGCTCCGAGGTATTCAGTACCGGTGACAGTGCGGCAGGTGCCGGCTTCGTTACCCGTGGTGGCAAGGGAACGGTTGGCCTGGGTGCCGGTGACAGTCTGGCCCTGGCTGGTTTCGGTCAGGCCCACCTTCCAACTGGCGTCGGCTGCGGCCGCCAAGCGGGCGCCGTTGCGGTTGGGGCCACTGGGACGACAACCGCCCCCATTGCGGGACGTGCCGGCCGAACCCACCTTGCTCTTGAGTTCGCGCACCTTCTGGGCCAGTTCCCGACTTGAAAGATCTGGGTTGGCCTGGCGTGCCACGGCGGCAGCAGTGGTACTAGTGGCAGTTGTGGCCGCTTTACCCCTTTTCGACAGGGATTCCCGTCGGGCCAGGACCAGGGCCCGGCTGGGGTTGTACTGGGCCGAGCGCTTGACGGTGGCGCGGCGGTCTGCGGCGGCATTGGTACCGGCGCTGCCGTTACGCCCAGCCTGGCCGCGGCTGCGGGCGGCGCTACTGCTCAACGAACGGGAGGGATCGGCAGCTTTTGCTTCCACAGGGGGAGCTGCGGCCGCGACCGTCGCTGGGGCGGGCTGCTGGCGGGCGACTTCGCTGCGGGTGCGATCGCGGGAATTGTCAGCGCGTTTGCCGCGGCGGGAGAGGGCTTCACGGCGAGCAAGCACCAAATCACGGCTGGGATTGGGGATCGCCCGAGTGGGACTGCGGCGGAATTCGCCAGACCGACTGGATAGGTCTGGGGCCGGCCGCGAAGCGGCGGACCTGGCCGCCCTGGCGCTGGCGGGGGCAGCGGGTACGGCTACCTGGGCAGGACTGGCAGGGGAAGGGGTGGCAGGAGCAACAGGAACCGGCTCCGTGCGGGTGGCACGGGCATCGGCAGCTGTTCGGACCCGAACTGGGGCCGAATTGAAGCGACCTTCGGCTTTTTTGCCGCCGTTGGTAAGCGCTTTGCGCCGCTCCAGAGCAGCTTCACGACTGGTTGTGCTGGCCATGTCCGCCCGGAAAATGAGGGAAATAACAAATTCTTGAAACAGCCTGCCTGGGAAGAGCCGGCTGAAACCCCATAAGGATATCAGCCGGAATAGGGCTTAGCTGCTAGACAAATCACATCAAAATGTGATTCCGTATCAAAGACGCAATCAGCGACCTTCGAAGACAACGAAGCAGGAACCCTGGCTTTGGGTATAGGCGTCGTAGCCAACCAGGCGAACGTGGTGGTCAGGGTAAGCGCGATGGCAAGCCTCGAGCTCATTGACAATCACGCCAAGATCCTTCTCTCCGAAGAAAGGAAGTTTCCAATAGGACCAGTATGTGGCCATGGAGCGACTGGGATGAACGTGCTCAATCAGGGGGCTCCAACCCTGGGCAATGATGTAGGCGATTTGATCGTAGATCTCGTCCTGGGTCAGCGGCGGCAGGAAGCCGAAGGTCTCCAGGGTGGCGACTGTTTGATAGTCACCCACGGTGCTCGTGAAGGGCATGGGGTTCCTTGGGGGAGGGATGTGAAGTCGGCGCGGAAGCGCAAAATCCTTGAAATTGTTGGCTTCGGATCAGGGATCCGATCACCAAACGAGTGTTTCCGGGGCAGGGCTTGGTGCATGAACACCGCCCTACCACCGGATCCTGGGGGACTACTAAACGTCGAGTTTGTCGACAGTGTCGAACTCGAACTTGATTTCCTTCCAGGTTTCCAGGGCAATCGCCAGCTCGGGGCTGTGCTTGGCGGCCTCGGTCAGGATGTCGCGGCCTTCCTTCTCGATCTCCCGTCCGGCGTTGCGGGCCTTGACGCAGGCTTCGAGAGCCACCCGGTTGGCAGCGGCGCCTGCCGCCGAACCCCAGGGGTGGCCGTGGGTGCCACCACCAAATTGCAGCACAGAATCATCGCCAAAGATGGCAACGAGGGCGGGCATGTGCCAAACGTGGATACCACCAGAGGCAACGGCGAAGACGCCGCCCATGGAACCCCAGTCCTGATCGAAGAAGTTACCGCGGGTGCGGTCCTCAGGGACGAAGGATTCACGTAGTTGGTCGATGTAACCGAGGGTGGTCTGACGATCACCTTCCAGTTTTCCGACCACGGTACCGGTGTGCAACTGGTCACCACCGGAGAGGCGCAGACACTTCGCCAGCACACGGAAGTGGATGCCGTGTTTGGGATGGCGATCGATCACCGCGTGCATGGCACGGTGAATGTGGAGCAGCATGCCGTTTTTGCGGCACCACTTGGCCAGACCGGTATTAGCAGTAAAACCGCCGGTGATGTAGTCGTGCATGATGATGGGCTGGCCCAGTTCCTTAGCGAACTCGGCGCGCTCATACATCTCTTCAGGAGTCGCGGCGGTGCAGTTGAGGTAGTGCCCCTTCTTCTCGCCGGTTTCTTCCTGAGCGGAACGAACGGCTTCGGCGACAAATTCGAAACGGTTCTGCCAGCGCTGGAAAGGCTGGGAGTTGATGTTTTCGTCGTCCTTGGTGAAATCAAGACCGCCGCGCAGGCATTCGTATACAACCCGGCCGTAGTTCTTACCGGAGAGACCAAGCTTGGGCTTGATGGTGCAACCCAACAGGGGACGGCCGTACTTGTTCATGCGGTCCCGTTCAACGACTATGCCGTTCGGGGGACCCATGCAGGTCTTGATGAAGGCTAGGGGGAAGCGAATGTCCTCCAGGCGCAGGTGGCGCAGAGCCTTGAAACCAAACACATTGCCCACCAAAGAGGTGAGAACGTTTGTGATCGAACCTTCTTCGAACAGGTCGAGGGGATAGGCGATAAAGGCATAGAAGGATTCCTTGTCGCCAGGAACGTCTTCGATGCGGTAGCAACGACCTTTGTAGAAATCGAGATCGGTAAGAAGCTCAGACCAAACAGTCGACCAGGTGCCGGTGGAAGATTCAGCGGCCACAGCGGCAGCCACTTCTTCACGGGGAACGCCTTCCTGGCCGGTGCATTTGAAGCAGGCCAGCAGGTCGGAGTCGAGGGGGATGTAGTCGGGAGTCCAGTA
>JBIIJV010000299.1:0-2695 GCA_044233545.1 Cyanobium sp.
CAGCTGGCAGCCCTCGTTGGCTTAGGACTGATCCCGTTTGTCACCATGCCCCAGTTGAGCCATTACCTGGAAGCCGACGCGGCAGGTACCACCAGCAACTCCACTGCCCAAACCTGGTTCCCGGCCGATTATCGAGCTTGGAAGCAATCTAGCGCCTGGAAACCCCAAAACAGCTCGTTCCTGTGGGATCGTCCCTCCTGCAAATCCGACCAAACATGCCTGCCGGTCAAAGTACTTACCCGTGACGATTGCAATCTTCTCGCCGTCTCCGCATCCCTGGTGAATCCCTCCACTGGCCAAACTTTGCTGGCCACGGCCCAGACGCCAAAAGTCGAAGCTGGCCGCGAGCAACATCTGACGCTGCGTTGGAAAATGGCCCCAAGCCAGGCCCATGGGATCTTGGCCGGTGAAAACGCCCGCAAAACCCATATCGACACCCTGGGCGATCACCAAGGCAACTCCAGCCTCAAAGAGCTCGCGGTGGTCCACGTCAGTACCAAATTGATTCCCGCGCCCCCCGCATGGCAATCCGTGACGATCCAGGAGATTCGTTGCCTCTGAACGCCCCGGACCAGGGCTGACACACTGGCCTGCGCCAGCCTGGGTTGCCCACATCGTTCACGATGCAAATCAACTATTTCCATACCTCCGAGGCGGTGCCACCGGTCCTGTCCCCGGCCGAAGGGGGACCAGATGCGGCGGTGGTAATCGACGTGCTGCGGGCTACCACCACGATCGCCTGGTCACTGCAGAACGGCGCCGAGGCGGTCGAGGCCTTCGCCGATCTCACCGCCTTGGAAACCGCAGCTGCCGCCTGGCCCGCGGAGCGGTGCCTGCGGGCGGGAGAGCGGGGCGGTCAGCGCGTCAGCGGTTATGACCTGGGCAACTCCCCCCTGGCGGTCACGCCGGAGCTGGTGGGGGGCAAACGCATTTTCATGAGCACCACCAACGGCACCCGTTCCCTGAAGTCGGTCGTCGCCGTGCCTTTGCTGCTCACCGCCTGCCTGCCCAACCGGCGGGCCGTGGCCAAGCGCCTAATCGAACGGGACAGCCAGCGGGTCTGGATCGTCGGCAGCGGCTGGGAGGGCGATTATTCCCTGGAGGACAGCCTGGCGGCGGGAGCCCTGGCCGCCGCCCTGCAGGAATTGGTCCAGGATGGCCGGCCGGCCCTTAGCTACGGCAACGACGAGATGGTCGCCGCCCTGGCCCTTTGGCAGCAGTGGTCCCTGGACCCTGAAGGCTGCCTGAGGACCGCCAGCCACGGCCAACGGCTGATCGGCCTTGGCGATCATGACGCCGATTTCGCCTGCTGTGCAGCGGTGGACAGCCTTGAAATAGTACCGATGCAGGCCGAAGCGGGAGTGCTGCGGGCCAGCTGAACTGCCGGGGCACGGAGAGTCCGGTAAAGAGCTGGCCAGGGCCCGGGACGGCCCCTAAAGTCTGCCTGAGGCCTGCGAATCAAAGACGTTGAGCAGTTTTTTGGCGGCGGCCCTCCAGCTCACCAGCACCCCGGATCCCGACGCCAATCTGGCCGCAGCGGAAGAACAGATCGAGATTGCCGCCCGCCGGGGCGCCGAACTGGTTGGGCTGCCTGAAAACTTCGCCTTCATGGGAGCCGACCAGACGCGGCTCGAACTGGCTCCCACCCTGGCCGAACGCTGCAGTCGCTTTTTGGTGACAATGGCCCGTCGCTACCAGGTGACCCTGCTGGGGGGAGGCTTTCCGGTGCCGGCAGGCGAAGGCGCCACCTACAACCGTTCTGAACTGGTGGGCACCGAAGGCCAGCTGCTGGCGCGCTACGACAAAATCCATCTCTTCGATGTCGACATCCCCGATGGCACCACCTACCGGGAATCGGCGACCGTGCGTCCGGGGCAGGAGCTGCCGCCCGTGGTGGATGTACCGGGCCTCTGCCGGGTCGGACTGTCTATTTGTTACGACGTCCGCTTCCCGGAGCTCTACCGCCACCTGGCTGCCGCCGGAGCCCAGGTGCTGCTGGTTCCCGCCGCCTTCACCGCCTACACCGGCAAGGACCATTGGCAGGTGCTGCTCCAAGCCCGGGCGATCGAGAACACCGCCTACGTGGTCGCCCCCGCCCAGACCGGCCTCCATTACGGCCGTCGCCAAACCCATGGCCATGCCTTTGTGATTGATCCCTGGGGGACGGTGTTGGCGGATGCGGGGCTGGCACCGGGCCACGCCATGGGGCCCATCGATACCGGCCACAGTCAACGGGTCCGGCAACAAATGCCCAGCCTGCGCCATCGTCATCCAACGTTGTTCTGAGCGCCAGATGGGCGTCGGGACAGCCAGCAAAACGGGGCTCCCAAGCCCCATACCCAAGCTGCGACGGTTGCCTCGGGGCCTTCTCCCTGGCCTCTGGGTGGCTAGCAGCATGATTGCCGCCGTGGCGGAGCCCGCGCCTGTCCTGGCAGGAAGCACGCTCTCGGCCTGGCGCGTCAGCCCGGATCGGGGTATCGAACTGAGGACCGCCCCAGGCACCCCGGTGCGGGCCTACTACGAGGAAGGCAGCCAGGGGGCAGGGCCCCGCATCTGGTTCGACCTGCCCGGAGCCCCACTTCGGCGTCGCTCCCTGACCGGCGCGGGCCTGCTGCAGGAGGTGCGGGTAGGGCAGCCCGACGAGGGGACCACCCGGCTGGTGCTGGAGTTCAGACCGGGCCTGAGGCTCGATCCG
>JBIIJV010000236.1:0-4137 GCA_044233545.1 Cyanobium sp.
CCAAACCCTACAACATCGGTCGCTCGCGCTTCCGGGGGTCGTAGGCCGCACCGTTGGGCTTTCGCCTCAACCGCGCAGTCCAAAAACATAACACCCTGGCCGCTGAGCTGACAAGCAGGCCTTGAGGCAAACGAAAATCAATCAGCGCCAATCCCTTAAAAGTCTTGCCATGGCTTGATTTCCATCGACTTGCCTGTGGAGTTTCATCGCCTGCCCTGACCAGGTTCAGGGTCATTGAGGGCTTTTGTGGAACAGCTGGTGATCAAAGACGCCCCTGCTAGCGCAGCAAAGCCTCGGCCCAGGGGAGAAATAAATTCAGGGTTTCGTTACGGTCCGCCACCAATACGGGGAAATCTGTATTGGTCAGGTCCTCTCCCTGGGCAAGGGCATCAGGGTTGTTTTGCAACCAGCGGATCGGACAACCCAATTCGCTAAGCACGAGCCAGGCCGCCGCCAAATCCCAGATTTTGGGGGTGGCCTCCAGGGCCGCCACCGTCTGTCCCATAGCGACACTTACAAGATTCAGGCTTGCCACCCCCAATAAACGGATCTTTCCGGGGAAACGGCGGTTGGGAAGCTTTTGCAAAACGCCGATGGAACGACTGCAAAGGGAGGCACAACCCGCAGGATTGGTGCTCAAAGAAGGAGGCAGAATCGGTTTGCCATTTCTCCACGCCCCTTGGCCGCGAATGGCGACGATCCGTTGCCGCAGGGGAGGAACATCAAGAATCGCAAGATCGGGTCTGCCTTTGTCGAAGCGGGCCATGGAAATGGCCCAGTAGGGGATTCCCGCTGCATAGTTTGTGGTGCCATCCAGGGGATCCACCACCCAGTAGCGAGGGGTGTCAGGCACCTTCCTGTTGCCCTCCTCGCTCAGCACACCCTCGCCGGGATACAGACCGGCCAAGCCACGGACGAGGGTGTCGTCACTCCAACGATCGCAGGCGGTGATCAAGGAGCCGTCCTCCTTGCTGGCATAGGTGACGTGGCCGAAATCCTGGCGTTGACGCTCGGCCACCGCATCGATCAGGTGCTGCAATCCCGAATCCAGCTGGGGAGGCATCGATGGAGCCATCTCAACCCATCTCCATCGAAAGAACCCGTTCCAGGCTACTGGCGGTGTCTTGGCGGAACTGATGAACGTTGAGAGAAGCCAGCAACAGCAATGCGCCAAAGGTCACCAGAGCCTCCACGGAAAGAACCAGGGCAAAGGCGGGGAAGGGGCCAGGACCCAGCGGCAATTGGCGGCCCAAATCAAGGAGGCCACCGCCGAGCAACTTGCCGATCGCACGCGAAAGAGCCTGGGCAAGACCCCAAACTCCAACAAAGGTTCCAGCAGCCTGGGGCAGGGTCAGGTCAAGCATCAGGCAAAGGGCACTGTTCGTGGCAATCCCGGCGGCCAGTCCAAACAGCACCATGACGAATTGGAGCAGGGGCACGCTGCGGGTGAGTCCGCAGAGGATCAGAAGGACAAGTGAGATCAGGATCAGCCGGCAACCCAACCTGGCCGAGGGCAACTTGCCCAGCCTTGGCACCACTAGCAAGCCCGCCAGCAGAAGCCCCACCAGGGTGCCCACACCCCAGAAGGCATTGAGCTGGGTACTGGCAGAGATACTGAGACCGAAGACCTGGGCTCCATAACTTTCAAGAATGGGATCTTGGAGAAACAACCCAAGGGTGAAGGCCACCAAAAAGGCAAAAAAAATCAAGACCTGCCGGCTGGAGGTGATCAGTCGCCAAGACTGGGCCATGGTGACACCCTCTTGAGGCAGCTCCCCTGGGGCCTTGGCCTGATTTCCAGCTCCTGAGGCTGCAGGGCCTGGATACGCAGACCTGGTCTCCATGTTCCAGGTTGCCAACAACGTCAGGGCGATCACGATCAAGGAGACCTTGAGCATGAATTGGGTCAAAACCGGCTCAAGAATGGCAGGATCAGTTACCTGATCGAGGGAACTCAGACTCAGACTGGTGAGGATGGCCCCGACCACAATGCCGACGGTGAGCATGCACCACACCAGGGCCACGGCCCTCGGGCGCTCGACCTCATCGGTGCGGTCGATGACCAAGGCGAGATAGGGGGTGGTGGCTAGTGAAATGGCCAATCCGTAGGCGGCAAAAAGACCGCATAGGGCAGTAATGCCGAAGGCCAGGCCAGGCTGGCTGCCGGCACTGAGCAAACGCCCCACCTGAAAAATTAGGGGAACCGCCAGCACCGCCAGCCCACTGAAGATCAGGGTGCCAAAGCGCACATAGGGCACCCGGCGGCGACCGAAGAGGGGATAACCATCGGAGATCTGGCCAAACAGAACCCTGGAGGGTGCCATGAATTGCTCAAACGCCAGGGCACCCCCCACAAGCAAACCCGGGTAACCCAACTCGCTGAGCATCACCCTGTTCAACAACCCGGAAAAAATGACCGCCAAAGCACCAAGGCAGGCCTGGAAGAGCCCCAATCGAAGAATCGCAAGCAGGGAGAGAGGCTTTTGCACGACCACTTAGGAGCTCAACGGGAGGAGGAAGCTTGACCCATGGGGGCACGAAAGAAGGAAGCGGCACAAGCCGGGACGACCGGTTGCAACTCGACCGGAGCGCTCTCTAGGCCAGGGGTTGGGGGGCGACGATCGGGCAGGGAAGGACGGGGACAGAGGGCGATCTGATCTAGGCCGGTGCGACGACGCAGGTCGGCAAGACTCTTGTTGTAGGTGGAGATCGCCAGGGCGTAGCGGACCTCGGCCTGGGTGAGATCGCGCTGGGTGTCGACCACCTCCCGCTGGGTGGTGACCCCGGCCTGGAAACGCAGGCGAGCCAGCCTCAGGGATTCGCGGGTGGAAAGCACCTCCTGGGCATTGGTGGAGATGTTGAGGTTGTTGCGCTGAAGTTCAAAGAAGCTTCGCTCCACCTCGACGCGGATCTGGTCGCGGCGCTGGGCGAAGCGATAGCGACCCTCATTGGCTTTTTGTTTGTTGAGGCGATAGAGAGCCCGGGCCCGGCCGCCATCGAAGAGGGTCCAGCTGAGATTCAGGCCGATGGCGTTATCAACGCTCCAATTGGTCTGGCCGAGGACATTCTGGGCGGCTTGGGCTTCGTTTGATGAGCTATTAACAAAGTCAGTATACCTGTCCCCATAGGAATTGCTAGCACTCAGAGTATTGACAATACTCAGCAACGGCTGGGATGCAGCTAGCTCAGCATTGGCTTCGCTATTGGCAATAGAAATATCCAGCAAGATATCATCGAGTTCCTCGCGGTAGGCAAAGGCTGCAATGATGCTCTCCTCCAGGGAGGGGATCCAGGCCCCCACCACCCTGGACGGGTCCTTGGCCACGGGGGTGACATCTTGGGGCAAGGAGAGCAAAGCAGCCAGCTGGCGACGGGCATCTGCCTGGCCGAGGCCCGGCCCTCCGGGTCCATTGCCGGTCAAGGCATTGGTGAGAAGCTGTTGGTCGCGGGCCAACTGGGTTTCGGCCTGAAGCACTTCGAGCTTGGTGGCTACGCCGGCCTGGAAACGGGAGCGAGCATCACGCAAGCTGACCAGGGAAGCCCGGACGGATTCCTGGCCAATCCGCACCTGTTCGTCGGCGGATTGGAGATCGAAGTAGGCCTCGGCAGCCTGTAACCGCAGGTCCCGCAAACCAATGAGATAGGCGTTCTTGGCCTTCTCATAGCGATCACGGGCTGCGGCAATCCGAGGGGTCCGCTGGGGATCAATCAAAGCCCAACTCGCCTTGAGCACGGCATCCATAGCCGTGATCGAGCTAGTTGAATAGCCTGTAACCCGTGAATCGAACACCGATGGGCGGTAAGCCTGGCCGGCCGAATAGGCCGGCAGCTGGGACGCCCCCAACTGAATCGTCGGGTACCAGCGGGAAATCTCAGCCCGCAGTTGTGATTGAGCTTGCTCGACCTCGATGGCGAGGGCCTTGAGGTTGGGGTTGTTGACCTCGGCGATGGTCTCGACTTGATCCAGTCCCAGGGGGCGCAATTCGCGGATGCGCACCTGGGAAGGCTTCACTGGCAGGGCCAGCGGCGGGGGCGAAGCGAGGTCGGGGTCGTTAGCGGGCAGTACGGTGGCGGCTGGGGGCAGCAGGCTGGGATTGACCCGGGGCCTTGGACCTTTCACCTGGGGTGCTCTCGGCA
>JBIIJV010000036.1:0-18033 GCA_044233545.1 Cyanobium sp.
ACGAACGGGCTGGCTTGGGGCGTTAAACCCTGCTCCGGAGAGGACTGGGCACCAACCGAACCGGCCCAAAGAACCGGAACCACCGTGAGGGCCGCAAACAAAGAAACCTGGCGACCCACTGGAAAACCATCGAACCGGCTGAGCTTAGGCAAGCCCATGGATGCTTCGAATGCAGACAGCCACCAGTTCTTCCGCACTGCCGATGGGCCGGATCGGGACCGGCAGCTGGGCCTGGAGCTGTTCAAGGGTCATGTCGTCGAGAAACACACTTTCCCCCTGGCGCAACATCAACTTGGGCAACAACAACTTCTCTCCCAGGTCCCGGCCTTGCAACCCCTGGATCAAATCGGCCCCGGTCAGCAATCCGGTCACCACCAGCTCCTGCCCCCAGTAGGGGCTGGGCAGGCCATACAGCCTCAGATCCAGTCCCTCGACCCTGTTGAGTCGCTCCAGCACCGGCTCCAGGGCCCCAGCAACTACGGCCCCCACCACCCAGCTGAGACGCTGGGGAACGGCCAGGGAAGTGGGTAATTGGGCGGTGGCCTGATCAAGCTCCTCAAGAAAGCCCCGAATGCTGCCAACGCCGTTCTCCCTTTGGGGTAGGTCCTCGTAGTCGGTGCGGGGAGGCAGGGGCAAACCCGCAATGAGATACCACTCATCTGCCAGCCAGGCAAACCGGCTGCCAAGACGGCTCTGGAATGCCTCCTGCAGGGCTTCGACCTGGCTGATAGCAGCAATGGCGGCAGCTTGATCCACCGGCACCAGGTTGTCGTTGGCTGGACGGAACCGGGTCAGGCCAACGGGCACCACGGCGGTGGAAAGCACCGTCGGCCAATCTCCCTCGGCGAAAGCGGCCAGATCCAGGAGAGAGCGCCCCAGGGCCTCACCATCGTTCACCCCCGGACAGACAACCACTTGGGCATGGATCTGGAGCCGGCGCTCGGCGAACCAACGCAATTGGTCGAGCAGGAGGGCGGCACGAGGGTTGACCAACAGGCGGCTGCGCAGTTCGGGGTCGGTGGCATGTACGGAGACGTAAAGCGGAGAGAGCCGCTGGGTCTCAATGCGCTGCCAGTCAGCCGCAGTAAGATTGGTAAGGGTGAGGTAGGAACCGTATAGAAAGCTCAGCCTGTAATCATCGTCCTTGAGATAGAGACTGCGCCGATGGCCCGGGGGCTGTTGATCGATAAAGCAGAAGGGACAGCGGTTGTTGCATTGGCGCAGACCATCAAACAGGGCCTCGCTGAAGGCCAGCCCAAGCCCATCGTCCGCATCCTTCTCCAATTCAATGACATGGATCTCGCCAGCGGGATCTTCGACCTCCAGACGCAGGTCTTCCTCCCCCACCAGCATCTGGAAATCAATCAAATCCCGAGGCCGCACCCCGTTGATGCTGAGCAGGCGATCACCAGGCTGAAAACCCAGCTCCTCACCAATCGATCCCGCTTCAACGCTGACCACAACAGCAGGCTGGGGGAGTCGCTCGGGAGAAGATCCCTCAGGATTCTCTAAGGGAATGCCAGCATTCAACTCATTCCACACTTCAACTCAAGGCCAGGGGCCCCAGTCTGGCGGTCCTTGGTCTCGCCTGGCCACCCCGGCGGGCCTGTGGAAATTCAGCGAGCCAGGCTTTCGGCACCGCGGAAACCAAGCAGCAGCACCAAACCGAACAACAGCCGGTAGGCCACGAACAGCCAGGTGCTGTTTTGCTGCAAGAAACGCAGCAACCAGGCAATCGCCATCCAGGAGACCACGGCCGCCGTAGCGACCCCCAGCAGCATGGGCAGGGCACCGCCATGGGAGGGGCTGGCCAGGGCATCTTTGAGTTCCACCAGCCCAGCCAGGGTGATGGCCGGAATGCCCAACAAGAAGGAGAAGCGGGCGGCGTCAGGGCGCTGCCAACCATCGAAGAGGCTGGCGGTGAGGGTGCTGCCGGAACGGGACACCCCAGGCACCAGGGCCAGGGCCTGGGCCAATCCCACCAGCAATCCATCGCGGGATTGGACATCGGCAAGGAACCGACGCCGGGATCCGACCAGCTCGGCGAGGGCCAGCAGCAGGGCCATAACGATCGAAACGACCCCGATGGAGGTGATGCTGCGAAGGGGGGAATGGTCGTAATCGGGCACCATTTTCTTAAGTGCCATTCCCGCGACCAAGATCGGAATGGTGCCCAGGGCGATCGCCACACCCAGGCGGGCCGATGGTTCTCGCCATTGGCCGTCACGAAACGCCTGGCCCATGGCATGGATCACTTCCGCCAGATCCTGCCGGAAATAGGCAATGACGGCCACAATGCTGCCCAACTGGATGACAGCGGTGTAGGCCACACCTGGATCCCCCCACCCCAAAAGCACCGGCACCACCTTGAGGTGGGCGGTACTACTGATGGGCAGAAACTCCGTCAAACCCTGGACCACCCCCAAGACCATGGCGTGCCAACAGTCCTGCAGCAGGGGCATGGCCGCAGTGGTAGAAGAAGCAGCCATGCGCCAGGGGAAAACAAATTGATCAGACCCTATGGCGGCCATGGACGCCGCGCCAGCCCCCTTCGACCCCCTGGCCTCTAACATTAGCCATCTTTCTTAATAACTTGGGTGATCGTTGCTCCAGCCAGCCCCTCCAGGGGTGCTACTCCTGGCTTCTCTGGCGCCTGGGCTGAGGCGATTCCTGTTGGGTTGATGCTTCCAGGCCTTGCCGCCCTGCTGGTGGTTCTGCCGGTGTTTTTGCAAGCCCCTTGGGTGCGGGCCTCGCCGATGGGGGCGACCCTATTCACCCCTGGGCTGGTGATCTTGGGCGTGGTGCTGCAACGCCGCAGCCAGGGACCATGGAGTGCCATCGGCGCCATGCTGGTGGGGTTTGCCGGCAGCTGGCTAGGGGGATCGCTGTTCTGGGGTTGGTGGCGGGTCCATCCCCTCTGGCACCTGCCAATCGAGGGCTTTGCCCTCCCCCTTGCCCTTGGCGGACTCGGCAGCCGCTGGCGCTTGGCCGGTGCGTTCTACCTCGCCTCCTTGTTGGGGACAGCAGCCACCGATGGGGCGATGGCCCTGACCGGGGTGATTCACCTGTGGCCCCAGGTGGTGGAGGCACCCCTCAGCGAGGCTGGGGTGCTGCTGCAGCAGGCAGGGGAGGAGGTGCTCCAACCGATGGCCCTGGGCCTGATCGGCCTGAGCGGAACCTTCATTTTGGCCATTTGTTGCTGGCTCTGGCCCCAGGGGCTGGCCGGCCGGGTGGCTGCTGCGACCCTGGCCACCACTTTGTTAGTGGATGGGATCTTCCTGGCGGCAGCGTTACTAGCCCCAGGGCTGAGCGGCCTGATCTGAAGAACTGCGAAAGACGGTGATCCGTCCTGGGGCGGGTCAGGCATGCTCTGTAACGTTGTGGCAAGACCAATCCCTCCCGGAGTCGGTCCAGTCCAGCTTTCCCTTCCCCCCTTTTAAGGAGTCTGTCGTGATGAAACGACTGCTTGCCTGGCTCATGAGCGGCGTCGTGCTCGCCGGCCTGCTCGTCACCCTGCTGCTGCCCCAACCGGCCTTGGCGACTGAGCGACGCAATGTCGCCGATGACAAGATCGCTGAGTCCGCCGGTAAGGTTGACCTCAACAACTCATCGGTGCGACGCTTCCAGCAGTACCCCGGCATGTATCCGACCCTGGCCGGAAAGATCGTGCTTGGTGGCCCTTACCAAAATGTCGATGATGTCCTGAAACTTGATCTGACCATCCGTCAGAAAGAGTTGTTTGAAAAGTACAAAAATAACTTCACGGTAACTGACCCTTCCATTGCCCTCAACGAAGGTTTTGACCGCATCAACGACGGCGTTTACCGCTGATCACCTGCTGCAACAACGGGCCTGGCGAACTTTGTGACGATCGCTGAGGTTTCCCTCGGCGGTTTTTTTTGGGGATCGACAGGCCCGAGGGGGCGGTTGTAACGATGGTGGCGCCAGGCGTTCCCATAGGCTCGCTTGTAGCACGGCCCTGCAATGGCATCCTCCCTTACGGACCAATGGGATGTGGTGGTGGTCGGCAGCGGCGCCGCCGGTCTGATGACTTGCCTGGAGTTACCGGCTGAATTGCGCGTTCTGCTGCTCAGCAAACACGACAGTCCCCCCTCAGCGAGCCGCTGGGCCCAGGGTGGCATCGCCGCCGTGACCCGCTCCGACGACAGCCTGGAGAGCCACATCGCCGACACCATCAAGGCGGGAGCTGGCCTCTGTGATCCGGCGGCGGTGACCGTGCTGGTTCGAGAAGCTCCGGCGTGCGTCGAGCGCCTATTGGAGCTGGGCATGGCCTTCGACCGGGAAGGCCCAGGTCTGAGCACCACCCTGGAGGCCGCCCACAGCCACCGCCGTGTCCTCCATGCCCAGGACCGCACCGGCGGGGCCCTGGTGGATGCCCTGGAACGGGAAACCCTGAATCGCCCCCTGCTTACCCAGGCCAAAGGGGTTCCCGCGCTCCAGCTTTGGCTGGAAAACGGCCACTGCGTTGGCCTGCAGGTGCTGGAAGGCCAACGCTTGCGCTGGTTGCGGGCCGGCGCCGTGGTGATGGCCAGCGGTGGCGGTGGCCATCTCTTTTCCCACACCACCAACCCGACCCAGTCGAGTGGCGATGGCGTCGCCATGGCCTGGAGCGCCGGGGCCCGGGTCCGCGATCTGGAATTCGTGCAATTTCATCCCACCGCCTTGATGTTGCCAGGGGCCCCCCATTTCTTGATCAGTGAAGCCGTCCGGGGCGAAGGGGCCCTGCTTTGTGAAAGCGACGGCCGCAGCCCGGTGGCCCATCTGGCGGGGGGGGACCTGGCCCCCCGGGACCAGGTGAGCCGCGCCCTGGCCCGGCGCATGCAAGCCCTGGGGGTTGAACATCTGTGGCTGGACCTGCGTCCCGTCGGGCAGGAGCGTCTGGAAAGGCAGTTTCCAACCATCTTGAGTCGCTGCCGGGAGCTGGGGCTGGAGCCCACCACCGCTCCCATTCCCGTGGCTCCGGCAGCCCATTACTGGATGGGCGGCATCAGCACTGACCTGCAGGCCGCCAGCAGTTTGCCTGGCCTCTATGCCGTTGGGGAAGTGGCTTGTACTGGAGTGCATGGTGCCAACCGACTCGCCAGCAATTCCCTGATGGAATGCCTGGTCTTTGCCCGCAGGCTGGTGGCCGGCTTGCAGCTGCAACCCTTGCCGGCTCAGCCGATCCCCTGGGCCTGCTCCGGCCCTGCCCCAGGAGAGGAGGCCACAGCGGACCCCAAAGCGATTCAGGCCCAAATCGCCGACCTGCGCAAGCTCTGCTGGCAGGTGGCGGGGGTGGAGCGGCAGGGCCACTCCCTGGCCCTCGGCTGGCACGAAGTTCGGCAACGCCGTCAGTTATGTGAGGCAAACCGGCTGCTGCGACGGGCCCATGGCCAACCCCCAGGTCTGGCTCTTCAGCTGGAGCCAGGCCAGCGCGAACCTTTGCTGGCCATGCAGGATCTGCGCCAGAGGCTGGTGCTGGCCGAACTGTTGTGTGAGGCAGCCCTGTTCCGAGATGAGAGCCGTGGGGGGCATTTCCGTGAAGATGCTCCGGCCCCCCAACCGTTCTGGCAGCGGCACACTGTCCAGGAGCGGGGGCGGGCGATCGCAACCAGCGCGATTATCGGCAGGCCTGGGGAAAGCGGAAGTGGGCAGGCTAGGGCTGGGGCACCAGAGCAAGCTCAGAGGCCCGGGACAGCCTTATAACCAATCATCTCAGCCAATTTGGCCAGGGGCTTGACGCCCGATTCAATTTTGCCGTTGATCTCCCAGCTGGGGAATGCCTGGATGCCCTTGGTGGCACAAAGCTTGGCCTGGCTGTTGTGACCATCGGGGGCACATTCGACCACATTGACCTTGGCGATGGCCTGTTTACCGAAAAGTTCCTTCTGGTCGTGGCAATGGGGACACCAGTAGGCGGAGTACATGACCACTCCCTTCTTACTGAGTTGGTCGGCCAGAGCCAGGGCCGCGGGCGAACTTTCGGCGACTACCGGCTGAGGCATCCCCTTACCCAACACACTGGCGGGTCGATCGGCTGCGGTAGCCCAGCCGAAGCTGACCACGGCCACCGCCAGGGCCGTCATCACCACCCGAAACAGGAGTTGTCCCCGGTCTTCCCATGCACCTCCCACCAAACTGAGCACCATCAAGATGAGGCTGAGCAGGGCAGACAGCACACAGAAGGGGCAAAACGCCTGGATCTTGAACACCATCAAGCCCAGCAACACCAGGCTGAATACGGCCATGGCCGTGGTGAGCAAAGCCAGACCCCACCAGCTGCGGCTGTTGAGTTCGCCGCGGGCCTCGCCGGGCAGCACCAGGGGCAAAACCGCCATAAAAAGGACAGCCAGGTAGGCCAGGCAACCAAACAGGGCCAGGGGTTGGCCGAAAAGGGAGCCCCAGACACTGTTCAATACCTTGTCGCAGCCATCACTACCCCCGGGACAAAGGATCGGACCCAAAATCCCCCAACGCTTGAGGGTGATGACGCCAGTGTCGATGGCCCCGACCGTGGCCAGCACGGCGATGGCGACCCGCAGCCAGCGACGGGAGGGCTCGGGGCGTCGCCGCTCGTTGAGACGACTGGCCAGGCTGCTTGAAGTCACGGGCAAGCAAGGAAGGGATTCCATCCTCGCAGCCCCTGATTCCATAGGGTGGGATTCCTGAGTCCCTCCGTCATCCGCCAATGGCCCCTGGCCCCTTCAACCCCACCGGCAGCGGCACTGACACCGGTTCCAATGACATTAGAAAACCAACCGTGGCCTTTGCCCACCTGGGTTGTGAAAAAAATCGCGTCGATACCGAACACATGCTTGGCCTATTGGCGGAGGCGGGCTACGGCGTCAGCGCCGATGAAAGCGAAGCCAACCTGGTGGTGGTGAACACCTGCAGCTTCATCCAAGAGGCGCGGCAGGAATCGGTGCGCACCTTGGTGGAGCTTGCCGAACAGGGCAAGGAGCTGATCATCTCGGGCTGCCTGGCCCAACATTTCCAGCAAGAGCTGCTCGATTCGCTGCCGGAGGCCAAGGCCATCGTGGGGACCGGCGACTATCAGCACATCGTCAGCGTGCTGGAACGGGTCCAGGCCGGGGAACGGGTCAACCAAGTGAGCCCCGTGCCCACCTTCGTGGCCGACGAACACCTGCCCCGTTACCGCACCACCAGCGAAGCGGTGGCTTACCTAAAAGTGGCCGAAGGCTGTGACTACCGCTGCGCTTTCTGCATCATTCCCAAGCTGCGAGGCGACCAACGTTCAAGGCCCATCGAATCGATCGTCGCCGAGGCCCAGCAACTGGCCGCCCAGGGGGTGCAGGAACTGATCCTGATCAGCCAGATCACCACGAACTACGGGCTCGACCTCTACGGCCGCCCCCGGCTCGCCGATCTGCTGCGGGCGCTGGGGCAGGTGGAAATCCCCTGGATCCGGGTCCATTACGCCTATCCCACCGGCTTGACCCCCGCGGTGCTGACGGCCTTCAAGGAGGTGCCCAACGTGCTGCCGTATCTGGATCTGCCCCTGCAACACAGCCATCCAGAGGTGCTACGGGCCATGAATCGCCCCTGGCAAGCGGAGGTCACCGATGGACTGCTGAGGCGCATCCGGGAGCAGCTCCCGGATGCCGTGCTGCGCACCACCTTCATCGTCGGCTTCCCGGGTGAAACCGAAACCCATTTCCAACATCTGCTGGACTTCGTGGCCGAACATCGTTTCGACCATGTAGGGGTATTTACCTTCTCTCCGGAGGAGGGCACCGCGGCGGCGACCCTGGCAGATCAGGTCGCGCCCGAGGTAGCCCTGGAACGCAAGGACCGGCTGATGGCCCTGCAGCAACCGATCGCCGCCGACCGCAACGGTGCCTGGGTGGGTCGAATCGTGGATGTGTTGATCGAGCAGGAACACCCCGGCAGCGGCGCCATGATCGGGCGCTGCGCCCGCTTCGCCCCGGAAGTGGATGGTGAAGTGCGGGTGCGTCCTGGCGTGGGGGGCCTCAGCGCAGCACCGGGAACCATGGTGACGGTGCGTCTCACCGGCGCCGCCACCTATGACCTTGAGGGAGAAGTAGTTGGAGCCCGTGCCCTCGTGGACAGCATCAAACAAAGTCGCCAGACATCCGTTTGAGCCGGCCCACCTTCCCCGCAGCGCCCCCCGTCGTCCAGAACCTTCTGAAGCGCCTGCAACGCCACCAGCGGACGACCTATCTGGTGGCATCGGGGCTGAGCACCGCCGGATCCTTCGCCGGGCTGACAGCTAAGGGCTGGATCTTGATCCAAAGCAATGGCAACCCCCTGATGCTGGCCCTGCATTTCGGGTTACTGGCGCTGCCCAGCCTGCTGTTGAGCGGACCCGCAGGAGTCCTGACCGACCGGATCGGCTGCCAGCCGGTGTTAATCCGGGCGCAATGGGCCCTCTTTGGTGCGGCAGCGCTTGGGGCCCTGGCGATCCCGCTGCTTGAAGGCCAGAGCCAGGTGGCCCTGCTGCTGCTAAGCACCCTGCTGATCGGGATGGCGAGCAGCTACGAGCTCACCGCCCGCAACAAGTACAGCGCCCTGCTGGTGGAAAAACCCGAGCAACTGGCCCCGTTCTTGGCCAGTTTTTCGGTGGTTTTCAACGTGGGCAAGTTGGTGGGTCCACCGCTGGGAGGCTGGTTACTGGCCCTGACGGGACCCAGCCTGGCCCTCGCCATCGACGCCCTCACCTACCTGGTGCCCATCGCCAGTGTGATGTGGATATTGCGTCCCCACCTAGATCAAGAACAGCGCAGTCAAGCGGGGCGTACGGCCTCGCTGGGGGCCGCCTGGAGGAGCTGTGGTCCCACCCTGCGCCATGTGCTGCGCTTCTGCGCTCTGGCCTGCCTGGTGGGCTTTTTTCATCCAGGATTGGCTCCACTGATCGCCAGCAAAGTGGTGGGGCCATCGCCCCAGGCCCTTGGTTTATTTACAAGTGTGCTCGCGGCGGGAAGCATCGTGGGCGGGGTGGTGCTGCAGCGCAACAGCCAAAAATTGATATCCCGGCCTGGGGTCTTGCTGGGGGGCTGCACGGTGTTGACCGGGCTTGCCCAATTGGGTATGGCCTGGAGCGCATCAGCTATGGAAGTGGGCTGGCGAGTGCCCATTTCTCTGGCCATGGCGTTCTGTATTGGGGCCGGAACAGCCGGGTTACTGGCTAGCACCAACCTGATCGGTCAGATGGGTGCCCCCATGCACCTCAGAGGACGCATGGCTGGTCTCAGCCAGATTGCCTTCTTGGGGGGCGGTGGCCTGAGCGGTTTGTTAGCGGCCTACTTGACGGGGGCCCAAGGCTTGGCCGCCACCTTTGTGGTGCTTGGCCTTGCCGGTTTGACGATAGGGGTGGTGGAACTGGCTAGCCAATGGAAACTGGAGCTCAGATCAGCTTGACGCCTCGCAAGACGACGGCAGCCAGGTAGGCGGCGATCAGACCAGCACCCACCAATCCCAGATAAAAAGCAACTCCCATGGGTCGATCCTGCGTCTTTGGCATTGATAACACCTTTAACGCTACAGCAGCTATGCCAGCTTCGCGCGGCATGCAAACCGTCTCAGCGGCAGCGCCGGCCCAGGACCAGACGCCTTAGTCTTACCCCACTTCGGAGCGCTGGCTCCAGCATGCGCACCTTATTCGTCTACCCCGAATTTCCCAAGACCTTCTGGAGCTACGAAAAGATCCTGGAGCTGGTGAACCGCAAGGTGCTCTTGCCCCCCCTGGGCTTGGTCACGGTGGCCGCCCTGCTTCCCCAGGAATGGGAGATGAAGCTGGTTGACCGCAATGTGCGCGAGGTGAGCGAAGCGGAGTGGGAATGGGCGGAGTTAGTGGTCATCTCCGGAATGATCGTGCAGAAAGCGGATATGGCCGCGCAGATCGGCAAGGCCAAGGCCCGGGGCCTACCAGTGGCCGTGGGGGGTCCCTTTGCCAGTTCGACACCTGATGCTCCAGAACTGCAGCTGGCCGATTTCAAGGTGCTGGATGAAGGCGAAATCACCCTGCCCTTGTTTGTCGAAGCGATTGAGAAAGGGGAGCGTCAGGGGCGTTTCAGCTCGAACGGCGAAAAGCCTGATGTCACATCCACACCAGTTCCGCGCTTCGACCTTCTGGAACTAGATGCCTACGATTCAATGAGTGTGCAGTTCTCGCGGGGCTGCCCTTTTCAATGCGAATTCTGCGACATCATTGTTCTATATGGCCGCAAACCACGCACCAAGACCCCTGATCAATTGGTCGCCGAGTTGCAAAAACTCTACGACCTAGGCTGGCGCCGCTCAATCTTCTTGGTTGATGATAATTTCATTGGCAACAAACGCAACGCCAAACTATTGCTACCCGCCTTGAAAAAGTGGCAGGTTGAGAGGGGTTATCCCTTCAGTTTCGCCACCGAAGCCTCCGTCGACCTGGCTTCGGATGACGAAATGATGGATATGATGGCCGAGGCCCGTTTCGACAGTGTTTTTCTGGGAATTGAAACCCCAGACGAAGCCAGCCTCTCGATCGCCGGCAAACATCAAAACACTCGCAGTTCCCTGGAGGAATCAGTCGATCGCATCACCTCCTATGGCATTCGGGTGATGGCTGGTTTCATCATTGGTTTTGATGGTGAAAAAGCTGGAGCTGGGGATCGCATCGTTACGTTTGTTAGCCGCACCGGCATTCCTGCCGCCATGATGGGAATGTTGCAGGCCCTTCCCAATACAGGTCTTTGGCATCGCCTCGAGAAGGAAGGTCGGCTGATTGAAGAGAAAGCTGACGCCAAAGGGGTCAATCAGACAAACCTACTGAATTTTGTGCCCACCCGCCCAATCCGCGACATCGCCAACGAATACGTGGATGCCTTTTGCCGTCTCTACGAGCCAAATGCCTATATCGACAGGGTTACGCACTACTACACCAAAGTCGGCAAACCCCGCTGGCAGCAGTATGTCAAGACAAAGGCCCTCGGCAAAGCCAGTTTGCCCACCTGGACCGACCTACGGGCCCTCTCCATCGTCATCTGGCGGCAGGGTTTTATGCGGAATACCCGCTGGCGCTTCTGGAATTCCCTCGCCACCATCGCCCGCCGCAATCCCGACAACCTGGAGCAATTCCTGGTGACGTTGGCCCACAACGAACATTTCCAGGAGTATCGCAGCGTCGTGACCCGCGAAATCCAGGAGCAGCTGGCGGCCCTCCCCCCTGAACCTCCGCACACCACGAGCGAAGCCCGCCGCGAACTGCAACCTGCCTGATTGATCTTCTCAAACCGTCTGTCAATCAATCCTGGACGTAGGCAAGTCCCAAGCGGAGGCAGGTCTCGGCTTTCTGCAATTCGCGGCCGAGGTATAGGGCGTGATCCAAGCAGCTAAGGGGATGGGGTCCTGGACCTTCGCAAAGGGCGATCCCAAGTTCCTTGGCGCTTCGGCCGCGATAGACGGTGAAGGGGGACCTTGTTAGGGCGCCGCGACAGGACAACACCTCACCGGTTTGGGGATCGGTGGCTCGACCCTTGTCATCAATGGCGTTGCCATAGTGCTCGGCGACCAACTCGCCGGCAACGGCATCGACTTTGATCAGGAAATAACCAACGGGATCAAGGGCGATGAACCGCTGGGAAAGCCGCTCGTCGAGCTGGAATCGGGCCGAGTCATCGCCCACTGCAGCGGAACCGCCATCCCCAGGAGGATCTACGGCCATGAACGTTGGGGGGCTGGGAATCACCATGGGAAAATCCTAATTGGGGGGTCCCCGGATGATCGGAATCACCCCCTGACATCTGGCAGATCTGGGAAAGAGAACCGCAAGGCCCCGTTGTCCCGCCACTCAGCTGGGCATGAACGCTTATCCCTTTTGTGGCCCCTCTGGGGAGCGGGCCACAAAGGGAATTTCGGCGTTGATGGCCTCGATTTCGGCCAGGGTTTCCGCATTGGATCTGGGCAGCCAGCGGCGCAGTAGACGGTCGAATTCGGGCTGGGTCCATAGATGCAAACTGGAGCGTGGCTCGGCCAGAAAACCGCGCCGCCGCTTATGGCTCCCCCCAGCCCCTGGATCAAACCGTCGCAGACCCTGGCCGATTGCCCATTCGATGGGGGCGTAATAGCAAACCTCGAAATGGAGGTGATCCAACTCCACCTCACTGCCCCAGTAACGGCCCCATAGCCCTTCGGCGCTATGTACACACATGGACATCGCCATGGGCCGGTTGGGATCGCCCTGGTGGGCACTGAACAACACCAAATCGCGGCGCAGCTCTGCCGGGGCATTACTGAAGAAAGTGTCGCTGAGGTATTTGCTACCCCAGGCTCCCCAACGGCTGCAGTGCTGGGCATAAAAATCATGCATGCGCATCAACAACTGGGGTGAAATCTCCTCCCCCACCAAAGGCGTGACCTGCACACCGGCGGCGGCCACAGCCTTGCGTTCGCGGCGAATATTACGGCGCTGGTTGGCATTGAACCCCGCCAAATATCCCTCAAAATCAACAGCGCCATCCGAACTCCAGCAGCTTTGCTGGTTCAACCACAGGGCGCAGCCATTGGCCTCAGCTAGGGGCCGCCACTGGGGATCAACATAAAGAAAATTACAGCTTAAGATTCCATTTCTGCGGCAAAAACTCTCTATTTCAGCCATCATCACGGCCGTCAAAGCCCCCTCGTCTTCGCCGGCGGCAACAAAAAAGCGATAGCCCTCCACCGGGCTGAGGGGACTCATGCCCACCAACTTGGGGTAGTACCGCAGACCCATCTGGGCCGCCAACTGGGCGAATGACTGGTCGAAAACAAATTCGCCATAGCTATGGCCCTTGAGATAAAGCGGCGCCACCGCCACCAGTGTTTTGCCCCGCCAAAGCCCCAGATGGCAAGGCTGCCAGCCCTGGCGCGGCGCAATGCTCCCACTGGCCTCCAGGTGCTGCAGCCAGCTCCAGCGAAAAAAGGGTGTGGCCATCACCGCCGCCGCCGGGGTGCTCGCGCCCGCAACCCCAGGAGGTAGCAGAGCCTCCCATTGCGCCTCGGCAATCTCGGCGATCGCCTGGTGCCAACGGACTTCAAGTTCGTCCATGGGCAGAGGCGCTCGGAGGGCGATCCAGGGGGCAAAACTAGCCACAGCCCCCCTGAGTCGCGTCCCCCTTTGACCCTGGCACCCTCCCACCGCTACTGGCTGTCAGCCTGGGTCGCCCTGGCCGCCGCGGCCCTGCTGGCCGCTCCCTCCCCTGCCGCTGCCGGCCTGTTGGGACCGATGCTGCAGTTGGTGCGCCCCCAGATCGAACGCCGGCTGGCCAAGGTCTGCGTTGAAGCCGCCGCCGGTGGCATCCCGGATCTGGAGCGCACTTTGGTGCAGCCCTGCCGCCAACTGGCGCGACCCACCAGCCAGTGCCTGGTGGAAGAAACGGACCGCACTGGGCGCGGGCTGGGGGTGATCACAGAATTACTGGCGGGCCGCTTCGGCGATGACAGCGAAGTGGTGGTGAAACGCTGCCTGGCCCGCCTCTTCGGCCTGCCGGCCGACAGCCTCAATGATGTTCCCCTCCGGGCCCTGGCCAGGCGGTTTGGCAGCGCCAACAGCAACCGACCCCTGCCTGAGGGCCCCAGCCCCGGGACACCCTGAAGCCTCGGTGGCGACCCTCACCCTTCACCAACCTGGCGACGGCATGCAAGGGCTTGGGTGGTCCTAGAAAACCTCAGGATCGACCGCTGTCCATGGCCATGTCCCAGGAGCCCGGCCCCGAAGCCGACCTTCACCCCGCCCCCGGGCAGGAGCCTCCAGACCCGCCCCCCCTGGGCCAGCGGCTGGCTGGCCTCAATGTCTACCTTGTGGGGATGATGGGTGCCGGCAAAAGTGCGGTGGGGCGTCCCCTGGCTGAGGCCCTGGGCTATCGCTTCGTCGATGCCGACAACGCCCTGGAACAGGCCGCCGGCCGGCCGATTCCCGAGTTGTTTGCCAGCGAGGGGGAGGCCGGCTTCCGCGAACTGGAGACCGCCGTCCTCGATGGCATCGCCTGCTGGCATTCGCTGGTGGTGGCCACCGGCGGCGGCGTGGTGACGCGGGCCGTCAACTGGGGGCACCTGCGCCAGGGGGTGGTGGTGTGGCTGGACGCCCCCGAGGCCGTGCTGCTCCAGCGCCTGAGCGCCGACCCGACCCCCAGGCCCCTGCTAACCCAAACCGACCCGGCCGAGCGGCTGGCGGCCCTGCTGGACGAGCGGCGCCCCTTATACAGTCAGGCCGACCTGCGGGTGACCCAGGGGGATGAACCGCCCGAGGTGGTGGCCCGGCGGGTGATTGAGGCCCTGCCGACCATTCTGCGGGCGCCCCCGGTGCCTCCCCAGGGACAAGTCACCCTGGCCGATGGGGCCGGCCAGGCGCGCGCTTCGCTCAACTGAGCCAGCGGGAAGCTGCCAGGCAAGCCTCAGCCTCGGGGGTGGCCCGGGGGCTCCAAGCGCACCGCAAACCAACGAATCGCTAGCCCCGGCCCCAACTCCAGTTCACAGGCGGTATCCAACAACCGCCGGGCCCGGGCCGCCCCATCGGCCAGATCGGCCAGATCGACGGGGACTGCCGCCAGTCCTAAGAGATGCCCTTCTAGCCAAGCGAGGGTTTCGGCAGCCGTCAGGATCTGCTCGGCCCCTGCGGGCTCCAGAACCACGTAATGATCCAGCTCCCGTAATAGGGGATCAGCCATGGTTCAGCCCCGGCCCACTTCCGCCAGGATCCGGTCTCGCCAGGCGAACAGGGGCCCATAGAGCGGGTTATCGCCAAAGCCCCTGACCCCCCGACCGGCCAGCGGGGCGCCAGCATTGTCAGCAAAACGCAGCAGGGAGAGCTGGGCGACTACGGCCAGATCGGCCAGGGTTATCTGCTCGCCCTCCAAATAGGAGGAATGGCGCACCAACACCAGCAACTGGTCCAAATTGCGCCTCAACTGGCTGGCCTGCAGGGGGTTGATCACCTCGCTGACGGTGTCATTGAGTGGAGACAAAACTCCCCCGGGCAGGGACCCGACAAGACGGCGCAGGGGGCTGGGCGTCGCTTCGGGCAACAGGGCAGAGCGCAGCACAGGATCGGCCACGGCGGCCTGCCAGAGGGCCTGACGGACCCCGGCCGCCAGGGCCGTATCCGCCCAGTCCTCCAAGAGCAACACCCGGGCCCGGGCCGCCCCCTCGGTCGGCAACAGGGGCGGCAGGGGATGGCGCCGTTCAAGATAAAGGGCGATCTCGGTGGAATCAGCCACCACCTCATCGCCATCGACCAAAACCGGCACCTGACGCTGGCCAGACAGGCGGAACAGGGCGACCTGGCCCAGGCCCGGCACCACCTCAATCAAATCGGCGTACAGGCCCTTGACCGACAGGATCAGGCGCACCTTTTCGCAGAAGGCGGAATGGCGGAACTGGTGGAGTTGCATGAGGAAAGAGGGCCGTTGAAGGGGAAAATCCCGACCGGGGCCTTCTAGCGGCAGAGTAGTCCTGCGATTCTGCGGCCAGCCCTCACCGATGAAGGACTTCCTGTTAAATGTGACGCGCTACCCGCGTTATCTGGTCGCCTTCGGTTTGGGCCTGCTGAATTCGGTCTTCGAACCGCTCGCCGCCCGTAGCCGCAATCCCGTCACCGCCGTCGCCCTGATCGGCGCCCTGGTGAGTGGGCTACTCAGCATCAGCCTGGTGCTGCGTGCCATGGTGACGGCAGCGCCGCAGACCTGAGGATGGCCGACAGTCGAAGGGTGGAGCGCGTGGCGGCCCTGATCCGCCGGGAGATGAGCGAATTGCTGATCAATGGCATTCGCGACGAACGGGTGCAACTGGGAATGATCAGCATCACCGCCGTCCATGTGGCGGGCGACCTGCAGCACTGCCGCATTTACGTGAGTGTGCTGGGCAGCGACGCAGAACGGGATCAAGCCTTGGAGGGGCTGCGCTCCGCCAGCTCCTACGTCAAAGGTGAACTGAGCCGGCGGATGAAGCTGCGACGCACACCCGAGGTGGTCTTTCACCTCGACAAGGGACTTGAAAAAGGCACGGCCGTTCTTGGCGTGCTGCACCGCCTGGAAAACGAACGCCAGAGCCGGCTCCAGGCCGAGGCCGACGCGGCAGGGACGGAGCTGGAGCAGGAGCTGGACAGCCATCTCCTGGAGCCCCCCCAGAACCCGAACGGGTCCCAAGCCCCTGAGGCCGATGGCCCCTGAGGCCGCACCCCTGCCTGTCCAGGAGCTACGGCGGAACGTGGCCAGCCTCGTGGTGGTGCGTGCCAGCGGCCACCTGACGGACCCCCAGCGGCGCTATCCCCGCTGGGAGCTACCCAACTTCACCCTGCGGCGGCTCCTGGCCGAAGGGGTCGGCGGGGTGATCCTGCTGGGCGGCAGCACCGCCGAGGTCCGGCTCCGCACCCACCAGCTGGCCAGTTGGAGTTCCCAGCCCCTGCTTTTCTGCGCCGATGTGGAAGAGGGGGTGGGCCAGCGCTTCGAAGGAGCCAGCTGGCTGCCGCCGCCCATGAGCGTGGGCCGGATCCATGCCCATGACCCTGAGGCCGCCCTGGCCCTGGCGGCCGCCTATGGCCGCTGCACCGCCCGCGAAGCCCGCCAGATCGGGCTGAACTGGATCCTGGCTCCTGTTTGCGACGTCAACAACAACCCGGCCAATCCGGTCATCAACGTGCGCGCCTGGGGTGAGGACCCCGGCACCGTCAGCGCCCTCACGGCTGCCTTCATCGCGGCCGCCCAGGCCGAAGGCGTGCTCTGCTGCGCCAAGCACTTCCCCGGCCACGGCGACACCACAGGCGATTCGCACCTCGAACTGCCCGTGTTGGCCCACAGCCGTGAACGGCTGGAGGCCATCGAGCTTCCCCCCTTCCAGCGGGCCATCGCTGCGGATGTGGCCTCGGTGATGACGGGGCACCTGCTGCTGAGTGCCTTGGATGACCAACGCCCAGCCACCCTATCAACCGCCGTGCTCAGCCAGCTTTTGCGGCAGGACATGGGCTTTGGGGGGTTGGTGGTCACCGATGCCCTGGTGATGGAAGCGATCACCGCCCACCATGGCCCTGGCGAGGCGGCTGTGCTGGCCATGGAGGCCGGCGCCGATCTGGTTTTGATGCCCGCTGACGCCGATGCCGCCATCGACGCCATCGTCGGGGCCATCAACGCGGGCCGCCTCAGCCCCGCGCGACTGCAGCAGAGCCTGCGGCGGCGTCAGCTAGCCCTAGAGCGCCTGCTGCCGGAGCCCGCCCAACCGCCTTGCGAGCCCCTCGGCCCCCTCAGCAATGGTCCCGCAGCGGCGGACCAACGGTTAGCCCTCACCCTGTTGCAGCGCAGCCTGGTGCGCCAGGGGGGCGTGCTGACACCCGTCGCGCGCGGCGCTGACGGCCAGGGCCTGGGGGTCTCTCTGATTCGGGTAGATGGCCTGCTCAGCTGCCCCTTCCTGAGCCCCACCGCCCCAGCCCTTACCCTGCCGGAAGCGGCCGGTTTTCGCTGCCAGCTTGTCGATGGGCTACAACCCGCCGACGCCGATCTGGTGCCCAGCGGTGACACTCCGTTACTGCTCCAGCTTTTTATCCGCGGCAACCCCTTTCGCGGCAGCGCCGGCAACGCCGAACCCTGGATCGCCATACTTGAGCTGTTGGAGAAGCAGGGCCGACTGGCGGGACTGGCGGTCTATGGCAGTCCCTATCTCTGGCAAAGCCTGCGGGGTCGAATCCCCGCCGACCTGCCGGCGGCCTGGAGCCCGGGCCAGATGCCAGGGGCCCAAACCCTATTGCTCACTAGCCTGGGCCTCGGCGACAGCATTGCCCAAGCCGGGTTCACCGACTGATGCTCAGTCTCTCGATGATCGTGCGGGACGAGGCCGAGCGACTGGAACGCTGCCTGGCCTCTGTCGTCGGCTTCGTCGACGAGATCATCGTGGTGGATACCGGATCGCAGGACAACACCCTCCCCATCGCCCGGGCCCAGGGGGCGACGGTGCACCAGTGTCCCTGGCCCGGCGACTTTGCTGCCGCCCGCAACCAGGCACTGGAGCTTGTACAAGGCGACTGGGTGCTGGTGCTGGATGGGGATGAAT
>JBIIJV010000049.1:0-15536 GCA_044233545.1 Cyanobium sp.
TGCGCCCGGAGGCCCGGGCACCCCTCCAGGCCCTGATGGCCCAGCCCGAGCTGTTGTTGATCACCTTGCTGCGCCGAGAACTGGGCGCTGCCCTGGCCCCCTATTCCTGCGTCAGCCGCCTGTTCCGCCGCCATCCGGGCATCCGCTGGGAACGGGCTTACCACTCCCTGGTGGATGACAGCGTCGCCGCCCTGCTGCGCCTTGAACCGCGCTGGCAGGTGGCGGACTGCCCCGAACCTGCCCTGTTCCACGACGGCTATGCACCAGAGCGACGCCGGTCCCTGGGCAAAGCCCAGAGGCTGCGCCAGGCGATGGAAAGAGAACTATTGGCACGCCCAGGCGACCCCTACACCTGCGCCAAGCTGGGCGGCCTTGAGGTGGCCGAAGGCCAGCGGGCCAGGGGACTGGAGCTGCTAAGGCAGGGCCTGGCCCATTGCGACCCGGCCCAGATCCCGGAGCGCTACGAACTGCTTTTGAACCTGGCCCTGGCCCTGGCTTCCGTCGATGCTGCAGCGGCTGCGGCCCACTACCAGCAGGCCCTGGCCCTCCCCCTTGATCCTCGCGTCACTCTGGCGGCCCGGCTCAACCTGGCCTCGCTCGCCCTCGACCAGGGCCGGGCCGATCAAGCTGCAACCCTATGTTTCGAAGCTACCAGGGCCGCACCCGAGGTGCCCCTGGGCTGGTTGAACCTGGGCCTGGCGGAACGCCGCCGCGGCCGGCTGGGGGAAGCCGTCGGGGCCTACCGCCAGGCCATTGCCCTGGACCCCGAGCTGGCGGAGGCCCACCAGAACCTGGCCCTTGCCCTGTTGTTGCTAGGGGACATCCCAGCCGCCAGGGAGGGCTTCAGCCACACCCTGGCGCTGCTGGAGCGGCAGAACCGCCAGGCTGAAGCCGACAGCCTGCGCCAGCGCCTGATGCCGATGGTCAATCTGAATCCATGAATGCCCCTGCACCACCCCTGGCCGGGCGCACCATCGCCGTCACCCGGGCCGAACAGCAACTGGCCGAAGCTCGTCGAATGTTTGAGCAGCAGGGCGCAGCGGTAGTGGACCTGCCTGCCCTGGTGATCGGTCCACCGGAGGATTGGGGACCGCTGGACGATGCCCTTGACGAGCTGGAGGACTTCCACTGGCTGATCTTCTCCAGCGCCAATGGCGTTGAGGCCGTGCAACAACGGCTGACCAAACGGGGCGGCAGCCTGGCACACCGGCCTGCGGGGCTGAAAATCGCCGCCGTGGGCCGCAAAACGGCAACCTGCCTGCAAGGCCTGGGGGCTGCGGCGGACTTCGTACCGCCCCGCTTCCTGGCCGACAGCCTGCTGGAGCACTTTCCCCAATCCGGATGGGGATTGCGGCTGCTACTGCCGAGGGTGCAAAGCGGCGGACGCACCCTGTTGGCCGAGGCCTTTGGCGAGGCCGGCGCCCGGGTGGTGGAGGTCCCCGCCTACGAAAGTCGCTGTCCGGAAGGGCTGCCCAGCGCCACCCTGCAGGCCATCCACGGTCAGAAACTCGATGCGATCACCTTCAGCAGTGGCAAGACCGTTATCCACACCTGCCAACTACTCGAAAAGCACTTCGGGAGCAACTGGCGCCAACAGATCGCCAGGGCACGGGTGATCTCGATTGGTCCGCAGACCAGCTTGAGCTGTCGCCAACATTTTGGCCGGCTTGACGGGGAGGCCGACCCCCACGATCTGCAAGGGCTGGTGGAGGCCTGCGTGAGGATCCTCAGAGATACAGCGGGACGGGAAGGCCTTTTTTTATAGGGGTAATCACCAAGTATCCCGCGTTGACATTGATCGATTGAACCTGACAACCATCGGGTAGCAGGGTGGTGGAGCGCCCTCCGCTGTCCCCTGGTCGCAAGCTGCCCGTCTCGCCAGTGGCGTTGTTGACGACGATGGCTTCGCTTGAACCAGAGCCATGGATCAAACCGGTGACCTGGATCGTGCTCCTCAGGGAGCTACAGGCCGTGTCCTTCACCCCTGGGCTTGCGCCCACCGGGCCCAAGACTCCTGAACCAGTGATCCCTGAGCCGACCGCGCCCTCCCCAGCCTCGGCGGCGGCCCTGACAAGGGGCACCTTTTGGGTCGCGACGACGTTGCCAAAGGGATCTTTGCGGCCCGCTTGGAAGGAACGCAACAGTTGTTCCTTATTGGCCAGAGGATCGAGCGGCAGATCCAAGGGAACAAGGGTTTTGGGCCGGCCGGAGAGCGCGGGGGGCGCCGCCGCCGGTGGGGGGCCGGCTGTGTCCTCAGGGGGCGGACTGGGCCAGCAACCAGCCAGCAAAACAACTCCCAGCAAGGCCGCAACAGCTTTGGGCCGCGAGCGGTTTTCAGCTGGAGGATTGACTTTGGACAAGATCACGGAATCGATCAAGGTTCCCCTGCAACTCCCTGGTGACAATGTTGCCCATGATGCTTGGTTCCATGATGGGCGCAAGCACACCCGGCAACTCATAGCTGACGCTGAGCTTGACGGCGGTCCGATCTTCGCCCAATGGATAGAAGCGCACGGCCCCCTTGGTCGGCAAGCCACCCACCGATTCCCAATGCAATTGCTGGAATTCCACGCGCCGCATGATGCGTGCCTTCCATTGGAAGGTAAAGCCCCGGGCCACCAGGGTCCATTCCGTGAGATCAGGGTCGTCGAGGGTGACGACGGATTCAATCCAATGCATCCACAGGGGCATGGATTCCAAGTCACTCCAGACGTGCCAGACCCGCTCTACCGGAGCCTGGATTTCAGTGGTGACCGTATGTTCGAGCCAGCGTCCCATGGTGTTTGTCCTAAACCAAAGCGGCGTCTAGCACCAGCGGCAGGGGCTGTTGCAGCATGGCGGCAGCCGCGAGTTTGCCGCTCATCGTCGCACCTTCCATCGAATCGATGTAGTCCTGGCGGGTGTAACTACCGGCCAGAAAAAAATTGACCACCGGTGTGCGCTGTTGCGGGCGATAGGGCTCCATGCCTGGAGCCTCGCGGTAGAGGGAATGGGCCAGCTTGACCACATTGCTCCAAACCAGGGTCAAAGCGGCGGCGGAAGGAAAAAGCTGACGCACCTGGCGATCGGTCTCGGCCACGATGTCCTCGGTGCGGCGGGGAATCCAGGGATCCCCAGGGGTCAGAACGCACTGCAACAGGGAACCGACACCTTCCCGGCGGTAATCCGCCGGACTGGTCAGGGCCAGGTCGGCGAAGCAACTGAAGTCGGCATCGGCCGTATAAAGCAGATTGTCCAGCCCAGTGGGCCTTTGCAAATCGAAACGACGCTGCAGCGCCCCATCCGAGTCCCCGAGTTCGGTGACCCAACCGTCGTAACGCAGCTGCACCGTGGCCACTGGAACAGCCTCCAGCTGATGAATGGCTGCAAACTGGGGAAACCGGTTCCAGTCCGTCGGCAACAGCCGCTGGATACCAGGTACATCGCAAGCCGCCAGGTAAGCGTCGGCTTCAACTTGGCGCTCTCCCTCCGGGGTGGCCATCACCATCCCGGTTACACGTACTGCCTCGGGGCCATCGCCAGGGCCAACGCCATGGTCCACCCGGGTCACCCGATGGCGCAGATGGAGCCGCCCACCCCGCGTCTGGATGTAATCCAGGATCGGCCCGGTCAGCCAACGGTGCGGCGATCCCTTGAGCAGGTTGAGTTTGGAGGCCTCGGTGCGGGTGGCGAACATCAAAAAGATGGTGAGCATGCAGCGGGCCGAAATCGAGGCGCAATCGATGAAACCCAGGGCATAGGCAATCGGGTTCCACATCCGCTCGATACTGCGGCGGCTGCCGCCATGACCCAGGAACCAGGTTTCAAAACTGACGGCATCGAGCTCGCGGATCACCCCCATGGCCCCGTCGTAATCCACCAATCCCCGCACGATCGGGCTGGTGCCCAGGGCGAGGGCATTGCGCAGCTTGTCAATCCAGTTGAGTTGGGGCGTAGTGAAAAAGGCCTTGAGGCCATTGAAGGGAGCCCCTAGGGCAAAGCGGAAGTCGAGCTCTCGCAGATCGCCGCCGCGGTTGACGAAAAGGTGGTGGTGCTCCTTCGGCAGCAGATTCTCCAGGGCGCCCACCTTGCGCATCAGAGCAAAGAGATTGGTGTAATTGAAAAAGAACACATGCAGGCCCATTTCGATATGGTTGCCTTCGTGGTCTTCCCAGCTACCCACCTTGCCGCCCATGAACGGCCTGGCCTCATAAAGATCCACCTCATGGCCAGCGTCCACCAAATCCACGGCGGCGGACAATCCAGCCAGACCGGCGCCGACGATGGCGAATCTCACCCTTGCGCTCCCAAGCAGCGCCAACTCTAGGGAGGGGGGCTTCCCCAGCGCCGGCGGACAACCGCCCAAGGCAGAAAAGCCACCCAGGCCACCCGACTCAGGCGGGAGTCCATAGAGTGAATGCCTTCGGCTACACAGGAGCAGCAGTCATGAGCATTGCCCCCAGCAGTGAGGTCAGCCTCAGCGAGGCACCAAACGCCAACCACACAGGCATTGATGGCAAAGGAATTTTGATCACCCAAGCGGCAATGCGCCAGTTGGGCACTTTGATGGGCCAGCAGGGCCAAGGCAAGCTCCTGCGGGTGGGGGTGCGCTCCGGCGGCTGCAGCGGCATGAGTTACACCATGGACTTCATCGATGCCGCCGGCATTCGCGCAGATGATGAGCGCTACACCTACAAACCTGCCGAGGGCGATGAGTTTGGCGTGGTGTGCGATCCCAAAAGCCTGCTCTACATCTACGGCATGCAGCTGGATTTCTCCTCGGCCCTCATCGGCGGTGGTTTTAATTTCACTAACCCCAACGCCTCCCAGACCTGCGGCTGCGGCAGCTCCTTCGCCGTCTGACCCCCTGCAAGCGGGTGCCGACGTGGGAATCTGAGATCGGCTCATTCCACCGGCAGCGCTTGCACCCATGACGGCCAGTCCCGAATCCCTCTTCGATCAGGCGATTGCCCGCTACCGGGAAGGCACCCCCCCGGAAGAACTGATCGACGATTTCTTGGCCCTGACGAGCCAATCCCCCAAGCTCTCGGCCGGGTGGACCTGCCTGGCCTGGCTGCAATTGCTGCTCGACCAACCCCGCGCCGCCCTGTTGTCCGCCCGCAACGCGGTCCGACTCAACCCCCAGGATCCCCAGGCCCGCATCAATCTCAGCGTGGCCATGCTCGAAACCGGCGCCAAGGGTGTGCGGGAGCACGTGGAAGTGGTCAAGAAGGTCCTGGTCTTGGCTCCGGAAATGGCCGACGAGCTCAACGGCTCCATCGCCGATGGCTTGCAGCGACGGCCCGGTTGGACCGCTTTGGCCAAGGTGCGTGACTGGCTGCAGACGTGAGCCGCATCCTGCTGATCAGCAACGGCCATGGCGAAGATCTAAGCGCATCCCTGCTGGGCCGCGAACTCCTCAACCGTCAGCAATGGGTTGAGGCGCTACCGCTTGTCGGCGCTGGCGATGCCTACCGCCGGGCCGGCCTCGGGGTAATCGGCCGGACCCGCAACTTCAGCACCGGTGGACTTGGGTACACCAGCCTGCGGGGACGGCTCACCGAACTGTGGCAGGGGCAGGTGCAATATCTATTCGGCCGGATCCTGAGGCTGATGCGGTACCGCCGTGATTACGGCTTGGTGGTGGCCGTCGGGGATCTAGTTCCCGTGCTAGCGGCCTGGCTTAGCGGCCGCCCAGCTGTGGTGTATTTAGTAGCTTATTCTAGCCATTACGAAGGTAAACTGCGGCTGCCATGGCCCTGTGGCTGGCTGCTGCGTCAGGAACGCATTCAGGCCATCTGGAGCCGAGATGCCCTCACGGCTGACGATCTGAGCGGGCAACTCGGTCGTCCGGTACGTTTCCTGGGCAATCCCTTTCAAGATTCTGTGGCGGCGGCAGCCATCCCCAGCCCCACCACCGCGGCCCGCGGCCTTGCTGTTCAAGGCCTGGGCTTGCTGCCCGGCAGCCGCTTACCCGAAGCCAAGGCAAATCTGTTGTTGATGCTGGAGGTGCTCCAACGGCTGCCGGAGCCCCTGCAACGACCGGGGGCCTTGCGGTTGCAGGCGGCCTTGGTGGGGGAACTGGGCGCGGCCGAGGTCCTGGCGGCAGCGGCGCCCCTGGGCTGGACTTTGGCTGAACCAAGCTGGGGGGGCAAGGACGTTGTGCTGCGGTGGGGCCATCTGGAGCTTCGCTTGCTTTGGCAAGGGTTTGTCGAGGTGCTGCGCGACAGTGACCTGCTGCTGGCGATGGCCGGAACTGCGGCCGAGCAGGCAGTCGGGCTGGGAAAACCGGTGCTGCAACTAGCCGGATCAGGTCCCCAGTTCAACGGGCGCTTCGCCGAAGCCCAACGGCGCCTGCTGGGGGCCGGAGTAAGTTGTGCCCCTGGTGAAAGCGGCCAAGACGCCACCCTCAGTACCACGGCGGCGATGGTGGCCGACCAACTCGCGCAGCTGGGCGATCCCGAGCGGGGGCCGGCCTGGCGACGGGAGCTGGAACAGATTGCGGCGGCACGGCTAGGTCCCCCCGGCGGCAGCGCACGCCAGGCTGAGGCGATCATGGAAACGCTTGTTTCGCTTCGCCGCCAGTGCCGATGACAGGTTCCCGGGTCAAGCCCACCACTGCCGGCAGCCGGCCGGCCCCCCTCTCCAACGACCCTTGGGGCAGCCTCAAGCAGCTGTTGGATCGGCTCTTGGTGGTGAATGTATTTCTGGTCATCGGCGCCGCCCTCTGGTTTGGCCTGGCCGTGGTGTTGCAAAGCCAAGGCCAGGGAGGGCCCCTCCAAGCCTTCCAGAGCCTCTGGGAGCCTCTCATCATGCCGGCGGTGGGCCTGCTGATGGCGGCGGCCCTGCTCAGCGGGATTCTGGGCTGGTGGCAGCGGCGAGGGCAGACTTGAGGTCGCCGAATTCGAACTCAAAACCCAGATCTGACAAGCGCTCCGATACGACCTGCTGACCTTCCAGGACGACCTTGGCGCCATCCCCCAGCAGCAACTGCAAGACGGGGCCAGGCACTGGTAACAGCGAAGGTCGACGCAGGGCTGCCCCCAAGGCGTTGGCAAAATCAACCATTCGCACCGGTTCGGGTGCAACGGCGTTGATCACACCGGTAAAGGTCGAATCTTCAAGGGCCATACCCACCAAACGGCAGAGATCATGGCGGTGGATCCAGCTCATCCACTGCTGACCCGAGCCAATCGGTCCACCGAATCCAGAGCGAAACACCGGCAGCATGCGGCCCATGGCACCCCCATCCGGGCCCAGCACGATGCCGATGCGCAGAATCACCACCCTGCAGGCGGCCGGGGCAGCCTGGGCCTGGTGCTCCCAATCGCGGCAAAGGGCCGCGAGGAAATCATCCCCAGCGTCACTACTTTCGCCAAAGCGTTCTGCCTCGCTGGTTCCATAGAAGCCCACCGCCGAGGCATTCACCAACACGCTGGGGGGCTGGGGCAACGCCGCCATGGCAGCCACCAGGGACGCTGTGGTGGACAGACGGCTGGAACGCAGGATCTGGCGCTGGGCCTCACTCCAACGCCGCTCGGCGATGGGTTCACCGGCCAGATTGATCACACCACCGGCAGCCTCCAGGGCCGCAAGCAGCTCCGTTTGACGCCAACTGGCGGGTTGGGCAGGGTCGAGTGTCAAGCCAACCAGACGATCGGCAAGGTCGGGGAACGGCTGGGACCGCCGACTGACCAAGGTGAGTTCATGGCCCTGGTCGAGCAACCAGGGCACAAGCTCCCTGCCTATGAACCCGGAACATCCCAACAACAGCAGACGCATCGAAGTTCCGGAGATGGTGGTTTGAGGCTAGGAGTCCGCCAGGGGCGAAGGGCCGACCTAGGGTGCCGCTATCGCCTCAGCCGCTGATGGCCGACACCATTCCTGCCGCCCCCGATTCCGCAACATCGGCACCCAGCGAGGCCGCACCACCTCCAGTTGCCGCCCTCAAAAAAGGGGCCCTGGTCCGTCTCCAGGCCTCTGCCTACTTGGGCAGCCTGGAGGCCGCCGCCAGTGATCCCCAGCTGCCGGGTTATGTCTTGGAAGGGCCCGGCGAGATTCTGATGTTGAAGGGAGACCATGCCCAGGTGCGCTGGCGCCGACCCGTCCCCGATGTCTGGTTGCGAATCGACCAACTGGAGGCCTATCCGGCCGCAGGCCGGCCGGCCTAAATCTCAAGCTGACGCCGTTCTTGCTGCAACCTGGAGCGCCGTTGCTTGGCTTCGCGCAGCATCTCGCGGCCGTCGTGCAGATAGCTGTCCACGTAACCCATCGTGTAGCGCTCCAACTCGCCCAGGGCATCCTGCACCTGGCTGAGACAGTGGTAGAGACTCAAGCCAAAACCACGGGCCGAACCCGGACAGGCCCTGGAGCGATACAGCTGTTCGACCTTTTCAAGCCGGGCCTGACTTTGAGAAAGAAAGCTGCAGAAACTCTCCATCAAGCCATCGTCATAGGGATCGGCCGCCAGGGCACGCAACTGGGCCGGAAAAGCATTGATCACCTGGCCCAGCAACCGATCGATGGGCGCGTACACCTGCTGCAACCAACTGATCAAATCGCCGTCCTGGGCCACACTGCGCCGGTGGGGTGAGCCAGAGCCGCCCCTGGCACCCCTCGGTTGGCTGGACGCAGGTGCCTGGCGGGCCTCATCGAAGCGGCGCCGTTGCTGTCGATCACCCAGCACCTCCCAGGCCGCGTTGAGGGCCAGGATGCGCTCGGCATCGCCACCGGCATCGGGATGGTGACGTTTGACGAGGGCCCGATAGGCGGTCTTGATCTCGGCAGAGGTGGCCGATGGCTCCACACCGAGCACCTGGTAAGGATCCTCTGCGGCAACCATGGTCCAACGGAATCAAGGCAGGAGTCTGCCTCATACCCGCAAAAGGCATGAAAAAGCCCCCCTTGCGGGGGGCATGGCAACGGATGGAATGGCGATCAGAACTTGAAGGTGGTCTGGACGAGAGCACCAAAGTTGCTGAAGGTGGAACCGCGGTTGAGTTCCGGGTTGCCATTGTTGTTCACAACTTCGTTGGTGAGAGCACCCAGGGGGCGGCTCAGATAAAACACAGCAGGCGTGATGCTGATGTTGTCGGAGACCTGGAACTTATACCACCATTCCCAAGCGTAGTTGCCGTCGTTGGAGAAGGTGGTGTAGGGGGTATTTGTGGCGGAATTATTGCTGTTGGCCCCCAACTTCAAGCTAGTGGCAAAGGTGGGCTGGCCGAAGGCCATCCCAAAGGCATTGCCGCGCAGGAACACATCAGCCCACTGCAGGCCGACGAACCAGCTCTGGGACTCACTTACATAGGGAGTCCGATATTCATAACTGGGGCTTCTCCGACCTGATGCGACAGTGCCTTCGCCGTTGTCGCTGAGGCTGGAAATCCCCCAGCCGGCACTGAGCGAAGGCAGGAGACCGGCACGCTTAGGCTGCCAATAGCCATTTAAGGCAAAGTTACTAGAACTGCCGTTGTTGAGCCACCAGCTATTTTGGGCTACAAAGTTTGTGCCGCGGCGCGCATTGGAACCGGCTTGGCCGTAGCGATAACCGGCCGAAAGACCCCAACCCTTAGCGGCATAACCTAATTGCAACAACCAGCTGGCGCGGGAGCAATCGTTGCCGATACCACCATCCGTTGCAGTGGCACTAGTGCTGCAGCTATAATATCTATTAGCCGCAGTGCTATCAGAGTTAACACTGCCAACGTCGGCGACAGCAGTAACATAACTGGTAGTGAGACTAAACTTACCCGCGCCCAATTTGTAAGGCGTTTTCCAAATAGCCCCGACCATGGAACCGGTAGCTTTATTATAAACTCCCGGAGCCCCGAACATAGCAAAGTAATCTAAAATCCTGTCGCCTTGACCCGAACCATAAACGCCTGGATTCATCCCGAGAAATTCAGTGTTTCGGGCCTTTGATCCAACTAAGAATTCAAACTGACTTCCCACAGGGAAACGATAATAAAGCCGGTCAATACCAATCACATCAGAGCAATCCCGATTGCCCGTGCAACTCGTTTGGCCGAATCCGTTGGAAGCCACATCCAAGGCGGTTAGGTTTACGCCATTGCCGTTAAAGGCGTTATTAAAATTACCCGAGCGCAGGCGTGCATAAAGCTGATCTTTGCCACTAAAGCTTGTAATAAAGTTCAGTCGATAATCATAATTAAATGTTGTTGCGCCATACTGGCGATTGTAATTCTTGGCAGCATTGCGGCCATTGAGATTACTTGTGGTCCCTCCTGTGCCTCCAAAGACTCCTACACCGTTGCGGTTGCCACTGGCTTCAACAGCCCCAAGCACGAAAGTGGCTTGACCTTGCAGCTTGGTGGTGGTGGAGAACTGGGTAGCCTCAAGTTCACCGACGCGGGCTTCAAGGCCATCAACCCGGCCCCGGAGCACAGCCAACTCGGCCTCAAACTCTTTCATCAATCGCTTGAGCTCGTCGGTCACCTCGGTGACGCGATCAAGACAGGCATTTAAGAGGGCTGCCGCCTCATAGCGAGTCATGGGCTTGGAGCCCCGGAAAGTGCCATCGGGATAACCAGCCACACAGCCGTAACGATCAATCAGATCGGAGAGTGCCTGATAAGCCCAATCGGTGGGGCGGACATCGGCAAACTGATTAATGCTTGTGACCTGGTCGGCGCTGCCGCTGGCGGCATAGCGGTTGACATCGTTGAGGTTGATGTCGGCTGCGCTGACGGCCAGCGGAGCCAGCAAGCCAGCACCAATGGACGATCGCAGCAACTGCTGGAAGGGCTTCATAAAATCCTCACACCAAAGAGGGCCCCCCATTACTGGGAGGAGTTCGGGGAGTTTAGAAGGCCCTAGGCAAATAGTTCCGCCAGGCTTGATACCCAGGCATGTATTTCAGATCACAAATATCAGCTTGGCGCCAAAGCCAAACAAAAAACCCGGTCTCGTTGCCGAGACCGGGTTATGAAAAGCTCCACCGTAGTTGGTGGAGCCAGATGGAGTACTTGAAAACTCAGAAGCGGAAGGTGGTCTTAAGCAGTCCACCAAAGTTGTTGAAATTACCACCACCCGGGTAACGGGTCAGCTGCCCCAAGGGAGCACTGAGGTAGTAGATGGCCGGAGTCACAGAAATATTATCTGTGACCTGGAATTTGTACCAGCCCTCCCAGGCATAATTGCCGTCTCTGATGGAAGCGACGCTGTCATCCCCAGACTTGGTGATGAAGGTGGGTTGGCCAACAGCCATCCCCAAGGCATTGCCCTTCCAAAAAACGTTGGCCCATTGGAGGCCAACGTACCAGGATTGACTTTGGGCGCCATCAAGCACGGACCCGTAGCCAGTGTCAGTGTCAATAACACCGTTGGGCACATTGCCATTGTAAGTATTGATGCCCCAGCCATAGCTGATGGAGGGGAACCAAGCACCAAAGGTGGGCTGCCAGTAGCCACTCAGGCCAACGGAGTTAACGCTGTCCGCTAAACCGAATCCTGCAACTGCAAGGGGAGTGCCATTGCCGCCGTAGAGGCCAGCACCACCCTGAGAGTAGGTGTAAGCAGCTGCCAAGCCCAATACAGGACCAGCCCAGCCAATTTGAGTGGTGAAGGTGGATTGAGAACAATCAGTTCCGATACCACCACAGAAGGGCGCCCTATTTAAATCCGGGGAACCAACATCAGCATTGGCGGAAACGTAGTTGGCGCTGATGCTGAAATTGCCACTCTTCCACCAAAGGCCGCCGCCGCCACCAAGGTTCAGGCTGTAAGTACCTGGGGCACCCCCATAGGTGAAGATGTCGAGGACGGTATCAGCCGGATAGGCGCTGGGCCAGAAGGCCAACATGTCGTCTTGGCGCACCCGGGGACCGAATGTTGCCGTGAAGTTGGCACCAATGGGGAATTGATAAAAAAGGCGATTGACCGCAAGCACATCGCCGCAGTCAGACAAACCACCACAACCTTCTTCAAAGGCAATTTCCATGGCATTCAAGCCCACTGGAGGATTGCCCGAATAAGCAGATTGTCCAAAATTGCCGGCCCTTAAACGGGTGCGCAGCAAATCCTTGCCCGTGAAGCTGGTATCAAAGAAAAGATCTAAATTATAATTAAAAGTGGTGGCCCCTTCAAAAGCCTTGGCCCTGTTCTTGATCCCAGGATTACCGTCGAAACCGGTGGCATCAAATGCAGCTTGATAGACCGGGGGAGCAATGGTGTTCCAGTTGTCTCCACCAAAGGTGTTGGCGCCCAGCACAAAAGTGGCCACACCTCTGAGCTTGGTTGTGGTGGAAAACTGGGTGGCCTCTAATTCACCCACCCTAGCTTCCAGGCCATCGACGCGACCACGGATGATGGCGAGCTCCTGCTCAAACTCCTTCATCAGGCGCTTCAGCTCGTCGGTGACCTCGGTGATCCGATCCAAACAAGCGTTAAGCAGGGCGGCCGCTTCATAGCGGGTCATCGCCCTGGAACCGCGATAGGTGCCGTCGGGGTAGCCGGCCACACAGCCGTATTTCTCGACCAGATTGGACAGAGCCTGAAAAGCCCAATCGGTGGGGCGCACATCAGAAAACTGATTGATGCTTGTGACTTGATCTTGGCTGGCGTATTGATTAACGCCACTGATGTTCAGGTCGGCGGCCTGGACAGCAATCGGGGCCATAAGGCCTAGCGCCGCCGGGGCCAGCAACAACTGCTGGAAAAGTTTCATGGGGTGGACCTCACACGACAAGGCGCAATGCGCCATTGATAGTTTGCCGAAACATCTGTCTGCCCATGTCGTTGTTGTGACAGAAACAGAAACGGGAGTACTGAAGCACCCAGCCCTGTATCGAAGAACACCCAAGCGCCCTGGCTGGAAGCCTGGGGCCAAAGGAGCCCACTGCCAAGCAAACTGAACCGATCCGCCCGCGGTCGCCCTGGCAAGCCAATCAGCACCACGGCCTGGCGTCCGGGCTGGCAACTCTGCATTTCCCCCAAGGCTTTGGTGGGGCAGCCTGGCAGGGATTTGGCTCCTGGCCACGGCCGGTGATCGCCTTTGGCTAGCCATGGATCGCCGCCTGCCCAGCTGGGATCAGGCCGACTATCTCAACAGCGCCGTCGACCATGGCCGCGCCCTTGGCCTGGTGGCCGGAGGCCATTGGCAGGGTTGGGCGTCCCTGTTGGACCTTTCCCCCAAGATTCCACCCCTGGCATCCCTGGTCAACGGCACCGTGATCGCCCTCGCCGGTGACAGTCCGGACGAGGCCAGCTGGGCGCTGGCCCTCTGGCACGCCTTGCTGCTCTTGGTTGTGGCCTGCTGGGGCCGCCAATTGCTAAGCCCAGGCTTTGGCTTGCTCTGCGCCACCCTGGTGGCCCTCACCCCCGCCCTCACCCACCTGAGGGTGGATTTCACCCTCGACATGCCGTTGGTGGCGAGCTGTTGCCTGGCCCTCTGGCTGCTGGGACGCTGGCAGGCACCGGAACGCGGCGGGCGCTGGGGCCAGGCCCTGGCGGCGGCCCTGGCCCTGGCGATGGCGGTGCTGGTGAAACAAAGCGCCTTGCTGGTGGTGGCGCTGCCCAGCGCCTGGGTCGCCATCACGGCCATGGGGAGGCGCGGTCGGCGGCTGCAGTTGCTGGGGGCCTTGGCGCTAGTACTGGGCTTGGTTTTTCCCTGGTTGCACCACAACTGGATCACCACCATCGGAGGAACAAATCGGGCCGTTTTCGAATCAGCCGCCCTTGAGAAAGATCCGCCGGTGCTGAGCCTGGCCTCCTCGCTGTGGTACGCCCAGCGGATGCCGTCCCTACTGGGCCCGGTCTTGCCCCTGCCAGCCCTGGGGGCGGCCCTGGTGACGGCATGGAAGAGCCGCCAGAAACTGGCCCCCTGGCTGCGCCAGCCCCTGGGGTCCCTGTCAGAGGGGTGGGGCTGGTTGATCGGCTGCCTTCTGGCGGGCTGGCTTGTCACCAGCCTGAGCCCCAACAAGGACAGCCGCTACATCACACCAGTTGTGCCGTTGCTGATGATGGTGATCGCCCGTGGCTGGTGGACGGTGGGCAGCTGGTTCCAGGGCCGCCAAGGTCAGTCTTGGGCAGCTGCCACAGCCCTAGCTAGCGGCTTGATCAGCGCCGGCCTGACGACCACCCGGGCGGCCGCAAACCAGATCCGCAGCGAAGCTCCGCCCTCTCTTGAGTCTGCCATCAACCATTTGCGAGCAGTGGTGGGCACGGCCCCCACAACGCTGGTAGTGCTGCCAGGCCATGCCGATCTCAATGAGCAAAACGTCAGCACCTTCGGCCGTCGGCAGGCCGGTCAGATTGAGGGTCGCCGGGCTGGTCTGCAACGCCGTGACCATGATTTGGTGCTGCAACGGAGCGAATGGTTTCTGATGGCCAGCGGCGACCAGGGGACCCAACGGGAACCCATGCAAGAACTGAGCAGGCGGGTGCGCCGCGATGGTCGTTTTGAAAAGGTGGGTCAATGGCCCTGGGACCAGGGGCGCGACATTGAGCTATGGCGGCGGCGCTCCGGTGCCGGTGGGGGCCAGCTTGAGACCTTTGACCAGGACTTCATTCGTTTGGCACGAGGCATGGAAACCGGTCCTGCCGGGCTGGCCAAGGTCCTGTCCCGCATCGGCATCGAGCACCAGCTCGATGGGCACTTCCTCTATCAAGAGCGCGTCAAAGCCTGGGCTGAACAGCAATTGCAAAAGGATCCCAACGATGCCGATGCCCTCTGGAGCCTGGCGCTCCTGGCCACGCTCCAGAATCGTCCGCTCCTGGCCCAGGCCCGCTTTGGCCAGCTCCAGAACCTGCAGCCTGACAACCCATGGCCCTCGGGATACCGCGCCGTGGTGCTACTGGCGGACTGGCAACCCGGCACCGCCCGCCGTCTACTCGGCCAGACACCAGCCAGCAAAAACCAGCCCGTTCTGCAGGGTCTCGAAGATCTAAGCCGAGTCTTGAGCGGAGAAATTGGCCGTTTGCAATCGCTTGGCCAAACCCTGCCGGCCGCCATTGATCAGGTGAAAGCCAACCTTGCCCAACCCGTGCGCCCCCCAGACTCGGTCCGGCAGAAGCCGGCCAGGCCGATGCCCAGGCCGCCAGCGGGATCAGCTCCGCCCCGCAAGGGAGCACCCCAGTAAAACGATGCCCCCGGAAGGTAAAAACCTTCCGGGGGCTCTCGCCGGGTCCGCTCTGGCGCGGAACCGTTTGATCAGGAGATGGGGCCGTGAATCAGCCGGCTTTCTCCGCGATCAGCAGACCCTGGGACAAACAACTGTGAGCCATGGACACCTCCTCCTGTGGGGATGAAGCCAGCCGGCGACATGTTCGGAACTGGCTGAAAACGACGGATCGGTTTCAGCCAGTTCCATGGCGCTGCTGACAGAACATATGCAGCTTAACAAAAAAAGCTCCCCTGACGGGGAGCGAAATTGTGATAAATAAAGTGCTCAAAAATTAAAGAGCATTGCCACGGGGCAGGACCTCTTCAGGGAAGACGAATTGTTCGTGAGGCTGGTCTGCGGGGGCCATCCAGGCGCGCAGACCTTCGTTGAGCAGGATGTTCTTGGTGTAGAAGGTTTCGAATTCGGGATCTT
>JBIIJV010000136.1:0-7634 GCA_044233545.1 Cyanobium sp.
CCAGGCCGCATCCCTCGGACGGCTTAGCTCGGGAGTTAGCAGGGGCAGCAACAGCACCACCAGACCAATACCCAGGGCCAAACTTCCCCCAACGTTGGCCAGCATGGCGAGCGAGTGCTTCTTAACCCATTCTGGCTCGCCCGAGCGGCCAGGGGCCAGGGGCCAGGGGAGGCCACCACTGCCTAGAGTCACCACAAGCCCACCTGGCGGAATTGGTAGACGCGCTGGATTTAGGTTCCAGTGACTCAGGTCGTGGGGGTTCAAGTCCCCCGGTGGGCATCGGCAACCAAACAAAAGCCACTCCACCAGAGCTCAAGTTTTGTAACCTGAAATCCCTACGGCGATCCGACTGCGACTCAGCAGATGTTCCAGGCCACGGTGCGATCGCCCGATCCCCCTCTCACCACGGTGGTCCCCAGCACCACCCTGCGCAGTGTCCCCAAAAAGTTTTTGGGCCCGCCCCCAGCACTCAACCCCACCGTGGGGCTGTTTTTGGGCGGCTATGCCCTGGCGGCCCTGACCATCTGGGGCTGGTTTGTGGGTGGTTGGTCCCTGCCCGTGCTGCTGGGCCTGGGTTTTCTGGCTCTGCACCTAGAGGGCACGGTGATCCACGATGCCTGCCATAACGCCGCCCATCCCCATCGCTTTTGGAATGCGGTGATGGGCCATGGGGCGGCCCTGTTGCTGGGCTTCAGCTTTCCGGTGTTCACCAGGGTGCACCTGCAACACCACGCCCATGTCAACGATCCCAAGCATGATCCGGATCACATTGTTTCCACCTTCGGTCCCCTCTGGCTGATTGCTCCCCGCTTCTTTTATCACGAGGTTTTCTTCTTCCGCCGTCGCCTGTGGCGCCGTTACGAACTGCTGGAATGGGGCATTGCCCGGGCCATTTTCTTCAGCATTGTCCTGGCGGCGATGCATTTCAACTTTCTGCCCTTTGTTTTTAATTGCTGGTTCGCACCGGCCTTGATGGTGGGGGTAACCCTGGGACTTTTCTTTGACTATCTGCCCCATCGTCCCTTCCAATCCCGCAACCGCTGGCATAACGCCCGCGTCTATCCCAGTCGGATGATGAATTGGTTGATCATGGGGCAGAACTATCACCTGGTTCACCATCTCTGGCCCTCGATTCCCTGGTTCCAATACCGTCCCGCCTATCACGCCACCAAAGCATTGCTCGATGCCAAGGGCTCACCCCAGCGGCTGGGCATGTTTGAAACCCGCAGTGATGCGCTCAACTTTCTCTACGACATCTTCTTTGGCGTGCGCAGCCACAAGAAACGCCGCAGCCGCCTGAGGCCCCTGGCCGCCCTGATGCCCACCCGCCATGCCCGGCGTCGGGTGCTCGAATTACTGCATCGCACTGCCGTCTCGCCTCGGCCCTAGCACGACTGGGGCGGCTACTGGTCTATTGGACTGCCAAAGCCGCCTTGCCTTGCCTTGATCCCCTGCGAGGACTTGATCCCCGCGGGGACCCTCATTCGGCCAGGATTCGGGGTACCCGAAAGAAATCGCCCTCCCGCTGCGGCGCCAAATTGAGCAGTTCTTCCCGCACCTCGGTTGCTTCCACCGCATCGGCCCGGGTCACATTGACCACCTCCACGGCCCGGGTGGTGGGCAGCACTCCCTCGGTATCGATGCTTTCCAGGTGGCTGACGTAATCGAGAATGCGCTCCAGCTGGCTCGCATAAGTGGTGATCTTGGCTTCCTCCAGGTCGAGGCGGGCCAGCTTGGCCACCTTGCGTACATCGTCTGGGGTGATTCGGCCCATGGCTAAAGCTGGCTGCTTGCCCAAAACCTAGTCGCCTGGCGGGGATCAGGGCAGCGGTGCTGAATGCAGCGGTGCTGACGGGTCGGCCAGAAAGGTTCGTAGGTCTTTGGCCAAGGCGGTGGCGGCCAACTCCAGGAACGCGGCGCCATGGTCCGCCTGGGCCAGGAATGGATCGGAGCCCATGCGGCCATCGGGATGGCGCTGGCGAAAGTCTTCAGGTCCATTGATGGGTCCAGCCGGCGCCGCCTCCGGCAAGGGCCTTTGGTGGGCCTGCAGGGATGGTTCGAGGTGCAGGGTCAGCGCTATCTCACTGGGGGTGGCATGGTGCCCTTCCCGCTCGCCGTAGAGCCGCCTGGCCTCTTGCATGACCGGCGAGGCGGTGAACCAGTTGGCCAGCTGACAGCGCAACCGCGGCGCCACCGCCAGGCCGCGGGCGGCGGCAGTGCCCTGGGCCTGGGCAAAGGCGGCCCGGGCGGTGGCGATGTTGCCGCCGTGGCCGTTGATCACATAAATCCGCTCGAATCCGTGGCGCGCCAGGGAAAGAACCAGGTCATGGAGCACCGCTAACAAAGTGGTGGGCTGGAGGCTCATGGTGCCGGCGAAGCCCAAATGGTGCTCGGCCATGCCAAAGGCCTGGGTGGGGGTCACCAGCACGCCGGTGCGGCGTCCCACCGCCAGGGCCACGGCCTCGGCTGTGAGGGCATCGGTGCCGATGGCGCCGGTGGGGCCGTGCTGTTCGGTGGAGCCCAGGGGCACGATCACCCCCTTGCAGCGCTGCAGATAGGCCTCAATCTCGGGCCAGGTGCGCAGCTGCAGGCGGATGGCCTCGGCCCCCAGGGGAGGGGCCTCGGCACTGAGGGGGAGATCGGGGGTGGTCATCTAGGACACGGTATTGGCAGGTGATCTGCCTAGGATCATGGTCCCCGCGGCGTCTCGGTGCTGCACCGGAAGCTCTATCAGTACTACAGCGAAGAACGCCCGGTCTGGGTTTTTTTGCGCGACCAGCAACGCTGGATCGAAGAGGCGATGGTGGTGGAGATCCAGGCCGATCTGGTGACCCTGCGCTACGACGACGAGGATGATGACGAACGCCAGACCTGGGAAGAAAGCGTCCGGCTCGATTCGATCGGGGCGGTGAGTACGCGCCTGGCCTACGTCAACCGGGTGGCGACCGCCGAAGACCTGGCCACCACCGGTGATTGCCCCGAGACCGAACGTCTGGGCAGCCCCTGACCAGTAAAAGCCTGGCGGCCTGGGCCAGATCCGCTCAGCCCCTGTCCCTGGAGCTGTCACTGGACCATGCACCTGGACCGTGTCCCTGGACGCTGTTCCTGGACCTGTTCTTGGATCCGGGGTTCAGTGGGCGGTGCCGTTGCCGTCGTAGTCGTCAGTGTCGTAGTAGCCCCCCCGGGTGCCGAAATAAAGGGTGGTGAGGCAGAACAGACCGCTCAGCACCAGCAACACACTGCCGAGATTGAAGCCACCACTGCTCTCCATGGAACCGTTTGCCCTGAGGATCCCCATCAGTCTGGTGCAGATCGCCACGAACTGCAGGCAACAGGCCAAGTGCGGTCGCTGAGATGCCAGACCTTGCTGCCTTTTCCAGCCACGAGGTCGATCTCGATCTCGATCTCGAACTAGAGCTCGATCTCGGGCCGCCAGCCCTGCCGCGCCGCTTCTTCAGCCGGCCTGCCGAAGTGGTGGCCCCGGAGTTGATCGGCTGCCTGTTGGTCCGCCGCCAACCCAGCGGTGCGCTGCTGTGGGGCGTGATTGTTGAGACGGAGGCCTACACCCAGGACGACCCGGCCTGCCACGGCCACCGGCGGCGCAGTGCCAGCAACGAGACCCTGTTTGGACCGCCGGGCAATTTTTATGTCTACCGCTGCTACGGCATTCACCACTGCGTCAATGTGGTCACGGACCGGGCCGAATGGGCCAGTGGCGTGCTGCTGCGGGCCGCCGCCCTGCCCGCCGCCCCCGAGCGCCAGGCCAGTGGTCCAGGGCTGCTGGCCCGTTGTTTTGGCATCGAGCAGCACCACGACGGCCAGGGCGCCTGCGGCGAGGGCCCCCTGTGGCTGGCGCCCCGCCCCAGTCCCCTGCAGGCCCTGCTCAGCCCCGCCCCAACTGCCCCTTCAGCAGACGCCCCCCTGCGGCAAGACCGCCGCATCGGCATCAGCGCCGCCGTTGATCAACCCTGGCGCTGGTATCTGGGGCCCAGCCGCAGCGTCAGTCGCCGGGCCCGGGGGGACCGCCAGCCGGCAGCGGCAGCAGCCTGGCGGCCTGAGCAGCTGGACTGGGGAGATCAGGGGGTGTGGCTTGGGCGCCGGGACGATCGACCCTTAAGTTGAGGCTGTTTGCCGGGATCGTGCGTTGAGCGGCTGGACCCACCGCCATGTACTTGACCTGGCGTCCTTTTCGGTCGCGGATTACGCCACCGTGCTGCAACTGGCCCAACGCTTCCGCCAATTGCCGGTGGCCGGGGCCCGCAAGCTGCCGGCGCTGCAGGGAAGGCTGATGACCACCCTGTTCTTTGAACCCAGCACCCGCACCCGCAGCAGTTTTGAACTGGCGGCCCGGCGTCTTTCGGCCGATGTTCAAACCTTTACGCCCTCCTCCAGTTCGCTGAGCAAGGGCGAAAGCCTGCTGGATACGGCCCGCACCTATGTGGCGATGGGCAGCAATGTGCTGGTGGTGCGCCATCGCTGTGCCGGCATCCCGCAGCGCCTTGCCCGGGATCTGGAACGGGGTGGCGACAAGGTGGCGGTGCTTAATGCGGGCGACGGACTGCACAGCCACCCAAGCCAGGGCCTGCTTGATTTGTTCACCCTGGCCCGCCATTTCGAGCCCAGCCAGCCCACGCCCGCCAGCCTCGTCGGCCGGCGGATCGTGATCGTTGGCGATGTGTTGCATTCCCGGGTTGCCCGCTCCAACCTCTGGGCCCTCACCGGCTGCGGCGCCGAGGTGGTGCTGTGCGGCCCCGCCACCTTGTTACCGGAGGATTTCGCCCAGTTCGTCGCGGCACCGCCTCCAGGGCAACGGCACGATCCGGTGAGCCAGCGCGGGCCGGTGATCCTCTGCCGGGACCTTGATCAGGCCTTGAGCGGTGCCGATGCGGTGATGACCCTGCGGCTCCAACAGGAGCGCATGCATGACCATCTGCTCACCAGCCTCGACAGCTACCACCGCCGCTATGGCTTGACCCACGAGCGCCTGCAACGTTGTGGGGCCCGGGTGCCGGTGCTGCATCCGGGCCCGGTGAACAGGGGCGTGGAACTGGCGGGCGAACTGCTGGACGACAGCGAACGCTGTCTGGTGGAAGAACAGGTGCGCAATGGGGTGCCGATTCGGATGGCCCTGCTGTATTTGCTGAGCGCTGGAGCGGGGGCGGGGGCGGCGATCGGACTCACTGCAGCTTGAAGCCATCGAGTAGCAGGCCATAGAGGAGGCCGATGCGGGCCATATCGAGCAATTGCAATCCCAAGCGTTGATCTCTGGGGCGCTTGAGCAGCCAGGGCCGACAACGGGCGGCCATCTCCATGGCGAGCACGCAGACCAGGGCGGAGAGCTGGTCGATATAGGACAGGGCGCCGGTGATGGCGCCCAGGCCTCCGCCGATGCCAAAGGAGACCAGCAGCACAATCAGCGATAGGGAAAGCCGGCGCCAAGGATTATTTGCCCACTGGGCCAGGGCGTCGCCCGCCTGGATCAACCTTTTTTGGACCCTGGTTTGCTGATACTTGGGGGCAACGAGTGGAGCCAGGGGTGGGGCCATGGACAGAAATGGGGTGCAGGGCCACATCGGCCGGTTGTTTCCCTGTCCAACACCGAGGTGGTGGACAGGGGCACCGGCGGTGATCCCCATCACCCGACCAGGCGCCCTGCTTACCCTGTATACACCATTTGTGGGGGCTTGTGAAAGAATTTACCCCACATGTAGCGGAAATCAATAAAAAAGCCCGCAGCCGAGGCCGGGGCCGGATGATGGGGACTCCCTAAGCAAACCAGCTCCGCTGGGTTTCGGCAAGGGGGGCAGCCAGGCGAATCAGGCTTCGCCTTCCTTCTTACGGGATCCCTTGCCCTCCAGGAGTTCGAGCAGGGCTTCCATTTGGGCCATCACGCCGCGCACCTCACCGGCCTCAGGCAGAAGGCCGTCCTCCATCACGCCTTGATGCATTTCCCGCAGCTCCTGGCGGATGTAACGGAGGTGGCTGACCACCTGTTCTCGTTTCGACTGAGACATCGATAGGGGGTTGTGTTATCCCCCTTTTACCTCATCAGCCGCTCATTTCTGGCCAAAACGCTCCCGGGCCTGTTCATAAAAGGTCAGATCCACCTTGGCGAGGCCGGCCTCAGCGGCCATGGACTCAATCCGACGGCGGACGATCGGTCGTACGAAAAAGGGAACCTCTTTGAGGACCTCATCGGCTTCAGGGCTCCAGTTCATGGGCTGGCTTGCAACGCAGTAATGGTTACTTCAGTGTCAGCCTATCAACGCAGGCCTGACTCCATTGCCTGCGGTTCACCTGCGTCAAACCACCCAATAACGAACTCGATTATGTCGCGACAGGCTGGGCAATAACAAAATAAATTTATCGTCACCCTACATGGTTGCTAAAAGATTAACAATAAGGGGACGGGATTGGCCCTCTGGCAAAGATCCTTAGCCAAGGCGAGGGGACTGGGCTTGGGCGGCAAACTTAATCCGCCGACGCAGTTCGCGGCTGCGGACAAAGGCCGCAAAAATGCCAAGCCCTAGGGGCTGGGAGGGAGCGACTCGGCGGGCAGGGGCAACTAGGCCAATTGCTTCATCACCCAGCATCGAGAGGTTGCCTGAAAGAAATGTGGGGTTAAGACCGTTGCGGGACATGGTCATCGCTCCAGAAATAAATGTGTTTTGGGATACCAAAAATCGACTTAGGGCATTTCAGCGGCAAAAACTGCTGAGGCAACCTTTAAAGTCAACTGAATGCAACCTAGCGCTTTTTTCTTTTTCTTCCGTTTTTGTGCGGAATTGCCGATGGGCCCCCTGATGGCCCTGATTCAGAGAGGCTGCCAGCGATTGGTTCCCCTGGGCCCTGCCAGCGACACCAATGCAACTCCGCTGGCAGAATGTTCATTAGCGTCGTGGGCAATTCAGCGGGCGCCGCCACTGGCAAGGGCCTCCAATGTTGAGCTGGCCATTCCAACCCGATGAAGCCTTCGCTGCGATCTTGGACAGTTCGCTGAGCAACTGCATCGATCAGCTAGGTGATCAACTGGGCGATCAGCTGGCGGCAACGATCGCCGCAACAGATGGGGCCTGCCTGGCCGGAACTCGCATCTGGGAACTTTTTGATCCCAGCCAACTCCTCGTCGAGTTGCAGAAATTGCTGCAGGCCCATCGATCGGCCAAGTTGTATATGCCCACTGATTATCATTTTCTTATGCTGCACGAAGTTCTGGAATTACAGATAAGCCATCACAATGATCGGGTTTCTGTCTGCGGTCAACCGCTTGCCTTTGGCAATGTGCTGTTAGGCCATGTGGACTTTGATTTCGTCAGGGACTACTTTTGGGACGAAGACTTTCTCTTTGATTCAGAAGTAATGGCCAGCTTATCAGAAGAAAACAAGGCGGCATTGGGCTTCAATCAAGAAACATTTGCTCTAGTGCAAGGACTCATGCCCCACCCGCAGGAACTGGAACTCCAGGAGGTTAATACAAAGCCTGAACCTGGGCAAAACTACTACAGGCAAGGCGAATGTTACCCCTATGAGGTTGAGCAGTTGGAGTAGGCAAGCGGAAGCAGCATTCAGCTGGTGGCTTGGGGGGTGAGCCTTGAGATGGCTTTGACGTTTGGCCAAATTAGGGTGACGGCCTG
>JBIIJV010000235.1:0-4143 GCA_044233545.1 Cyanobium sp.
ATTTTCGGTACCAAATTGGCTGCGAAAATCGCGCAGTTTCTGGTTAGATAAGGCCTTTAGGGGGGTGGTGTAGAAGACCCTGCGCCCATGGGCCAGTGCCCGGTGGATGGCGTACTCGCCTACCAGGGTTTTACCAGAGCCCGTGGGGGCGCTGACGACTACCGAATGGCCAATATTGAGGGCATCGATTGCCTCCAGCTGGAAGGGATCGAGTGCAAAAGAAAACAACTGCTCCAACGGCGGCACCCCTACCGGCATGGCTAAGGGCGCCTCTCTGCCGTCAGGTGGAATGGTTGGCATCCATCGATCCTATGGGGGCGGCTGCCCCGACCAAGACCCAGGGCCCAAGGGACCCAAGGGGCCCAAAGGATGGTCTTAAAACGGTAGTGGCATCTCAGTATCGGCTAGCGGCGGCGCACAAACCGCCACCCGCTCTGCCACCACTGGCCCCACCACCACGATGGATGGGGAGACAAACCCTTGGTCTTCAACCTGATCGGCGAGATCCACCAGGGTGGATACCAGAAGGCGCTGGCCCTGGACCGTGCCCTGCTGGATCACCGCCGCCGGGGTGGCGGGATCCAGACCACCGGCCGCCAGTTCCTGGCAGATATGACGCAAATTGTGGAGGCCCATGTAGATGACCAACCCGTCGCTGCTGCGGGCCAAGCCCTGCCAGTCGACGCCCGAGCGGCCCTTGTCGACTTCCTCATGGCCGGTCACGAAGGTGACGCTGGAACCGGCCCGCCGGTGGGTGACTGGAATGCCGGCGTAGGCCGGGGCGGCTATGCCTGCCGTGACGCCAGGCACCACTTGGACAGGTACTCCGCGGCTGGCCAGATAGGCGGCCTCTTCGCCGCCACGCCCAAACAGAAAAGGATCCCCCCCCTTGAGACGCACCACGGTGCGATGGCGACCGGCCAGCTCAAAGAGCACCGCATTGGTACTGGGCTGGGGCACGGAATGGTGGCCGCGGCGCTTGCCGACGAAATGCCGCTCGCAGTTCGGCCCGACAAGATCGAGCAAGGCCTTGGGCACCAAGGAGTCGTGAACCAGAGCATCGCACTCGCCCAGGAGACGGTGGGCCTTCAAGGTGAGCAGCTCCGGATCCCCCGGCCCGGCCCCGACTAGATAGACGGTTCCCAGGCCCTCCAGCGCTGGCCCCTCGCGACTCATGGCAGCACCTCAAGGGACCGGAGCAGCCCCTCCCGCAAGGCGGGTCGTGCCAGCAACGGTGCTGCCGCCGCTTCACCCAGCAACGGAGCCAGACCCTCACTCAAGCGACTGGCTCCGAGGCAGAGGGGAATGAGCCCCCCGCACTGGTTCCCAGCCAGGGCGACAAGGTCGTCGTAAGCCTCAGGAGTCTGAATACAGGTCGCACCGGTCACCCGTTCGAGATGGGCAAGGTAGCGGACGGCCAATGGGCCGGCGATGGGGTGATGAAGCCAGCGCGGTCGGGCCCGGTCAGCGGTGCCGTGGGCCACCTCAAACGCCAGGGCTCGCTGCCAACAGGGCCAAGCCCCCAGAAAGGGCATGACCCGCACCGGTCCCTGCCGCCGCAACGCGGTAGCGATCGCCGGTACGTCATGGCGCACGTGTCCCCCTGGCAGCAGGAAAAGGGGAATCAGCGATAAGGGATCACCCAGCGGCTCTGGGGGTAGGGGGTTCGGATCGCTGAGGGCCCGCAGCCTTACTGGGGCACCGCGGCGCTGTTCCAGCTCCGCGGCCAGGGAGCGAAAGTCCGGGGGAATGAATCCATCGGCTCGCCCATGCACAAGCAGCAGCAGGGTGCTGGCGGGAAGGGCCCGCAGCCGGCGTTGCAGCCGTTCGGCTACAGAAGCCTCCAGGGAGGAGCGTCCCAGCAGGACTAACGGGGAACGGGCGTTGGGCAACCGGGCCAGGGAATCAACCGCCGCGCCCGCTAGCAGGGGGTCCAGATCACCGGCCAAGCAAACCAGGGTGTTGCGCAGAGCAGTCAAGGGCCAGGCACTCAAACCAAGGCTCAGCCCCTCCAAAGCAGACCGCCTGACCTGGCGATGACCCGGTTGCAGGGCCAGCCGTTGCAAAAGGGGGAAGTCACTGGCCCGCCGCTGGTATCCCAGCAAGGGCAGCAGGAGCGCCTGGCTAGCGGCATCCAACTGCCCTTCTCGCATATCGCCGAGGGCAGCGCCCAATAGCTCCGCAACAGCTTTGTCGCGGACGCGGCCCACCAGGTTGGGCAGGGATGGCGTTCGTTCGGGGCTTTGCAACCAGAAACGCAGCAAGCGGACGGCAGCATCCGCGTCGAGCTGGTCCGCCAGCACGGCTAGCAGATCAGGCTCCGGCTCGAGTTGAGCGAGTTCGATGGCCCGCAGCCACGGTTCCAGCGCCAAGGGTCTGTGGCGCCGTAAGGCCAGCAGCCAGGGCAAGCGATCGGCATGGCCGGGGACCGGCAGGGCGCCGGGATCTGGTTCGAAGGGGAGTTCGGCGGCTGCAGATGGCACCGGAACGGGATTGGGCCCAAGGTTTCTCACCATGAAAGCCGGCGTAGAGCCAGGGGAAAAGACGGAATCACGCCGAAGCGTTGCGGTGGCTGGCCCCGAAACGCTCCAACAACAGAGTTTCGAGCACTTCCGGCAGATCGGAGAGCGGCACGGCCTTTTCATGCAAAACCGCCAACTGGGGATCTTGGGCCATGGAACCCCCCAGGAAGATTTTGACGGCTTCTACCATCTCACCGTCTTTGCGAGCTTTGGTCCCCATTAATCCGATCTGACCTAGGTAGGGCTGGCCGCAGGCATTGGGGCATCCGGTCCAGTGGGTCCGCACCGCATCGGGAAGCTCCAAGTGTTGTTCCAACTCTTTGAGCACCGCCAGGGCCGTGCTTTTGGTCGGGATCAGGGCCAATCCGCAGTAGTGATTACCAGTACAGCTGACGGCTTCGGCCAGCAGTGGTCCTGGATCACTTGGAAAACGCCGCAGCAAGGGCTCCTCCAGCAGGGCCGATATCCGCTGGGTCGGGACATCAACAATCAAAATGTTTTGACTCTCACTGAAGCGAAGTTCACCACTGCCGTAGCCACGGGCCAGCTCCACCAAGGCGTACATGGCAGCGCTGTCGAGGCGACCTAGGGGCACGTTCAGGCCCACCCAACAAAGCCCTGGCTGTTTCTGGGGATGGACTCCACAGACATCCCGCGGGGCGATTGACACCAGATGGGAGCCGTCATGCAGCACCGTCTCACCAGTGCTACCACTCAAGGACCCCAGAGTCTCAAGGACTTCGGCCCGATAGGCATCAAGGCCCAGGGCCTCAATCAGATACATCACACGGCTTCTTTGGCGGGTCGTTCGATCCCCACGGCGCTCGTAATGGCGCAGTACGGCCAGGGTGAAAAGCGGCAGCTGCTCGGGGCGCAACCAAAGACCGAGGGGAATCGCCAGCTCATTGCGCTGGGCTGAAAAAAACCCCCCCACCATGACGGTGAACCCCAGCTCGCCCTTGCAAAAGGCCGGCAGGAACGCCAGATCGTTGTGAAGCAGAAAGCTGTCGGGGGCCCCCCCCACCGCCACGTTGAACTTGCGCGGCAGATTGCGGGGCCCATCGGGGCCCAGCAAAAGGTTCTGGATGGCGCCAACCAGGGGACGAGTGTCCAAGAATTCGTCAGGATCAATGCCCGCAAGTGGATTACCCGTGATGTTGCGGGGGTTGTCATGACCCGACTGGCGGCTGGTCAAACCGACCCGCTCCAGGGAATTGAGCAAGGACGCCATGTCCTCCAGCAACAGACCGCGCAGCTGAATGTTCTGTCGGGTGGTGATATCAGCACTGCCATGCTCGCCACAGCGATCGACCACCTCCGCAAGCAGCTCCAGCTGATCGGCACGGATGACCCCGTTGGGCAGCCGCAGCCGCAGCATGAATCTGCCGGGGGTGACCGGACGAAAAAAGATTCCCAACCACTTGAGATGGATGGTGAGGGTCGCCTCATCAAGGGATTCCCAGCCCTTGCGGGCTAGTTCATCAAGGCGGGGAGCAAGATCAAGGCCGCAGAAGTTGGACTTGGCCAACTCCAATTTTGTCAGCGGCGCAGCAACCAGATCGGGAGCGCCACCATCAGAATTGATGGCAGCCCCTGGGGAGTCGGACATATCCGGAAACTG
>JBIIJV010000298.1:0-2695 GCA_044233545.1 Cyanobium sp.
AGGGGTGGTGATCAAAACCACACCGGGGCCCAGACCTCGGCCTGGAACCTGAAACCGCCTACGCTCGATGACATTATGACCACCCAGGCCGGATCCCCCCCTGTTGCAACCGCTACAGAATCCAACGACGGATTCCCCCGTGGCGACGCTTGAAGCTCGCCGCCAGGAGCGTCTTGATGCCCTGGGGCCGGATTGTGCCCTGTTCCGAGAACTGATTGGCAAGGTGGGCAGCGGCGAGCACACCAGCACCGGCCTTAGTCGCCAAGAAGCCCGTGCAGCGATCGAGTTGATGCTCAAAGGCAAGGTTGACTCGGCCCAGATGGGGGCATTTCTGATTGCCCACCGCATTCGTCGGCCGGCGCCCCAGGAGCTCAGCGGCATGCTGGATGGATATCGCTGCTTGGGTCCAATCCTGACCACTCCCGGGCGCCGCGCCCTGTGCTTTGGGGTTCCCTATGACGGCCGCAGCCGCACCGCCCCGGTGCTGCCCCTGCTGGCTCTGACACTGGCGGCCGCAGGGATTCCGGTGGTGCTGCACGGGGGAAACCCCATGCCGGTGAAATACGGCATCACCCTGGCCGAGCTGTTCGCCGCCCTCGGCATCGAGTGGCGGGGCCTGCCGTTGACAGCGGTCCAGGAGCGCCTCGATAGCCATGGCCTGGCCCTGACCCACCAACCAGACCATTTCCAAGCCGCCGAACGGCTGGTGTTGATCAGGGATCTGATCGGCAAACGACCGCCTGTGGCCAGCCTGGAACTGCTTTGGACCCCGCACCAGGGCCAACGGCTGCTGGTGAGCGGCTTCGTGCATCCACCCACCGAAGCCCGGGCCTGGGAAGCCCTAGCTGCAGCCGGCGAAACCGACCTTTTAACCGTCAAGGGGCTGGAAGGATCGACCGATCTGCCCACCACTCGGGCCGGGATTACGGCCCGAGTGCGCCGGGGGACCGTAGAGCGCATTCTGCTTCACCCCCGGGACCATGGCATCAGCGCAGCAGAGATCCCGTGGTCAGGGTTAGAGGATTGGCGAAGAGACGGCCAGTTGGCCCTTAAGGGCGAGGGCCCCTTGGCGGAGGCCTTGCTCTGGAATCTCGGTGCCTACCTTTGGTTGGCCGATCGCCATGACGATCTGCCAACGGCCCTGGAGCAGGCCAGGGCCATCCTGCAAGCCCGAATCGGCGCTAACAAATGCTTGCAGCTTGCCCGATGAGCGAACCATGCAGCCCCCCGGGTCAAGGGGCCATCCACAACCGACTCTTTGATTTCGAAGCCGACTTCAGCAGCGATCTGCGTTGCCTACCGATGGCGGTACGCCGCAAGCTCGATCTGGCGGGGGTAAAGCTGAAACTGGTCCAATGGCATGGCTTGAGTTCTGCCGAACGGGGAGCTCTGCTGCAATGGCAAGATGACATGACCTCGCTCGAAGAGCTGCGGGAATGGTTGTTGGTGCGAACCAACAATCTTCCAGAAGGACCGGCCAAGGCCTTGCAACCGGCCCGCTCCTGTGCCTGGCAAGAAGCAGGGACCCTGCCTGAGGAAGTAGTGCTCTCCTGCGACCAGCTTGGCCTCAAGATTGAGCCCCAACGTTGGGCATACCTGGACGAGTTGCAGCGGTTCGCCCTGATCAAACTAAGCCACCCTGGCCATGAACACCGCAACCTGCCGAGGGCCTTGCTCGAATTCGGATTGCTGAGAAACTCTTGAAGGATGGCTGCCTGCGCCGCTTGGGCAAGAGAATCCAGCAGCATTGAAATTCCCAGGCGTGCCATGGATTTTGTAGCCATTGTGACCATCGTCTACGACTCTGCATGGTTTGATTAAATAATCGGCAAGCCTTGGGCGCCGATACGGACTTACCTGATCAGAGCGCTTCTTTGTGAAGACTGGTCATGGCACACCGGCCGGCCGCCCGCTCGCTGCTGCCGATGTCTACTTTCTGCTTCAAGCTCAAGTTCAAAGCGAATCTCGCTTGTGAGATTCTCCCTCGATTAACTGCAAGAAAACTTCCCACCATTCCCCTGCATTGCTATGGCCCAGTTCTCGCGTCGCAAGTTTCTGATCACAGCAGCTGGCACGGCGGCTGGCACGGCCTTCCTGGCTGCTTGTGGCGGCCAGAAGCCGGCAACAAAATCGGATGCTGCCGCAACGGGCAGCATCAGCAACGAGGTCAATGGTGCAACGCTCGGCTTCATTGCGCTGACGGACTCGGCGCCCTTGATCATTGCCAAAGAAAAAGGTCTGTTTGCCAAGCACGGCATGCCCGAGGTGAAACTTCTCAAGCAAACGTCCTGGGCGGCAACCCGGGACAACCTTGAGCTTGGCAGTGGTGCTGGGGGGATTGATGGGGCCCATATTCTTAGTCCTATGCCCTATTTACTAACGGCCGGAAAGATAACCAAGAGCAAGCAACCCCTGCCTATGTACATACTTGCCCGATTGAATCTGCAGGGTCAGGCCATTTCGGCCTCCAATGCCTTGTTAGATGCCAAGCTCACTGTCAACAACAAAGAAGCTCTGGCCAAAGGTGCCAGTAGTCTGGGCAGAAAGCTTAAAGCCGCCGTCACATTTCCCGGGGGCAACCATGATCTATGGATGCGCTACTGGCTGTCTGCAAACGGCATTGATCCCAATAAAGATGCCGATTTAGTTGTGGTCCCGCCTCCCCAGATGGTGGCAAACATGCAGACCGGAACTA
>JBIIJV010000241.1:0-4047 GCA_044233545.1 Cyanobium sp.
CCTTGGAACCAGCGCTTAGTCAACAAAAAACTTGGCTATACTGCAGCTCAAACAGGCGAAATCTGGAACAAGCATCCGGAAAAATCATTCACGATGCGGGCTGACTGGGTGGACAAGAATCCCAACGCGTCCGTGGCCTTGCTCAAGGCCGTGCAAGAAGCCCAAATATGGTGTGAAAACCCTGCCAATCTCGACGAAATGTGTGAAATTCTTGCTCAGGATAAATATATTAAGGCCAAGGTCGAAGACATCAAGCCACGACTTGCCGGCAATGTGGATCATGGTGATGGTCGTATTGTGAAGAATAGTCCTTATAAGATGCTTTTCTGGTCGGAGAATGCCTCATTTCCCTTTAAAAGTCATGATACCTGGTTTGTCACCGAAGATATTCGCTGGGGCTATCTACCCGCCAATACCGATACTTCGGCACTGGTTAACAAGGTCAACCGCAGTGACCTGTGGAGAACGGCCGCCAAAGCCCTGGGGCAAGAACAGGCGATTCCCGCCAGTGATTCACGGGGCAAGGAAACCTTCTTTGACGGCGTCGTGTTTGACCCTGAGAATCCCAAGGCCTATCTCGATGCTTTAAAGATCAAGACCCTGGCCTGAATTCCGTCCATCATTAGCACCCCCACCCCAGCCAGCAAGCCCTGCCATCTGGGGGTTTCCGACCCACCCTTAGTACAAGATGTCCCACTCCGCTTCTGCGACATCCTTGTCGCAACCCACCCGGAGGCGCCTAAAGAATCCGGTGCTACGCGGCATGCTGCCCTATTTGGTCTGCATCGGCGGTTTCCTGCTTCTTTGGCAAGCCCTTTCCCTGATCCTTGGCACAGGCCGGCTGCCGGGTCCCATCAATGTGATGACCGATACCTGGGATCCCTACATCAACCAACCGTTTTTCGACAACGGAGGCACCAGCAAAGGGCTGGGCTGGCAGATCCTGATCTCGCTACAGAGAGTGGCCTTGGGATATGGCCTAGCCGCGATCGTCGGCATCGCCATCGGCGGCCTGCTGGGCTTGAACCGCTTCATCGGCAAAGGCTTTGATCCGGTAATTCAAGTGCTGCGCACCGTACCGCCCCTGGCCTGGTTCCCCATCTCACTCATGGTGTTTCAGAACGCTAACACCTCGGCTATCTTTGTAATTTTTATTACGGCGATCTGGCCAATTATCATTAACACAGCTGTGGGCATTCGAGAAATTCCTGAAGACTATACTAATGTATCCCGAGTCTTAAGATTACGCAAAAGCGAATATATTAAGAACATTGTGATTCCCGCAACGGTTCCCTATGTATTTACGGGCCTGCGAATTGCTGTCGGACTGGCCTGGCTAGCCATCGTTGCAGCCGAAATGCTCAAAGCCGACGGGGGCATCGGCTATTTCATTTGGGATGCCTACAACGCCGGAGGCGATAGCAGTTCCAGCCAAATAATCCTGGCCATTATCTATGTTGGGCTTGTGGGTCTAGCCCTTGATCGCTTAGTGGCCTGGACTGGAAGCAAAGTTGCTCAGGGTGGTCACTGAAATGGTTCGATTCCTTACTATTGATGATGTCACCAAAGTCTTTCCCCTCAAAGATGGTGGCCATTACATCGCTCTCAAGGACATCGACCTTGAAATCAGAGAAGGGGAATTTGTTTCTTTAATTGGTCATTCCGGTTGTGGCAAGAGCACCCTGCTTAATCTCTTGGCTGGCCTTACCCAGGCCAGCAGTGGTGGCATTTTGATCGACGGACGCGAGGTTAAAGAGCCAGGCCCAGATCGCATGGTGGTGTTCCAGAACTATTCATTGCTGCCTTGGCAAACCGTTCGTCAGAACGTTGCCCTGGCGGTCAATAGCGTCATGGCCTCCAGTCCGGTCGCGGAGCGCAAACAAACCATTGATCGCAGTATCAAGATGGTTGGCCTCAGCCATGCTGCCGACAAGCTGCCGGCTGAACTCTCGGGCGGTATGAAGCAAAGGGTGGCGATAGCCCGGGCTCTTTCGATCCGACCCCGTTTGCTGCTTCTGGACGAACCTTTTGGGGCCCTCGATGCTCTCACTCGCGGCAATCTGCAACAACAACTGATGCAGATCTGCCAAGAAGCTGGTGTAACCACCGTAATGGTTACCCATGACGTGGATGAGGCCCTGTTGCTTTCCGACAGGGTGGTGATGATGACCAATGGCCCTGAAGCGGAAATCGGCCAGATTCTTAACGTACCCTTTGCCAGGCCCCGCCAGCGCCTGGAGGTGATTGAGCACCCCGATTACTACCACCTGCGCGGTGAATTGATCGGCTTTCTGCATCAGCAGCGACGCCTGCGTCAGCACCGCTCCAGCGTCGCCGCGGCCGCTGGTGTCGTTGCAGCATCCGGCGTAGTTGCGGCCGCCGGAATCGACGGGCGGCAGGCCGGCGCCAACGCCCTGCCGCCGGCCCGCAAGCAGGGGCCCCGGAGACCAGAAACCATTCGACTCGGTTTCTTGCCAGGGCTTGACATCGCCCCCCTGGCCGTTGCCCTGGACAAAAGCCTATTCGACGGTTCAGCTATTGAGGTGGTGCCCGTCCCGTTCGCCCGCTGGGATCGTCTCGAAGCAAAGCTGCTCGAAGCTGATCTGCAGGTGGCCATCACTTCGGCCACCACGCCCCTGGCACTCAACCTGGGACTGGGGAGCCGAACCCCTTGGCCGGCGATCACGCCGATGACGGTGAGCCGCAACGGCAATGCCCTCTGCATGGCCCGTTCCCTGCTGGCCCAGGGGGTCAGGTGTCGCGCCGATTTGCTCGGGTGGCTTCTGAACCGGGGCCAACCCCTCACCCTGGCGGTGCCCGAGTTGGGCTCGATGGCGGAGTTGCTGCTACGCCACTGGTTGGCAGCCGGCGGCATCGACCCCGATCGCCAGGTGCGCTTCACCCCTCTCTCGCCGATGACGATGGGGGGGGCCCTGCGAACTCAACAAATCGATGGGTTCATCGCCGGTCGCTATCGGGTCGCCGAGGCCGTCGAAGATCGCCAGGGCTATGTTCTGGCGACTGATCTGGACATCTGGAGCGGGCATCCCGAAAAGGTGCTCACCTGTTCGGAGCGGTGGGCCGAAGACCATCCAGGGGCCCTTGATGCCCTTGGCGCCGGCCTGATGAAAGCCGCCGAACGTTGCGACGATGGCGGCCAGCGACCCGAACTGATCAGAATTCTTAGCCAAAATCAATGGCTGGGCCGACGGGCCGAGATTGCTCTACAGCGCCAGTTCGATTACGGCAACGATGAAAAGCCTCAGGCTTTACTTCAGTTCAACCGCTACCACTTTGACCGCGCCCACATTCCCAACCGGGCCGAGGGGACGTGGATTCTGAGTCAATTCAGCCGCTGGGGGTGGTCCCCATTCCCCAGTAATCGGCTCGAACTGCTTGGCCAGGTCTATCGCCCAGACCTGTGTGACCGGGCCCTTGCCGCTGCCGGCTACCCCAGCCTCCGTCCCGATCGTCACCCCTTCCGCCTTGCCGATGACATCCCCTTCGACCAGGACAATCCCCTCGACTACCTGAAGGCCCTCCCCGGAGCCCCAGAACCTCCAATCGCCCAAATCCCCCGCCCAGCCTCTCCGCACGGGCCCTGTTGTCCCGCTGAGTGACCCCCACCACCATGAGCGCCGCCACCCCCGCCACCAACCCGTCCTTTCTTGAATTCAGCGGGGTGGGCCAGGTCTATGCCACCCGCCGCGGTTCCTTTGAAGCCCTGCGTGATATCAATCTGCAGGTGCGACAGGGGGAATTTCTTTGTGTCATCGGCCATTCCGGCTGTGGCAAAAGCACCCTGCTCAATATGGTTTCGGGATTCCTCAAGCCCAGCAGTGGCAAGGTGAGCCTGGCGGGTCAACCGATCGAGCGGCCGGGTCCGGACCGCATGGTGGTGTTTCAGAACTATTCATTGCAGCCTTGGAAAACGGTCTGGCAGAACGTCAATCTGGCAGTAAAAGCTGCCCGACCCGATCTCGATGCCGCCAGCCGCCAACGGGTGGTGGACCATCACCTCGAGATGGTCCACCTCAGTGAAGCGGC
>JBIIJV010000086.1:0-10887 GCA_044233545.1 Cyanobium sp.
GCTGCTGCCGCTGGGGGAGCTGCCCCTGGCCCTGGCGTTCTGCCCCGAAGCGCCAGGGCAGATGTCGGAGGTGCTGGTGCCCGATCGGGGCGTGGCGCCAGGCCTGTGGCGGCTCCTGCAGGAGCTGGGGCTCAGCCTGCACAGCGGGGGCAACAGCCTGCAGACCCCAAACGACTGGATTGGCCGGATCCAGGGCAGCGCCCTGGCTCTGGTGGTGGCCGATCGGGAGGCCGACACCTGGGCCGCCCTGCAACGCAGGCCTCTGGGCCATGGGCCTCTGGGCCATGGGCCCATGGCCCAGGGGGCCCTGGCTTCCAGCACCAATAGCCCGGTGTGGCTGGTGCTGCCGGCCGACTGGCAGCAGCACCAGGTGCTGCGCCACACCGCCCAGGAGCTGGGCCGGATCGCCGCCGCGCAACAGCTGGAGGGTTGAAATTATGCGCCCCGTGCCTAGAACCAAGATTCGCGGCCCCAAGTGCTTCTGTTGTGCTGCCGCAGTACTGCTGGGAGCTGGTTGAGGATCTGGCGCTCTGCAGGGAGCGCTATTTCCGCCTGTCTGAGCTGGCGATGACCTACGGAGAAGCCTTCGCCACAAGCAGCTCCACACCCGCACAGCGGCAGAAGCGCTGATCAAAGCTCAACACCGGCAAGGCACCGATGCGTGCCGCACGGGTAAGGATGAGCTGGTCGGCCAGGTCGCCGCCCTGGCGGAACTGTTCGAGGGCATCGATCACCGCATCGATGTCATCAACGACGACACCGCGCGTGCGCACCAGGCGCTCCAACAGCTCCTAGCGGCTCTGGCGTTCAAGGTCGTAGCCGATCAGTAGCCGTACAACGACGTTGGTGTCAAGCGTCCTCACGATCGTCTGGCCTGCCCGCGGCAGCGGCGATGGCCTCTTCCATCTGCGCGAGGCTCAGGCAGCGGTTGAGCTTGGGGCGGTGGAGGAACAGCTCCTCCGGCTCGTATTTCGAGGGCACCAGCACCAGCCGCCCTTGCTTGTCGATGCTGGCCTGTAGCCGGGCCCCGGGCGTCAGACCGAGGGCATCCCGCAGGGGCCTGGGGAGGGTGAGCTGGCCCTTGGAGGTAAGCGTGACGGTGGTCATGACGTGATTGTAAGGAGACCTGCCTTACACGCTGACTCCCTTGGCTGCTCCTTGATGTCCCTCGCCTTCCTCGTGATGGCCTCTTTTCACTCCCCGCCGCGAGATCCGCTGACCCATCAGCTGACCCACAAGCTGCAGGCCAAGCGGCTCGGCACCGAGGCGGTGCGGTGAGCCACTAACCCATCCAGATCAGCGTCGGTTGCGGATCCAGCCGAAAAGACCGGCTGCCTTCCCGCCCCCACTTTTCAATGCGAGCATGATAAAGCCTGGGTTCCTTGCTCGTCGCTCTTCATTCATGCCCATGGAGCCCTCACGCCAGCAGGCCTACCTGGCCCTGATCCAGCAGCTGCTGCAATGCCCCAGTGGGGAGGAGCCAGCTGTGCTGGAGAGCCACCAGGACCTTTTGGATGTGGAGTTTCTGGCCATGTGTGAGCAGGTGGCCCAGATGCTGGAAGAACAGGAAGATCAAAACTCTGCGCTTTGGTTGCGGAATCTGGCGACCCAGCTGGGCGAGGTGATCGCAGCCGGGGGCAGCGGCGGCGGAGCTGAGCAACAGGGAGCCTTTTTGATGCAGCTGCTGCGAGCGATTGACGAGAGCCAATCTGATCCACAGGTGGTGTATTCGTTGTTGCGAGTCAACTTGCCTCAGTTGAACTCGGGTGTTGTGGCGTTGCTGGACCAGTGGTGGGAAGGGGTTCTGACAGGGGCAGATCGGGAGCAACAACAGGGACTGGCGGGAGTGGTCGGAAATTTCGGAAACTTAGTGGCGCAATTCCCGCTTGGCAACCCAGGAGTCAACCAACGAATTGCCATCGCGGCTTACGCCAACGCCCTGCGGGTCTACACCGAAGCGGAGCTGCCACAAGCCTGGGCAACCACAAATAACAATCTCGGCATTGCCTACAGCGATCTTGCCCCCTTCTCCGCCAATCCAGCCGAGCAGATCGAGAAGGCCATCGCGGCTTACGCCAACGCCCTGCGGGTCTACACCGAAGCGGAGCTGCCACAAGACTATGCGATGACAAATAACAACCTCGGCATTGCCTACAGCGATCTTGCCCCCTTCTCCGCCAATCCAGCCGAGCAGATCGAGAAGGCCATCGCGGCTTACGCCAACGCCCTGCGGGTCATGGATCCTGTGCAGCGGTCGACTGATTGCCTCAAGACGTCTCGCAATCTTGGCAATCTGGGCTTTACCAACAATCTCCCTATCGTGGCCATCAAAGGGTATTTGTTGGCCATCACAGCGGTGGAAAACCTCCGCTCTGTCGCCATCGATCCTGCCCGCAAGGCTGAGATCGTTTCCCAGGCGATTGAGGTCTATGCCAATCTTGTGCAGGTGTATGTGGATCAACAGCGGTTTGATCAGGCTCTGGAGGTGGCTGATCGATCCAAGGCGCGCAATCTTGTCGAACTTCTCTCCACCAAAGACTTGTATCCAAAAGGTGAGATCCCCGAAGATGTGATCCGGCGCCTTGATGAACTGCGAGGCTCAATCGCCAAAGCTGAACGCGAGCTCAATAGGGGTGAAAACCTCAGCGGTAGTGAGCTCAGGCCAGAGGCCGGCTCAGGCGGAGGGCAAAGATCAGACGATAACTTGCGGCAGCTCAAACAGGATCTTGGTCGCTTGATTCAAGAAGAGATCATCGAGATAGACCCCGCTTTCTCCCTCAGCCAGAAGGTGCAGCCGCTTTCCATCGAACAACTGCGGGCAACCTTGCCCGATGAGCGCTCAGTCTTGGTGAGTTGGTATGTAGCGGGTCAAAAATTGATAGCCTTCATCCTTGCCAAGAATTCATCCGAGCCGTTCTGCCACCGCTACTCTGAGCCAACCCTGGAACTGTTGATTGAGGAGCTGAACAGCTATTTTTCGGCATACGCATCCGCTCGCTCGGCGTGGCTCTCTGCATTGCCAGAAACCCTCAACCGCCTCTCCGTCTTGCTGGAGATGGAGGCTCTGGTAGGCCATATTGCAAAAATCGCACCCCATGCCGATCAACTGATCCTCGTTCCCCACCGCTTCCTGCACCTGCTCCCCCTTCACAGCCTGCCCTTCGGAGACCCAACCACCACCCTTGTGGACCAGTTCAGCCGCGGCGTGCGTTTTGCCCCCAGCCTGCAGGTGTTGGATGTGGTGCAGAAGCGGCCGCAGACTCCGCTGCAGAGCCTGTTTTCCCTGCAGAATCCCACGCAGGATCTCCTCTACACCGAGCTGGAAGTGGCGGAGATTCAGTCCCTGTTCGCACCCAGGGCCAAGGTGCTGCAGCGGCAAGAGGCCACCAAAGCAGCCCTGGCGCAACAGTCGGCCGTGCTAGCCAGCAGCAACTGCCTGCACTATGCCTGCCATGGTTATTTCAACTTCGAAAAACCTGAGCTGTCGGCACTTATCCTGGCTGGCAGCACCGTCAAACCTGCACCGGCTAATGCGGATGCCAACCGCTACCTGCCCCAGCGGGATGGCAGTGCCCTTGATCTGAACCAATGCCTCACCCTGCTTGATCTCTTCGAGTTGGATCTCCGACAGGCTCGCCTGGTAGCCCTTTCGGCATGTGAAACCGGGCTGAGTTAGCTCAACAGCCTCAGCGATGAATTCGTGGGGCTCAGCAGCGGCTTTCTCTACGCCGGCTGCAACAGTGTGATCGGCACCCTCTGGACCGTTAATGACCTCAGCACTGGCCTGTTGATGGGTGAGTTCTACCGCCTGCTCAAACAGCAGGAGCAAACCCAGCCTTCCACAGATGTGGCCCTGGCCCTCAAACAGGCCCAGCAGTGGCTGCGCCAGCTCACCTGCGCCGAAGCCGTGGCCACGCTCCAGCGCCTGGTGCCATCCCTTGACGCCGATGGTCAGGAAACGGCCAAGCGCAGCATTCGCCGTTCCTTGAGCGAACGCTACGCCGCAGACGATCGCCCCTATCGCCACCCCTTCTACTGGGCAGCCTTCTGTGCCGTGGGGCAGTAGGCCGCCGGCCGGACCTGCTACTTTGAAGTTAGAGTTGAATGTGATGGTGGCACAAAAAGTCCTGGATGAATTTCTACAGGGGCTGGAAGATAACGTCTCTCTGCTGTCGGCAGAAGAGCGTTCTTCGATATCGGATTTTGTTGATTCTCTTGACGATAACTTGAGTCCTTCCCAGCTGGAAGGTCGACTGTCGGGATTTCTCAATCGTCACCAGGACCTTGATCGTAAGTTGATTCCTTCTCTGCATCCCCTGCCCCCTTCAGAATCTCCGACTCCTGAAGTGACTCGTGTTGCTGGTACAACTCCCACCCCCAATGCCAAGGAGTTCAAAGGCCAGATCCGCAACATCATGCTTCGCACCACCACTCCTCCCCCGAAAGATGGCGGATCTCAGCCCAAGCGTTGAGTATGCCTGTCTGGATCAGTTTGTTTTCGAACTGAACCATGGGTTGGGCCCCACGCCAGGCCAGGAAGAACATTATGCCGACCCGTCCGGTGAAACAGCTCGTGAATCATCCACAGAGCGATTGCTTGATGCCCTGGCGATCCCCCCGCAGGCACACAGATCGATTCTCGGCAATCTCCAGAGCAAAGCCGCAGGTTCTTCCTCCAACCGCTTTCACTGCGGCCTGATTCCACTGCTGTCGGAAGAGCATGGTGGTTCTGAAAATAAGCTCCTTTTGTTGAGCACTTCGCCCCATGAAATCACCCAGACGCTCTCCCCCTATCTTCTCCACGACACCCTGATTCTCGATCTGGAGTCTTCCCTGGAGCAGCAGCCTGTCTCAGCGTTGCGTTCTTGCCCTGTCGACCTGAATCCGTCGTTGGGCCAGTGCTTCCTGCTGCTCGTGGTGGCTGCTTCTTCAAGCGATGCACTGGCCCACGCCTTTTGCCAAGACGCCTTTGGCATCAAAGATTTCCAGCCGATCAAGGCCGAGTTGCTGGGGGCGCCGATCTGGGAGTTTGTGCATGATGGGACCAGCTATTACGTGTGGATTCGCCCCAGCAAAGCCCTGGATGGCAACGCTCTGCCGCACATCCTCAACAGGCTCTGCTGCCGCGCCAAGATCGACCATGTCGTGGATCAGGCAGCTGCTGCTTACCACAAGGGGCTTGCTGACTACCAGCAGATCGAGCGGCGGCTCGCTGAGATCCATCAGCTTTTGCCCAACACCACAGCCGAGCAGCGTGCCCAGCGCATTGCCCTGTTGGAAGAGCATCTCTCGGCGCTTCCCCACCACAGCCATGGTCTGGCACGCAGCGAGCGCGATCTTGATCACCACCTGCTGTTGATCGGCGACAGCCAGGCCAACGCCCAGCTCAGCTCCACCTACCTCCCCGCCAGCGACACCTTCCTGCACAGCTATTTCGCCGACGACTGCGCCATTCACCTCCGCCAGATCGAGCACGACCTCAAGGTGCTCCGACCCGGCCGTCGCTACGCCGATCAGGCGATCGATGCAATCCGCGCCCTGGTCGCCCTCGATTCCCAGAAACAGCAGATGGAGCTCGAGGAACAGGATGCCCAGCGGGAAAAGCGCTTGCAGAAACTCCTGGCCATCCTGGCCTCAGGCCTGGCCATCAGTGGCATCGCAGCCTCCACCCGGTCCAGGCCGACGGAAAAGTTCCTGCAGAGGCACATACCTCAGTACGCAAAGCCCCCGCATCAGCCTCCGGCCGAAGTGCTTTGGCTCACCGATATCGCTCTGATTGCCCTCCTTGGCGTTATGTCCGCCTTCCTAGTCGCTTGCCTTTGGGACCGCACCGAGAGCCTGCTGCGTAGCCTCAACAAGCGCACCAAACCTTGACCGCAATCTCGCTTAGATCGCCTGAGAAATCTATAAGCCGAGATTTGTTCTCCAGCAGTTCACTAGAACTGGGGCTTCCACTCCACTCCGTACCTGGCGGAAAGGCTCACCCCTTGCGGCACCTTTCCGTGCAGCACGGGCCCGCAGAGTGGCCCCCTCCTCAAGCCGCCCAGGCCTGCCATGCTGACCCTAGAGTCCGACTTCGGGAGGCCAGGACCATGAAAGTGACCGTCGAGCTTTCGGACAATGAGATGGCCGAAATCCTGGATCTCACCGGCGAACGCAAGAAGGGCCCCGCCATCCGCCGCCTGATGGAGGAGGCCCTGCAGCAGCGCCGTCGCGCCCAAATCGCCCAGCGCTTCCTGAGCGGTGAATGGGGCGTGGAGCTGGAGACCTACGAGGCCGACCAAGAGCGCGAGCGCCAGCGGGACCAGGAGTTCGCCCCATGACCCTGCTGCTCGACACCAGCCTCTGGATCGACTTCACCCGTGTTCGTAGCCCGGCGTCCTTGAAGCAGTTCATCGCACCCTTCGTGCTCGATCCCGAGGCGCACCTGGCCGAACCGGTGCGCTTCGAGCTGCTGCGCTCAGCCCGGCCGGACGAGACGCGCCAGTTGGAGGCCCAGTTCGCCACCCTGCCGACGCTCCCCACCCCGGCGGACCTGTGGCAGCGGGCGATCGACCTGGGCCAGGCCTGCCGCCAGATCGGCCGCACCGTGCTGAGCCTTGATCTATTGGTGGCTGCTGTGGCCCTGCACCACAACGCTGTGCTGGTGAGTTTCGACACCGACTTCGAGGCCATTGCCTCGGTCAGTGAACTGCGCCTGCAGCGTCTGAACCGCCCTGACTGACCCATGACCCCCCACCCCGTCCTGCCGTAAAACGATGCAGAGTGGCATCAACCGGCGACAGCGTATGGCCCATGGGAGCGTCAAAGCTGGACGGACCGGTCTGGGGGTCTTGCATCCCGGGCCTCCTGTCAACGCCCCATGCCATTGGTGCGCCCTGAGCCGGGCCCTGCGATGAGCGAGCGCTTCTTCAACGACCCGATCCTCAATTCCCCCTACGAGCGCCCCAGTCGGCACTGGGAGCTTGTGAAAGGCATCCCCACGCAGGTGGAGTTTGCGGGGCGCCGGGAGTCGCAGCTGATCACGCCGATCCCCAAGCCCAGGAAGCGGGGCGGCAAGGACGAGCAGCGCGAGCTGGAGTTCGGGGCCCAGGGGCTGTCGGATAGCGATCAGCAGTACGAGGTCACCCAGCAGATCAACTCGATCCGGGCCCTGGTGGAGGAGTGGCGACAGGCGCCCGAAAGCCAGTGGAAGGTGACAGCGGAGACGGCCCGGCTGCTGAAGCACTGGCGTCACCACGAGTTTCAGGGTATCCGGCCCTTTTACTGCCAGATCGAAGCGGCCGAAACAGCGATCTGGCTGACGGAGGTGGCGCCGGAGGGCAGAAATTACTATGCTGGCGGGAGGAAGATGAATGAATCCAATGATCGTCTCAATCGATTGATGCCATGAAATTGTATGTTGGCATTACGGATGCCGATTGGTTCCGCTATCTACGACAGCGAAATGCCGAAGAGATGAATTTTTGGCGGCCTCGGGCAACAACCCAATTCAAAATTCTCGAAGCAAGCGAGCTCTTTTTGTTCAAATCCAAATACCCAGAAAACAAGATCGTGGGAGGTGCATTCTTTGTCAGGCACTCTACACTTCCGCTTGATCTTGCCTGGAAGGCGTTTGGAGAAGCAAACGGAATGCCAAGCCTTACGTTGTTCCGCCAGAAGATTGGAAACCTGCGCCGTGATCAAGAGCTTAATCCCATCATTGGCTGCACAATACTCACCCAACCCTTTTATTTGGAAGAAGCCACGTATATCGATCCTCCCCAAGACTGGCCATCCAATATTGTGACAGGGAAAAGCTTTGAGATTCTGCCTGGGAGTGAAGGATTGAGGCTATTCGAGCAAGCTCAACCATTCTTCTCTCAGGTCGCCCAATCTGATCATGAGCACAGTGGGCCTGTTGGCGTCAGGTACGGCAAGGATCTCACCATCAGGCCAAGGCTTGGCCAAGGAGGTTTTCGTATCATGGTTTTGGATGAATACTCTCGTCGTTGTGCCATTACAGGCGAGAAGACGCTACCCGTTCTCGAGGCTGCGCATATCCAGCCTTATTCTGAAAATGGCCCCCACAGGGTATCGAACGGGATTCTTATGCGATCTGATCTGCATACGCTATTTGATAATGGATATTTAACCCTGACGAAGGAATTCCATGTTGAAGTGAGTAGGCGTATCAGGGAAGAATTCTCAAACGGTCGTGAGTACTATGCGCTCCATGGGAAAGAGTTGGTATCAATCCCCGATCAAGTCAGCAACAGGCCGGATCCTTTGTTTCTGGAGTGGCACCAAAATAATTGTTATCGAGGCTAATGGATACCTCGGCTTGGCCGTTTTCGACCCCTCCACTGGCGAAGTCCGCAGCGACGAGCCCAACAACATCGCCTGCTGGTTCATCGACAGCGACTACAATGGCGAGAGCTTCTTCGTGCGCCAGGCCTACTTCCTCGGCCAGAACGATCCTTACAAGAGCCTCAAGACATCGCTCAAGGCTGAGATAGACCTTGAAGCCTGGGAATCTCTCAACAGCGATATCTCCGTGCCCTTTGCCAAGCCCTCAACGGGTCGGATTGCGGTGAAGGTGATCAATCACCTGGGGGATGAGGTGATGAAGGTGTATCGGGTGTAGTTAGCCTCTTTTCTTGACCCGCTCGTCCAACAGCAGTGCGAGCAAAAAAAGACGTGCCTCCTCACTACCTTTGATCTTTTCCCAGAGCGTGAAAACACGTTCAGCATCTTGGATTGCTTGGCGTGCATCTGTCTTATTAGGCTTTTGCAAGATGTTGTAATCTGCATCGTGGCGTGATTGACGCAAAGATTGAAAGGTTGCGGCGATGTCCTTCAAGTCTGTTGAAATCGGTAACTGCAGGCATGGTTTTAACCCTTTATTAAGGTTCCCACCTGCAAATCCCTTGCAAGCCTCAGCCATTTCATAGTGATCAAATGCGCGAGCTACATATCCTCTGAGTTCTTTTCTCTCTGATCCATTTCCAGCCAACATGCTGGCAGCAGCGTGAACAAGAAGGCTGAAGACGGAGTAATACGCTGTAGATATGGAGCGCTTCAAGGTCGCTGCGTCAGGGCGGCCCCGCTGCTTGTCTCCAGGGAGCATGTTCTTGCACAGATCCAGCAAATTCTGAGGTAAACACATCAAGTTCAACCCACGACAGGAGATTCATTCAGATCATCAGGCCACCCGGTCTCGTCTTCATCATCTTCGTCAGTGTCAGCATCCTCTACACGGGTTCGAAATCTTACATAAACCCAACGTTCATCTCCCGCATCTGAGATCAAGCTCTGGATTTTTCTTTCGGCTTGATGGGCAGCCTCTAAGTCGACTTCCTCAACATCGTAAACAACCCAAACCCAAAGGGCCTGATCGCCAAGGGAATCAATGTCGCTCTCCACGCGCCAGGCGTGCACAGGAGGGTCCCAGTGCATACTTTCAAGCATGGCTTGAATCTTGTCTGTCTCGAGCTCATTCGTGCTGCGCGTTGGCATTGCAAACCTCCATCATGGCTTGACTCTAACCGCGCTCCAGCTACTGGAGTTGTTTCGCTCCTCAGCGAGCGGTCAACATCCCACACCCTTACATCTATTACGATCAGGGACTAGGCTAAGTAAGGCTCTTGGCGCAGCTCATCACCCCACAAGCTGAGTTTCAGGCCGCTGTTCTCGACCAGCTTCGCCGTGCGCCGCTCGATCCTCCAGCCCAGGCGGCACTGCTGCAGGCGCGGTCCTCTGTGGCCCCGCGGGAAGGCGCCCCCAGCGCCAAGGCAGACGGCCCGCTCGCCGATTGGCTGTGAGCCCCCCCCGCCAATGCCGCCCAGCTCGAGATCGAAGCACTCCGGCGCAGCTTTGCCCTCCGCCTCCAGCTCCTGGCCTGCACTATCGGTACAGCCGAGGTGAACGAGCTCCTCGCCCCCGGCAGCCGCCAGACGGTGCACGACCGACTCAAGGCCGGCACCCTGCTGGGGATCCTGGATCAGGGAAAATGGCGCTTCCCCCTCTGGCAGTTCGACGCCGATCCAGGTGGGTCGTGGTCAGGATTGATCCACCCCCTCGCACCAGGCCATCAGCACGCGGCTCGTGTACAATCGGTTTGTACATATAGGAGTGTTGGGCATGGCTCTCGTCTCCGTTTCCGATCTTCGGCAGAACCTGCCTGCTTTCCTCAAGCGCGTTCAGGCTGGTGAAGAGCTGCAGGTGACATCCCGCGGACGAATCATTGCCCGGATCGCTCCGGAGCGGGACCCTGCCGAAGATGCCCGCCAATGGCTACTGGCTCTGCGTGATCGCGTCTCCCTTGGCGATGTGGTCCATGCGATCCCGGATGTGGAGTGGGGTGGTGATGCGGATCATCTGTGACACCCACATCCCTCTGTTCTGGGCCAATGCTCCATCGCGCCTCAGCGTCAGTGCCGCCGCAGCCCTGGAGAAAGGCCGGCAAGAGGGCCAGTTGGCCATCGCCGACATCTCGCTGTGGGAGTTGGCCCTCCTGATCGATCGCGGCCGCCTTCAGCTTCCAGGCGATGTAAGCCCTGTTGACTATTTCTCACGGCTGCTGCAGGCCCTGCGTTTGCAGGTACTGCCAATCACGGCTGATATCGCTGTTCTCTCCCGCAGCTCCCTGTTTCAGCATGGCGATCCAGCTGATCGCCTGATCGCGGCCACGGCACTTCACGGTGCCTGGCCGTTGATCACCGCTGATGAAAAGCTCCGTGCCCTGCCAGACCTTCACTGCATCTGGTAGCAGCAGCTGCCATCTTGATCCCATGCCTTTCCTCCTCGCCGACAGCTTCCAAACCAGCCTTGAGAAGCTCAATGGCGATGAGCAGAAAGCCGCCAAGCTCGCCGCCTTCGAGCTGCAAATCAATCCCGCCAACCCTG
>JBIIJV010000300.1:0-2668 GCA_044233545.1 Cyanobium sp.
GGTGGCCACCTTGGTGGTCAGCCTGCTGATGACGGGCATCACCTTCTTTGCCCTCAACGGCATTCAGCGCGATGCCCGACTCAGCGACACCCGCTATGCCCGCGACCTGGGCCTGCTGCTCTCGGCAAACGTCACCCCGCTGGTGGCCCGCGGCGATGATCGCCAGCTGGCGGTCGTGGCCGAACAGTTTTGGCGCACCAGCCGCAGCCTGCGCTACATCTTCTTCGCCGATGCCGATGGTCTCCTCTACCTGGGCATCCCGATGGGTTCGGGGGGGGCCGGCGGACCCGGCGATCAACTGCTCAGCCGCCGCCTCGAGCTTCCCGCCGACCTGCAGAAACGACCCGACAATCCCCTGATCCGCCAACACCTGACCCCCGATGGCCAGGTGACCGATGTGTTCGTGCCGATCGTCAGCGACGACCACTACCTGGGTGTCGTCGCCCTGGGCATCAACCCCAACGAAACCCTGCTGGCCAGTGCTGCCCTCACCCGCGAGGTCACCGTTGCGGTGTTCATTTCGATCTGGGTTTTGGTGATGCTGGGCTCGGTGATCAATGCCCTGACCATCACCCAACCGCTCAAGGATTTATTGCGGGGGGTGCGCTCAATCGCCGGCGGCAACTTCAACACCCGCATCGATTTGCCCGTGGGTGGCGAACTGGGGGAGCTGCTGGAGGGCTTCAACACGATGGCGTCCCAACTGGAGGATTACAAAGCGGCCAATATCGAGGAGCTGACCGCCGCCGAAAGCAAGCAGCAATCCCTGATCGCCACCATGGCGGATGGGGCGGTGCTGCTGGATGCGGAGGGTCAGATCGTGTTGGCCAACCCCACCTCCCGGCGCTTGTTCCGCTGGGAGGGTCGCACCCTGGAGGGCAACGAACTGACCAATGCCCTGCCGGATGTGCTGGCCATGGAACTGCATGGGCCCCTGCTGGCGCTCATGGAGGGCGAGAAGGACAGCACTGATGTGCGCTGCAGCTTTGGCGAACCGGCCCGCACCCTGCGGATCGTGCTGCAATCAGTGCGGGATGCCAGTGGCGAAAGCCTCAAGGGCATCGCCATGACCATCCAGGACCTGACTCGCGAGGTGGAGTTGAACGCAGCCCAGAGCCGTTTCATCAGCAACGTCTCCCACGAGTTGCGCACCCCCTTATCCAACATTAAGAGCTACGTCGAAACCTTGCATGACTGCGCCGACAGCCTCAGCGAAGAACAGAAAACCGAATTTCTGGGCATTGCCAACGCCGAAACCGATCGCCTCACCCGCTTGGTCAATGATGTGCTCGACCTCTCCCGGCTGGAATCGGAACGGGCCTGTCCGCTGGAATCGATCGAATTCGGCTCGGCCATCGAACAAACCCTGCGCACCTACCGCCTCAATGCCCGGGAGCGGGGGGTGAAATTGGCCTGCCAGAGCGACGACGACCTGCCGCGGGTGCTTGGCAACTGGGATCTGCTGTTGCAGGTGCTCGACAATCTGGTGGGCAATGCCCTCAAGTTCACCCCTAGCGGCGGTCAGCTGACGCTGCGGGCCTACCCCTGGCCGGACCTCTGTCCTTTGCCCGACGCCCAAGCTCGCTTGCAGGGGCCGAGCTGCCTGCTCACTTCCCCCCTGCCCCGGCTTCGCGTTGAGATTGCCGATACCGGCTACGGCATCTCCCCCGCCGACCAGGAGCGGATCTTCGAACGCTTTTTCCGGGTCGAAAATGCCGTCCACACCGAGGCCGGCACCGGACTGGGCCTGGCGATTGTGCGGGGCATTCTCGACAAACACGGCACCCGGATTCAGATGGCCAGCGAACCTGGGGTGGGCACCACCTTCTGGTTCGACCTGCCCCTGGAGTCCTCCGACCTCGATGAACTGGCCCTGCAAGTCGAGCGCCGTGGCAGCGACCAGCCAGCGCTGGCCACCAGCAGGGCCGCCTAGGCAATGGCCGCTTCAGCGTCCTCCCCTTCAACGCCCTCTCCATCGCCGCTACCCCCATCGGCGCCGCTCGTACTCGAACAGCAAAGGCAACTGGCCGAGCTGGGCTTTCTGGCCGGCCCGATCACGGCAGCGGACAACAGGGATTTTTCCTTGGCGACCAGGGATTTCCAACGGCGGGCCCGGCTGCGGCCTGACGGCATCATCGGCGTTCGCACCAGGGCAGCCCTAAGCGCCGCCCTGGCCCGCCCTGGCCCGGCTCCTACCAGCTTCTACCGGCAGCTCAGGCGGCAGGGCGAGGAGCTGCAGGCGCAAGGCCTGTCTAGCGACGACCACCTGCCCCTGCTGGATCGGGGGCTGGCCGGTTCTCGCTTCGAAGCCTCGGTGCCGGCTTACGCGCGCCATCTTGAGCAGCTGCCCCAAGGTCTAGTGCCCTATCCGGCGCCGAGTCCCGGCTTTGGCAGTTATCCCCGCCGGGGTCAGGCTGCAGCGATCCTGTCGGGACAAGATGGCCTTGGCGGCCTGGAGTTTCTCAGCGAGGAGGTGGCCCAGGCTTGCGTTGCCATCGGCAGCTTCGGCGCCAACCAACCCCTGCGGGTGCGCTGGTATGGCCGCCAGGCAGACGCTGTCAACGTGCAGTTTTGGAGTGCCACCAAAATCGCCGCGGCCCTGCATGTGCTCAGCCAGGCCAACCGCCGCAGTCCCATGACCCCCATCGGCGACTGCCGGATCGGATCG
>JBIIJV010000302.1:0-2644 GCA_044233545.1 Cyanobium sp.
TGACCTCCCTGCGCCCTTGGAATGGCATTCCGATCGATGACGAGGGAGAACCACTCGTTCCCCTCGTTGACCTGGTGCGGTTAGAGCCCCACCCCTATCTCAGCCTGGGGGCTCCCTACGGTGACCAGGCCTGTCCCTTCCGCCTGCGCCGGGGTGTAATGGGTCGCCTGGCTCGCGCCCAGGCAAGTTTGCAGCGCCGCCAATGCCCATATCAGTTGGCGGTTTTCGACGCCTGGCGGCCGGTGGCTGTTCAGGCCTTCATGGTGAACCACGCCATCCGCCAGGAGTGTGAAGCGCGGGGCCTGGATCCCGATGGTTCTGGACCCGAATGGGAAGCGGTGGGCCTTGATGTGGGGCGCTTTTGGGCCCCACCGAGCCTGCACCCTGCCTCTCCGCCTCCCCACAGCACCGGTGCCGCAGTGGATCTCACCTTGGCCGATGCTGCTGGGCAGCCCCTGCAGATGGGCGGCGCCATCGACGCGATCGGGCCAGTCTCCGAGCCCGATCATTACGCCCTGGCTGCCAGAGAGGAACCTGATTCAGAGGCGGCCCTCTGGCATGGCCGCCGCCTCCTCCTCGCCGCAGTGATGCAAGAGGTCGGCTTTGTGCAACACCCCAATGAATGGTGGCATTTCAGTTATGGAGACCAGCTCTGGGCCTGGCGAAGGGGCCTGGATCGGGCCTACTACGGACGGATCGGGGCGCCGGCGCCGGAAGGCTGAGGCAGAGTTTCAGCGCCAGGGGGGTCGCCCAGGCCCAGTTCCTTTTGCAATGCCGCAGCCTGGGCTGGGGTCATCAAATTTTGGCGTACACAACTGGCCAGGGTGGCCCGGGTCATCTCCGCCTGCACCTGCCGCAGGGAGGCGAGCACCGGCTCCGGTTGATCAGCCCAGGGCAGCAGGTTTTTGGCAAAGCTGCTGCGAATCAAAGCTCCCTGGCAGGTGGTCTCATCAGGGTTGTAATTCTTGAGTCGTGGTTCCGGTGGGGGGGGATCCTGCTGGGCCAGCAAGGGCTTGATTCCAGCCCCCAGCACCCCAATAACCAGGCCAGCAGCAAGGATCACTCTGGCGCTGCTCATGAAGGCAGAACTAGGGCTTCGAGTTCGTCGGCCCGCAGGCGTTGGACGAAGTCCCCGAAGCTGAGACGACCGCCCGCATCACGCCAGGCCACCAGGAGGGGTTCCAGCGTTTTTTCCAGCGCTTCCAGGGGCATCGCTTCCAGCACGGGCATGGCCAAACGGGTAAGGCCCGGACTTCCGCCCAGCCAGAGCTGGTATTGGTTCACCCCACTTCCCACCAAGGCAATCTCAGCCATGTAAGGGCGGGCGCAGCCGTTGGGGCAGCCGGTCATACGCACCAGCACCGATTTGTTGATGCCCAAATTGGTGAATTGGGTTTGGATCCGATCCAGCACATCGGGCAGGATGCGCTCCGCCTCGGTGATCGCCAGGCCGCAGGTGGGCAAGGCTGGGCAGGCAATGGCGTGGCGGGCCAGGGGGGCCGGGGCCCCGGGATCTGCAAAGCCCAGCTGGGCCAGGCCCTGCTTAACGCTGCTGCGTTGGTGGGCACCAATATTGCAAAGCAACACATCCTGGTTTGGGGTCAGACGCACTTCCAGCTGAAAGGTCTCCACCAGGCGCCTCAGCCCGGCCTTTCTCTCCCCTTCCAGTCGGCCGCAAAGCAACGGCAAGCCGACGAACCATGTCGTTGGCGATTGACGGTGCCAGCCGAGGTAATCGCTGAGACGGGGCTTGGGCTCGCGCCGCAGGGGTTGGAGGGGTTGGCTGAAATACCGGGTCAGTTCGTGCTGGAACCAGGCGAGGCCGCGGTCATGGATCAGATATTTCATCCGCGCATGGGGTCTGTGCTGGCGATCGCCGTGGTCCCGCTGCAGGGCCACGATCGCCTGGATCAACGGCAGGATCTGCGCTGCCGTCACATACCCCAGGGGCTCGGCCAAACGGGCGAAGGTGCTCTCCTTGTTGTGGGTGCGACCCATGCCGCCACCCACATAGACATTGCAGCCGCGGGGCCGACCGGCTGGATCGGTGAACAGCACCAGTCCAATGTCCTGGGTGAGCAGATCGACGGCGTTATCGCCCGGCACGGTCACCGCGACCTTGAATTTGCGCGGTAGATAGGTGGACCCGTAGAGAGGTTCTGCCTGATCCCCGCTGAAAACCGCTCCCTCAAGCTGCTGATCGATGATTTGCTTCACCGCAGGCTGGGGCCGGATCCGGTGGCTAAGGTCACCGTCGACCCAAAGGTCGAGGTAAGAACCTTGGGCGGCCTGGGGCGTCAGCAGATCGGCGATTTGGTCGGCCAACTGCCTGGCGGCTGGATAACCGTTGTCCTCGAAGGGGGCGGCGGGGGCCATCACATTGCGGTTGATATCACCGCAGGCCGAGAGGCTGGAACCCATGGTTCGGGCCACCGTGCCGATGACTTCCCGCAGATCGGCCTTGGCGATGCCATGCATCTGGAAGGCTTGGCGGGTGGTGGCCCGCAGGCTGCCGTTGCCGAGCCGATCGGCCAGTTCGTCGAGGGCCAGGTAAAGGGCCGTCGGAATGCGACCGGCTGGGCTGCGCAGCCGCAACATCATCTGCCAGTCCTTGCTTTGCCCTTTTTGGCGATGGTCCCGGTTG
>JBIIJV010000088.1:0-10740 GCA_044233545.1 Cyanobium sp.
TCAGCGGGGCCGCTCGCCTCAGTCGTTGCGGAAGATGCGCTGCACCCGCCGGCTGTCGACATTGACAAGCAACTCGTAGGGAATGCTGCCTGCACGGGCTGCCACCTCCTCGGGGCGGAGGCTCTGGCCTTGGTGACTGCCAAAAATCAGGACTTCATCCCCAACTGCCGCATCGGGAACAGCCGTCAAATCCACCGCCATCGAATCCATCGACACCCTGCCCAGGATCCGGGCCGTCTGTCCCTGAACCAGAACAGCACCCGCATTCGAGAGGCGCCAGGGCACGCCATCGTTGTATCCGGCCGCCACGATGCCGATCCTTTGCTGTTCTTGCTCAACCACATAGGCGCCGTTGTATCCGACCCGTTGACCGCGGGGCCATACAGCCACCTGGGCAAGGCGACTCACAAAGGCCAGCGCCTGCTCCAGTTGAATCGCCTCAGCCACTTCCGACGAAGGGGAGATACCGAACAACCCCAAACCCAACCTCACCATGTCGTAGCGAGCCCCTGGGAAACGAACGGCGGCGGCGGTGGCAGCGGCATGGATGCAGAGGGGTTCATCCCCCTCGGATCGGATGGCGGCCACCACCTGATCAAAACGGGCCAATTGCTGCTCGCTGTGGCGATCAGCCGCCGGATCATCGGCCCCAGCGAGATGGGTCATCACGCCCCTCAGTCGCACTACTCCGGCGCCGCGCAAAAGTCGGGCCGCCGCCAGGGCCTCTTCAGTAGTCACTCCAAGGCGACCCATACCCGTGTCTACCTCAAGGTGCACGTCACACTCGGCCCCCATGTCACGGAGGGACTCGACTAGGGCCCGGGCGAAGGGAAGCGAATAGACAACGGGGGTCAGGCCATAGCGAACAACCTTGTCGACCTCCTCGCGGTCCATCAACATGACCAGGATCGGCAGCCGGACTCCGGCACGGCGGGCCAGCGCGCCCTCATCAGCTGTAGAGACACCGATCCAATCCACCCCGCTGGCCTGCAAGGCCAGCGCCAGCCGGGGCAATTCGGTGCCGTAGGCCCAGGCCTTAAGCACGGCCAAGATTGCCACCTTGGGGCCTGATAGAACGCGGAAGCGGGCCACATTTTCCCTGATTGCGCCCAGATCGATCAGCAGCCTGCGGGGTGCCATTGATTCCCAAATGGCTTGTGCCGCGACCCCTAGCCCCTCACCCGCCGCCGCCTTCATCAACACCAGGTCGCCGGGTTGGGCCAAATCCCGGACTTGTTGGCGCAGGGCCTGCCAATCGGGCACCTTGAGGAGCGTGGCGCCTGGACGCAACGACAACCAACCCGCGCAAGTGTGCTCAATGGCGGTGTGGGGCAGCAAAAGCAGGTGAGTGAAACCTCGCTCGGCGGCGACCCGACCGATCAAGCCATGCTCGCGATGCTCCCGGACACCCAGATCAGCCATCCCGCCGAAGACAAAAAGGCGTCGATGGCCGGTACTGGGAGTCGCGGCGACCGTATCCAGGGCCGCCTGGACGGAAAGGGGATCACTGCAAGCTGTGTCATTGATGATGGTGATTCCCTCCGGCGTGCGCCAGGTTTCCATGCGGGTTGGCCCAAAGCCATAGCCTTCAAGAGCGCCGACGATCTGGACGGGATCCACGCCTAAGCGCAGGGCTGCCGTCATCGCGATCAATAGATCTTCGACCAAGGGCAGGGAACGGGTCCGCACCGACAACTTCAACTGCTGATCTGCAAATTGCAGGGTGAGGGCGAAACCGGTGGTGGTGGGTCGACGCTCGATCAACCGAGGCCAGTCCGTACCGGGATGGACCCGCTCGCAGGCCAGGGGCAGAACATCCAGCAGAGGGTCAGAGGGAGCGATCAACCAATTGGAAGCGGGAAGGTGACGGAAGAGGCCCATCTTTTCGCGGGCAATCGCCTCACGGCTGCCAAAGGCGGCGAAATGGGCAAGTCCCACATTCACCATCACGCCGAAATCAGGTCGCAAAATCGCCTCGATGGCCGCCATTTCACCCGGGGCCGAGACGCCTGCTTCAAACACACCGATCTGACTCCCTGGTGCAGCAGCAAGAACTGCCAACGGCACCCCCACCTGACTGTTCCAGCTGCCTGGGCTCGCCGCCACTCGGAACCGGGACGTCAGGCAGGCAGCCAGGGCATCTTTGACCACTGTCTTGCCATTGCTGCCGGTGATTGCGACCACCTGGGGCAGGTACTGGCTGCGGTACCAGGCCGCCAGCTTCTGAAAGGCCAACAAGGGATCTGCTACCTCGAGCCGGGGGACGTCCACCCAACCCATCCCACGGCCCACGAGGACGAGAGCCGCACCTGCCCCCAGGGCTGCTGGCACGAAGCGATGACCATCCTGTTGACGTCCCTTCAGGGCCACAAAGAGATCACCTGGCTGGACCCGGCGCGAATCGATCGCCACACCACCAATCGCGATCTCCCCGGGGGCATCACGCAACTCAGCAGCCATAATTCGGGCCAGATCGAGTCCGCAGGGCAGGGTCATCGCCATTGGGGTCGAACCAGGGGAAGATGGGGAAGGCCTTGTGACGAAGCACACCACCATCCTGCAAGACCCTGGTTAGGATTTGTCTTGCCCGGGGGGCTGGCATGGGCCATGTTCTCGTTCTGAATGCCTCCTACGAGCCTCTCAACATCACCACTTGGAGGCGAGCGGTGGTGATGTTGTTGAAAGGCAAGGCTGAGGGGCTTGAACACGACCCAACATCCTTGTTGCGGCCAGATCAAATGCGTCCCACTGTGATCAGGCTGCGACAATTCGTTCGCGTTCCTTATCGGCAGCTGCCGCTGACCCGGCGCAATGTTTTCCAACGTGATGGACATGCGTGTCAATACTGCGGGTACAGCGGAGACAAACTCTCGATTGACCATGTTCAGCCCCGCAGCCGTGGTGGCGTTGACAGTTGGGACAATGTGACTACCGCGTGCCTTCCTTGCAATGTTCGCAAGGGTAACCGCACACCCCGGGAAGCCGGCATGGCTTTGAATCGCCCCCCCCATCGGCCCCTGAGCAGTCTCAGCTTCGAAGCCAATCGCCAGATTCGTGCCGGCAGAAATGCGGAGTGGGCTAAATATTTAATCGGCGAATAATCACCCCATACCGAAGCTTCAACCATCAGCTCCCATCGCTTCACGGGCGAGGGCTTCTAACTGGCGGCTCTGTTCAGCGGCGATACAAGCCTCAATAGGCTCCTGAAGCTGTCCTGAAAGCACAGTGTCTAAGGCAAAATGCCGATTAAGCCTATGATCAGTGGCGCGGCTATCCTTATAATTATATGTCCGTATCTTCTCACTGCGATCGCCACTGCCAACCTGGGCACGTCGCGCCGAGCTCTCGGCGGCATTGGCTACAGCCAGTTCTCTCTCATAAAGCTTGGCCCTAAGAATCTCAAGAGCACGCTCACGATTCTGTAGCTGACTACGCTCCTGGGTACAGAAGACCCGAATCCCGGATGGTTTATGCAATAGGTCAACAGCCGTCTCAACCTTGTTCACATTTTGTCCCCCTGCCCCGCCAGATCGGGCCGTGCTGATCTCCAAATCTCCAGGCTCAATCAGGACCTCCACGGGATCCACTTCAGGCATCACGGCCACCGTGGCCGTTGAAGTGTGGACACGACCCTGGGATTCGGTGGCCGGAACCCTCTGGACTCGATGCACTCCGGCCTCAAATTTCAACTGGCTATAAACACCTTCGCCGCGTATCGCCAGAATCAACTCGCGATACCCACCCAGATCCGCTTCAGAGGCACTCAGGGGCTGGGCCGTCCAGCCCCTGCTCTGGGCATAGCGCTCGTACATGCGAGCCAAATCGCCGGCCCAGAGAGCCGCTTCATCGCCCCCAGCTCCAGCACGAATTTCCAACATGACACTGCGCTCATCGCGGGGGTCTGAGGGAACCATGGCCAGAAGTAATCTCTGACGCAATCCAACTAGTTCCTGCTCCAGATTGTCGAATTCTTCGGCAGCCAACTCGGCCAGCTCTTGGCCGGCAGGATCGCCTCGGTATTGACGTAAAAGATCGCGGGCCTGGGTTTGCTCAGACTGCAATCGGAGCATTTTTTGATAATCCAGAACCATCGGCTCCAGTTTGGCTCGCTCCTTGGCGAGGGTTTGGAGTTGGCTGGGATTCGTCGCCAGCGCCGGATCGGCCAGTTGACGCTCCAGGGCTTCAAACGTGCGACAGGTCGTTTCCAGGCGTTCGCAAAGTAGGGCTGAATCCATGGGCGGTACGGGTCCAGTTACAAGAAAAAAGCCGGCTACCGCAAGGCAGCCGGCCGAAGCAAGCAGACCTGAAGGTCAGGCCGCGGGAGGGGTCTTGGCGGCGGCGGCGGCAGCATCCGCACCACCCATACCGTACTTACGCATGAAACGATCGACCCGACCTTCGGTGTCGAGGATCTTCTGGGTCCCTGTATAAAAAGGATGGTTACCACTCCAGACATCCACATGGATCTCGGGTTTGGTGGAACCGGTTGTCATCACCACTTCACCATTACAAATGACCTTGGCATCTGGATACCAGGTGGGATGGATGTCGGCCTTCGGCATGGCTCTGGCGAAAAGAAGGGAAAAAATCAGCGTTTGGAGAATTGGGGAGCCTTACGGGCTTTTTTGAGGCCGTACTTGCGGCGCTCCTTGGCCCGAGGGTCACGGCTGAGATGGCCCTCAACCTTCAGGGGTTTGCGATTATCAGGCGAAAGATCGCAAAGGGCGCGAGCTGCGCCTTGCTTGATGGCATCGGCCTGACCAGTTAGACCACCACCCCGAACATTCACAAGTAGATCGTACTGGGCTTCAAGACCAAGGGTTTGGAGGGGGGCCTTGACCGAGGCAAGATAGACAGGGTTGTAATTGAGATAGTTGTCACCAGGGCGGCCATTAATTGTGACGCTACCGGTGCCAGGAACGACACGGACCCGAGCAACGGCAGTTTTACGGCGTCCCGTTCCCCAGTACACGACACGGTTGGATGAACTGGTCATTTGGATGACGCGGAAGGATTGAGGGCGAGATTCTGGGGACGCTGGGCAGCGTGGGGATGCTCAGCGCCGCGATAAACCTTGAGCTTGCGGAAGAGCTGGCGTCCAAGGGCATTGTGGGGCAACATGCCCTTGATGGCCATTTCAACAATGCGCTCAGGCAAACGGGCCTGAAGATGGGCAAAGGTTTCAGTCTTCATGCCACCAGGTCGACCGGAATGGCGTCGATAAACCTTCTGAGTGGGTTTGTTGCCGCTCACACGGACCTTCTCAGCGTTGATGATCACAACGAAATCCCCTGTGTCCAAATGGGGGGTGAATGTGGGCTTGTTCTTGCCCCGCAAGACCTGGGCCACTTCACTGGCCAGGCGTCCGAGGGTTTGGTCAGCCGCATCAACCACAAACCATTGGCGGTCGAGGGAATCGGCTGAAGGTTGAGGGGTCTTGTTCATAGCGCCGGAATGGGCCCGTTGGGGCATCAGGAAAAGGCTGTGGCACGGGTCTGGAAACCCGCTGACCATAACCATGGGCCAGGCAGTCAAGCCGCCTACGGCTCAGATCAATTTCTGACTTTAACTGATCATGTAGCCGAGACTGCTCAGCACATGGGCAGAATCAGCCAGGCTGGGGTGAACTTGCCAGTAAGGCTGATGGGTCGAACCATCCCTTGGCCCTGGCTGGCTTTAGGAAATAAGCTCGCAAAGTGAGGAAAAGTCAGACGGCAGTCTGAAAATCCATCTGCTCAGGCAAGCCGAGAAAATATCTCGGTTGACTATCATACCATACTTCAGGCGGGAAAATCGCCTCTGGATAACCAACCCGCAGGAGGCAAAGGCCCTGGGGAGGAGCGGCCTCCCGCACTTCATGGCGTGCTTGCCTGCGCCAACGGCTGGCGAAGGCATCTAGGGAAAGCGAACTCTCGCCAACGGCAACAACCTGCCCAATCAATAAACGGACCATGCCATAAAGAAAGCCGGTGGCCTGAATTTCGGCAACCAACAAGTCCCCATGGCGAGCAAGGCTGACATTCTGAACAGTTGTGCGGGAATGGCTACGGCGGCTTCCCGCCCGTTGGAAGGCAGCAAAATCATGCTCGCCAACAATATCGGCAAGGGCAGCCGCCATCAGGCTTTCGTCGAGTCGCACCTTGTGACGATGCCAACTCCAAGGATCCAAAAAAAGGTTTGGAAGAGGTCCATTATAAATTGTATATCGATAGCGACGATAATCTGCGCTGTAACAGGCATGCCAAGTGTTGGCGACCTCGGCTGCTGCTCTAATGCGAATCGACTTAGGCAAGCGACCATTTAAGGCGGCAGGCCATCGGTGGGGAGGGATGGGACCAGCAGAATCAAAATGAACGACCTGAGCCGCTGCATGAACACCGGCATCGGTCCTGCCTGCTGCGACTACAGAATGGGAGACTCCGGGCTCTAGCTGAGACAAAGCTTCTTCTAATACAGACTGAACTGAAGGAGCTTTAGGTTGACGCTGCCAACCTGAATATGGACTGCCGTCGTACTGAAGGCAGAGAGCAATGCGACGGATGGGGCTCAGACCAACTCGATGATGGCCATCTCGGCATTGTCACCGCGACGGGGCACCGTACGAATAATCCTTGTATAGCCACCGCTTCGATCACCGTAGCGATCCATAGCTTTGTCGAAGAGGGCATGGACAAGTTGCTTATCGTAGATGTAGCCAATCGCGCGTCGCCTTGAAGCAAGACTACCTTCCTTCGCCAGAGTGATCATGCGCTCCGCCTCATCTCGAAGGGCTTTGGCACGGGCTTTGGTAGTGGTGACACGACCCTCACGAATCAACTGGGTCGTTAAACCCCGAAGCATTGCTTTTCGTTGATCAGCTGGGCGTCCAAGCAGGGGGACTCGGCACTGGTGGCGCATGATGAAAAGGGATAGTAGAGAGGCAACGTTCAGGCCGTTGTGCGGCTTTGGGGAAGTGAGATGCCGATGCGCTCAAGGGCTTCGATCACCTCATCGGCAGACTTGGAACCGAAGTTCTTTATCTCAAGCAGGTCTTCATAACTAAAGCCCATCAAGTCAGAAACAGAGTTGACCTGAGCACGCTTAAGGCAGTTGTAGGCCCTTACTGAAAGATTGAGTTCTTCAAGTGGAATCTGGGCTTCAGCTGTTGTCTCAGGCTCCAGACCTGGATCCTCTGTCGTTGTCAGGGTAGCAAGAGGCTGGAAAAGGCTTATCAACTGGTTTGCGGCTTGTGCCATGGCATCATCGGGTGTGATGCTGCCATTTGTTTCGATCTCAAGCCTCAACCGTTCACGTGCTGAACCGCCTTCACCAACGGCAGTTTCATCAACACTGTAGTTGACACGACGAATTGGCATGAAAACAGCGTCAATCTGGAGGAGATCGATGGCACTGGTTTCTTCATTGTGACGATCGACAGGTCGATAGCCAATGCCACGTTCAACATGGACCTCCATCTCAAGACTATGACCCTCAGCCACAGTGGCGATCGGACGATCGGCATCAATAACTTGAACTTGGGAAGAGAACTGCAGGTGAGAAGCAGTAACGGTAGCAGGGCCATTGACAACCAAGCGACCAATCTCTACCTCGCGACTGCGACTATTGACCGGAACAGACTTGCAATTAAGCAGAATGTCAAGGACGTCTTCTCTAACCCCTGGAACAGTGGCGTATTCGTGGTTCACACCGGCGATACGGACTGCGGTGATCGCACTGCCTTCAAGGCCACCGATCAAGATGCGCCGGAGTGAAGTGCCAAGGGTTGTGGCCTGACCTTTGTCAAGGGGACCAATCAGGAAAACGCCGATCTGGGAACGGTCGTTCGCAACTTGATGGTCAACGCGATCGATCTGGTATTGCAACACGGTATGAATGGCAGGGGTAAGACAGAATCAGGCGTCAAACGCGACGTCGCTTGGGACGGCGACAGCCATTGTGGGGCAGGGGGGTGACGTCTCGGATCAGGGTGATTTCAAGACCGGCAACCTGAAGGGCACGGATGGCAGTTTCACGGCCAGAACCAGGCCCACGAACCAAAACCTCAATCTGGCGCATACCTTGCTCTAGGGCACGACGACCAGCGGCCTCAGCAGCCGTCTGAGCGGCAAACGGGGTGCCCTTTCGAGCGCCCTTGAAGCCGCTGGCACCGGCTGAAGACCAGCTAATCACCTCACCCGCCGTGTCAGTTATCGACACGATGGTGTTGTTGAAGGTGCTCTGAATGTGGGCCACACCGTTGGGAACGTTGCGCTTGGCCTTTTTGGGGCCTGTTTTCTTGGCTGGCTTCGCCATGGCATTTGGCCTGCAAGGCAGGGGAGGGTTCGGGAAAAAAGCTGAGGTAAAGGGCGACTGATGAGGGACCTAAATGGCCTACTTCTTCTTGCCGGCCACAGTTTTGCGGGCACCACGGCGGGTGCGGGCGTTGGTACGGGTGCGTTGACCTCGTACAGGCAGACCCATGCGATGACGACGGCCACGCAAACAGCCGATGTCCTGGAGTCGCTTAAGGGCCATGCCCTCTTCCCGACGGAGATCACCTTCCAATGTGAAGGTTTCGGCAGCTCCGCGTAGCTTCTGGACATCAGCATCGCTGAGATCCTTGACCCGAATATCGGGACTGACACCGGCCTTAGCCAGAATCTTCTTCGCCCGGGTCAGACCGATCCCGTAGACATAGGTCAGGGAAATTTCGATCCGCTTGTCGCGGGGAATGTCAACACCGGCTATCCGTGCCACTGGCTAAAGAATTCGAAGGATTGGGAAAAGTGAAGTCACGCCCTAGGGGTGACGGGAGCTTGGCAGCAGCTCAGCCTTGACGCTGCTTGTGCTTGGGATTGGTGCAGATGACCATGACCCGACCGTGGCGACGGATAACACGACATTTGTCGCACATCCGCTTGACTGAGGCACGCACCTTCATGGCCCTCGAAACTCCGATTTCACAAACAAAAATGTTACCACATCACCCTACCACCTTACGTCTGATCTCGGCTGCTACGTCGTCGACCGTTCCTGCGGCATCCACGGAGATCAGGAGTCCAAGCTGTTGGTAATGGTCGATCAGGGGGGCGGTCTGTTGACGATATACCTCAAGACGGTGGCGTATCACTGCCTCGGTGTCATCGGCACGGCCACGGGAGAGCATTCGCTGAACCAGGATTTCATCGGGCAGTTCCATCAAGATCACCAGTTCAATTGACTGGTTGAGCTGAAGAAGCAGGGCATCAAGTGCGGTGGCTTGGCCAAGATTGCGAGGGAATCCATCCAACAACCAACCCTGGGAATGACCCTCAAGGCGATGACGAACAATAGCAAGCACAAGCTCGTCGCTGACAAGCTCGCCACGGGCCATGATCGCTTCTGCTTGCTGGCCGAGCTCGGTACCAGCAAGAACTTCGGCGCGCAACAAATCGCCAGTTGAAAGATGTAACAAACAATTTTCAGTGGCCAGGCGCTGGGCCTGGGTACCCTTTCCAGCCCCGGGAGGACCGAGAAAAAGCAAACGCTGTTTCATCATTGAATTCCAGATCTGCAACAGGAATTAGTAAAAGAGAAAAACAATATTAACCTCGTACAATTCCTTCATATCTTTGAGAAATCACGTAAGTCTGGACCTGCTTAGCGGTGTCGATGGCAACACCAACCAAAATCAAAAGTGAAGTCGCTCCAATACCTTGGAAGGTTCGTACCTGAATCGCACCTTCAACGGCAGAAGGGATAATGGCAACAGCGCCAAGGAAAAGGCCACCCAGCAGAGTCAAGCGATTTCCTACGTCACTGAGATATGTAGCTGTTGCTGATCCCGGCCTTACGCCAGGAATGGCAACCCCATTTCGCTTGAGGTTGGTGGCTATGTCAAGCTGATTTACAGTAAGAGAGTCATAGAAGTAAGAAAAACCTAAAATTAAAGCAAAATAAACAATGGCATAAATCCAAGGAAGACTGCTATTAGGATTTAAATAGCCCGCTATCCGGATCAGTAAGGGATTTGATGTAAAATTGGCAATGGTTAAGGGAAGGAACAACATAGCCGAAGCGAAAATAATCGGCATTACACCTCCAGCATTAAGCTTTAGGGGCAAATAACTTTGCCTGGCTGTCAAAACACCAGCTCCACCAACTTGTCGTTTTGCACTAACGATTGGGAGCCTTCGATTTCCTTCTTGAACAAGAATAATTCCTACAATGGTAAGCAAGAAGATGAGTAACAAAATAAGTATGCCAGTCACCGTGCTTCTATCGCCACTTTGGGCTAATTCAACAGTAGAACCAAGTGCCCTTGGCAGAGTGGCAACAATGTTGAGAAAAATAACCAAGGAAGCACCCTGACCAATGCCCCGCTCAGTTATCACCTCACTAATCCACATCACAACCATGGACCCCGTAACAAGTGCCAGAGTCGTTTGCATAACGAACAACCACTCAGGCAAACCCGGAAGGGCGTACTGGCGAAGAATAAGTGCAAATACGAGGCTCTGGATCAATCCCCAGCCAAGGGCAACGAACCTGGTGATCTGGGCTATCCGACGGCGACCAGCTTCACCTTCATTCTTTTGAAGATCCTCAAGGCTTGGAATAGCTGCCGTCAACAATTGAATAATAATCGAGGCATTAATAAATGGAAGAATGCCGAGACCAAAGATACCTATTGTAGAAATGCCACCGCCTGTGAAGATGTCAAGAAAACCTATAAGTTGGCCACCTCGTGCCAAAAATTGCTGAAAAGCCACCCGATCAATG
>JBIIJV010000303.1:0-2636 GCA_044233545.1 Cyanobium sp.
TCACCAACACGCTCACCCGTCGCCTGGAGCCGTTCGTGCCCCTCGAAAGCGGCCGGGTATCGATCTATTGCTGCGGCGTCACGGTTTACGACCTCTGCCACCTGGGGCATGCCCGCAGCTACATCGTCTGGGATGTGTTGCGCCGTTATCTGCAATGGAGCGGCTATGCCGTCACCTACGTCCAGAATTTCACCGATATCGACGACAAGATTCTGAAGCGGGCGGCAGAGGAAAACAGCACCATGGCTTCCGTCAGTGAACGCAATATTGAGGAGTACTGGCGGGATATGGATCAGCTCAATATCTTGAGGCCCGATCGCACCCCCCGGGCCACCCTCTGCCTGGATGCGATCCGCACCATGATTGCTGAATTGGAGGCGCAAGGAGCGGCCTACAGCGCCGACGGTGATGTCTATTTTGCCGTTACGGGCAAAAGCGATTACGGCAAACTCAGCGGCCGCGATCTAGAGCAGCAGCAGGAGGGCGCCAGCGGCAGGCTCAACCAGCAAGAAGAAAACCGCAAACGTCACCCCTTTGATTTTGCCCTCTGGAAAGGGGCCAAAGCGGGTGAGCCCAGTTTCGCTTCGCCGTGGGGGGAGGGACGGCCCGGTTGGCATATCGAATGCTCGGCCATGGTGCGCCAAGAACTAGGTGAAACCATCGACATTCACCTGGGTGGAGCCGACCTGATTTTTCCGCACCACGAAAATGAAATCGCCCAGTCCGAAACTGCCACCGGCCAAGCCTTGGCCCGCTACTGGCTACACAACGGCATGGTGAATGTCAACGGAGAAAAGATGAGTAAATCCCTGGGTAATTTCACCACAATCCGGGCCCTGCTGGCCGATGGCGTCAGCCCCATGACCCTGCGCCTGTTTGTGCTGCAGGCCCACTACCGCAAGCCCCTGGATTTCACCCGGGCGGCCTTAGATGCGGCGGCGACCGGTTGGCAGGGACTGAGGGCGGCCTTGGCGGTTGGCGAGACCCTGGGGTGGACGAGCGCCCCTGCTGGTCTGCCCGAGCCGGCCTGGTCGAATGAACTGGCCGCCAGCCGTGCCCGTTTCGTCGCCGCCATGGACGACGACCTCAACACCTCGGCCGCCCTGGCCGAATTGTTTGATCTGGCCAAACCGCTGCGGGGCTTGGCGGGACGGCTGCGCACTGTTGATGCCAGCCAATACGCCCTCAGCCAGGCAGAACAAAACCTGCAGCAACGTTGGCAATTATTGCTGGAACTGGCCGGGGAGGTGCTGGGGCTGATTGTAACTCCAAACCGCCAAGCCTTGGGCCTGGATGTAAGTGCGACCGCCCCTGCTGACCTGATTATCCCAGCGACATCTACATCTACAGCCCCAGCATCAGCTGGCTTCAACCTGGAAGGAATACCAACAAGCACCCTGGAGACTGAAAAGAATAACCATGAAAAGATTGTTTATGAATTGCTGAAGCAACGTTTTGGGGCGAAAAGCCAAAAAGACTACGCCAAAGCCGACCAATTACGCGATACTCTCATCAACGAATACAAAGTCGAGATCTTTGACAAAAAAGCCGGAATCACCACAGCCACCGGCGGGGTTCTGCAGCAAACAGTCGTCAGCTTCGATCCTGCTACCCGGCCAAGCGATTCCCCCGACACGTCCGCTTAAGAATCTTCCGACGACGGTGGCCGGGTTGTTTGCTTCATGGCCGCCTCAATGCGGCGGATCCGCACCAGGGTCTGTTGCCACACCTCCAGGCGGAACGCGGCGGCAGCATCGCCTGATGCCGCTTCCTGCCGGGTGGCTTCCACCAGGGCCTCCAGGTCACCGCCCTGCTCAAAGGCTTCCCACAACTGCCGTTCGAGGCGGGCCCGGGCGATGAAATTCCAGCGCTGCAACCAAAGCATCCCGTGGCCCCTTGAGGGGTTCAGTTAAGACCCCCGCCAGCCCAGCCGTGCCGATCCAAGGCCGGTGACAAACTGGAGCGCCGTCGCCCCCCGGGAACCTCACTTTGAAAGCCATTGCCGTGCTGGGCTCCACCGGCTCCATCGGCACCCAGACCCTGGACATCGTTGCGGAGTTTCCGGATCGCTTCCGGGTGGTGGCCTTGAGCGCCGGCAACAACCTGGCGCTGCTGGTCGAGCAAATCCAACGCCACGCCCCGGAGGCTGTTGCCCTGGCCGATCCGAGCCGACTCGGGGAGCTGCAAGAGCGGCTGGCGGCCCTGGAGCCCAGCCAACGGCCGCCGCGCCTGCCCCAGTTGCTGGGGGGCCGGGACGGGATCTGTGCGGTGGCCGCCTGGTCCAGCGCCGAGCTGGTCGTCACCGGAATTGTGGGTTGCGCCGGCCTGCTGCCCACCCTGGCCGCCATCCGGGCTGGCAAGGATCTTGCCCTGGCCAACAAGGAGACGCTGATTGCCGCTGGACCGGTGGTTTTGCCCGAATTGGAGCGCAGCGGCAGTCGGCTGCTGCCGGCGGATTCCGAGCACTCCGCCATTTTTCAGTGCCTGCAGGGCACCCCCTGGCCCGAAACGGCCCGCCTATCTACGGGGCGCCCCACACCCGGACTGCGGCGCATCCAGCTGACGGCCTCCGGCGGTGCCTTCCGGGACTGGCCAGCGGCGGACCTGGCCAAAGCCACCGTGGCCGATGCCACCAG
>JBIIJV010000304.1:0-2628 GCA_044233545.1 Cyanobium sp.
CCAATCGCTCGAACATCGCCACCACGAAATGGCCGCTGCCCATGCAGGGGTCCAGGCATTTGAGGGAAGCGGCGGTGGTCGGCCAGCCGTCAAAACTGCCGGCTGCCGGAGCCCAGGGGCCGTTCTCCGCTTGGATGAAACGCAGATAACTCCATGGGCAGCCGGGTAGGGCTACGGCCTGGCGCAGGTCGGCTTCCGATGCGGCGGTTTCGGCCAACTGGGGATTGCTGCGCAGCACCTTGCCGGCATGCCAAGCGCCGAGGGTGTTGTCCAGCAAGAAGTCCACCATGTAGTCCTCGGTGAACAGCTGCGTCACCGCCGGCAGTTCGTCGGCGCCGATCTTGACGCCCGATTCATTCACGGCCTTCTTGGCCGCCGTCTGCCAAAACTGATAAGTCCAGCCCAGGCTGTCGCTGGCGGTGAAGGTTTCTGTCTCCAATCCAGCCACCAAGCCCTGCAGCTGTTGGCGGATCTCCAGCGGCAATTTCACGGCCAACACCGGATCATCCAGCCGAAAAATCTGCGGCAGCATCGCCTGGGCGAATTGGGCCGCCAGCCCCCAGAGATCGGTGCCCTCTTCTGCGGCCAGTTCTTCGCATTCATCCAGGCTGATCGCCACGCCGCTGCTGGGCTCGATCAACAGCTGGTTTTCGGCCAGGAAGCGGGCAAACAACATGCGGTGCCAGTGCTCGTAGGCCATCTCCCGCACCAGGCGCTCGATGCTCTGGCTGCCCTTGCTGCTGCCGGCTTGATCGCCCAGTTGGCGGCCATGGGCCCGCAGGCGGCGCCGTTGGCGTTCCTGCTCCGCTGTCATCGAGGCGATATGGCTGTTACCTGCCACATCCAGCTCTTCAAGGGCTGCGCGGGCACCGCGCTCCGCCAGCTCCCGGGCTTTCACCACGGTGGCTTCGAGGGTTTTGCGCAGAGCGGCAGACAGGGCGGGCATGGCGATCAGTTGATCTGGATCGGGCCGCTTTGCAGGGCTGCCACCAGCTTCTGGCGCTCAGCGGCCCACCAGGAATCAAGCGCTGCTTCGTCTTTCAGCACCCCACTGCTCAGCCTCAGGGCCTGGATGTTGGGCTCCAGGGTCTTGGCAGCTGCGGTGCGGGCCTTGGCGAAGCGGGTGGGCAGGCTTTCGGCCAGCTCCGCTCGGCTGGCCAGAGAGCGCTGCTGCAGCGCCTCCAGCAGCTGGCCCCGCTCCACAGGTTCGGCGCTTGGAGCCGAGGTCGGCAGTTGCAGCGCTTGGCCGATCTGGCGGCGCTCGGCCTCCGGTAAGCCCTGCCATTCGGAACTGGCCTGCAGTTGCTGCAGCTCGGCAGCTGCCACCTGGCTCACCTGGTGCTGGGCCTGCTCCAGCGCTGCGCTGAGCGCCTGCTCCAGTTGCTGCAGCAGGGGTGTCACAAAGTCGGTGCTGGGATCCAGCAGCGAGCGCTGCGTGCGGATCGCCTGCACCTGGGGCGCCAGCTCCTGGTGCACCGGTAGACCCTGGGCTTGGTGCAGCAGGGCGAGCAGCCGTTCCCAGTTGGGTTGGCGTTTGTCCTTGAGGGCGATGAGGCTGCAGGCCTGATCCCACAGCTCCTTGAGCTGCCCCTCGGCAACAAGGATCGCCTTGAGCTGCTCGGGGCCGCTGAGGCTGCGCAGCTCCTTGAGCAAGGCAGCGCTCACCGGTGGGGGCAGGGGGGCTTCGCCGCCGGATTGGGACAACTTGTTGTCGAGGGCATCCAGAAACTCGACGGCCTTGGCTTCCTCCTGTCCCTGATTGGCGGTGATGCCGGCGATGCCATAGACGCCACGCACCGCCAGTTTTTCTCGGGTGGTGAGCCGTACCTCCTGCAGGTAGAAGCGCGCCTTGCCCAGGCTCTGCTGATCCAGCTGGCCCACCGCAATCGGATTGTGCTGGCTGTCCTTGGCACTGAGGCTGCCATCGCGGTGCAACGCCAGCAGCACCGCATCGATCGCATCCTGGGGCCAGCCGTAGGGGGCCACCCGCAGCTCATTGCGGATGAGGCTGCCCTCCTTACCGCCGCCGATGACATTGATCACCTGGCGGGCCACCGGATAGCTGTCGTTGCTGCCTTTATGGCCCACGGCCTCCAGCGCCGCAGCGCTGCCGTCCTTGGCGCGTTTCACGGCGGTGCCCCAACTGCCGTGGTCGGCCTTGGGGAATTCGGGGAACAGCCGCGCCAAGGAGGCCTCGGTGGCCGCAGTCTGCAATTTCTCGGCCAACTTGGTGCCGTATTCCTCAATGCCGCCGCCCTTGAGCACCAGGGCATTGGCGATCACATCAAGGATCAATTCATTGCAGTTCTCCTCCGCCCGGCCTAGGCGGCTCTGCATCGCCTGGCGGGCCTCCTTGCCTTCCGGGGTGGAGGGGGTGCCGTAGTGATCGAGCACCCGGCGGGCCGCCGTGGCGTCGATGATCCGATTCCTGAGGTCTTCGGCGTTGCGGCGCGGCAGAAAAACGTGCAGCACCGGATCGTCCGCACCGGCTTGGCGGGCGGCATCGCGCACCTCCTTCTCGCCGCAACCCCAGCCATCGCGCACCCACACCAGCACCTGTTCATTGGAGGGTGGCGGCGGCTCGCCCTGGTTCCAGGCGCTGAGCTGGCGGGGGATTTTGGCGGCGCC
>JBIIJV010000089.1:0-10643 GCA_044233545.1 Cyanobium sp.
CTGATGGCTGAACTGACCGTATTGGCCCCGGCCAAGATCAATCTGCATCTCGAAGTGCTGGGACTGCGCAGCGACGGCTTCCACGAGCTGGCGATGGTGATGCAGACCCTTGATCTGGTCGACCGTCTCGATTTGCGCCCGACCGCCGACGCCTGTCTAAGCCTCTCCTGTGATGACCCCAGCCTCAGCAGTGGGCCCGACAACCTCATCTTGCGGGCCGCCGAAGGGTTGCGCGCCAGGGTGGGATTGCCGGAACTGGGGGCGGCGATCAGGCTCCAGAAGAGGATTCCGGTGGGAGCCGGGTTGGCGGGGGGCTCCAGCGACGCGGCTGCCACCTTGCTGGGGCTCCAGCTGCTCTGGGGCGTTGCCCTAGAGCCGGCCGCCTTGATGGAGCTGGCGGCCGCCTTGGGTTCGGATGTGCCCTACTGCCTGAGCGGCGGGTTGCAATTGAGTTTTGGCAGGGGGGAACGGCTGGAGCCCGCAGACGCTTTGGCGGGCCGGTGCCTCGGGGTGTTGCTGGTGAAGCATCCGGAAGCCAGCGTCGCCACGCCCTGGGCTTACGGCCGCTGCCGGGAGTTGCGCGGCGATTTTTATCTGGATTGCGAGGCCGATTTCGAGCAGCGCCGCCAGGCCCTGCGCCAGGGAGCGCTGCTGGCTGCTCTGCAGAACCAGTCTCCGCTGCCTCCCCTGCGCAATGACCTCCAGTCGGTTGTGGCGCCTGAGGTGAGCAGCGTTGGTCGCGCCCTCGATCTGCTGCGCCAGGCCCCCGGGGCCCTGGCGGTGGCCATGAGCGGTTCTGGCCCCAGTGTGTTTGCGCTGTTTGCCGATGGGGCCGGGGCCGAACGGGCGGCCGCGACCCTGGCTGAACCCCTGGCGGCTGGGGGATTGGCTTGGTGGTGCACTCGCACCAGAGCGACAGGTGTCAGCCTGGAGGCTGATTCCAGCTCCCCATGAGTGACGCCCTCTCCCCGTCCAATGGTTCCGACCCCCAGGGGCCCCGTAAGGGACCGCTTAGTTTCCTGATCGGTGCCCTCACCAGTGGCTTGCTGGCCTGGCTTGCCCTGGGGCTGAGCCGGCGGGTCCTGGCCCATTACGCCAGCCACCCACCCCAGTTCAGCTCGGCGATCGCCCAAAACATCGCTACGGCGATGAAGACCCTGATTGTGGGCATGTGTTTTCTGGCCAGCTTCAGCTTCGCCTTCATCGGGCTAGGTCTGGTCGTGGTGTTTGTGCGCTCCTTGGTGGTGGCCAAACCTGGTTCAGCCGCCTGAAACCGCAGGCCGCTGCCGCAGTCTGAGATAGGTTGGCCCCACCCTTGGCCGATGTCAGATCGTGGCCGAAACCCTGCTGTTCAATGCCCTGCGCGAAGCCATTGATGAGGAGATGGCTCGAGATCCGAATGTTTGTGTGATGGGGGAAGACGTGGGCCACTACGGCGGCTCCTACAAAGTCACCAAGGATCTGCACCAGAAGTATGGCGAGTTGAGAGTTCTCGATACACCCATTGCTGAAAATTCATTTACGGGAATGGCCGTTGGAGCTGCCATGACGGGCTTAAGGCCGATTGTGGAAGGCATGAATATGGGATTTCTGCTGCTGGCGTTTAACCAGATCTCTAACAATATGGGAATGCTTCGCTATACTAGTGGTGGCAATTATACGATCCCAACTGTTGTGCGAGGTCCCGGTGGTGTAGGCCGCCAATTGGGGGCTGAACACAGCCAGCGTTTAGAGGCTTATTTCCATGCGGTTCCTGGGATCAAAATTGTCGCCTGTAGCACGCCCACCAATGCTAAGGGGCTGATGAAGGCGGCGATTCGAGATAACAATCCAGTGGTATTTTTTGAACACGTTTTACTTTATAATCTCTCCGAAGAAATTCCCGCTGGGGAGTATATTTGTGCTTTGGATCAGGCTGAAATTGTCAGAAGCGGAAAAGATTTAACAATTCTGACCTATTCCCGAATGCGCCATCATTGCCTTAAGGCGGTGCAGCAATTAGAGACTGAGGGTGTTGATGTTGAGTTGATTGATCTTATCAGTCTAAAACCTTTTGATTTGGATACAATTACCGCCTCTATACGCAAGACACATCGTGTCATTATTGTTGAAGAATGTATGAAAACTGGCGGCATTGGGGCCGAGCTTATTGCCCTGATCACGGAAAACTGCTTCGATGAACTTGATGCTCGCCCAGTACGGCTCTCATCCCAGGATATCCCAACTCCTTACAATGGTAAACTTGAAAATCTCACAATTATTCAGCCCCACCAAATTGTGACCGCGGCTAAGAACATTACTAGCGGTGCCCTCTGACCATGGGACGTCAACAAGGTTGGTTTGCCTTCATTCTGGCGCTGGCAATCAGCGCCGCAGTGGTTCTTTATACCAATGGTTTGAGGCTTGGTCTCGACCTGCGGGGGGGCAGTCAGCTCACCCTGCAGGTGTTGCCAGCCGGAGCCATTCAACAAGTTGATCGTGAACAACTGGAAGCGGTCAAGGATGTGCTTGATCGCCGCATCAATGGCCTCGGTGTGGCTGAATCCACCCTGCAGACCGTCGGCAATGACCAGTTGGTGCTGCAGCTTCCCGGGGAACAGGACCCCAGCCGGGCGGCCAAGGTGCTGGGAACCACCGCCTTGCTTGAATTTCGCGCCCAGAAGCCAGGTACCGAAAATCAGATGCAGGGCCTTTTGACCCTGAAACGCCAAGCCGAGGCAATCTTGGAGAACACCCGCCCCACCCCGGGTTCTCCGGCGCCCCCGGCTTCTCCCCTCAAGGCGGCCGATTTGGCCAAGGCGATGGCCCCCCTTGGCATCAAGGTTTCGCCTAACGCCAGTGAAGCGGACCAACTCGACCAACTCCTCAATGAGGTCAACCGCCGCATCCTTTCCCTCTACGGACCCCCTCTGCTCACTGGTCGTGACCTGACAAGTGCCGGCAGGCAGCAACAGTCAAGCGGAGATTCCTGGGAAGTGACCCTCGGATTTGATCGGGCCGGAGGCGAGAAGTTTGCCGGTCTCACCCAGTCCATTGCCGGCACAGGGCGCGTTCTGGGCATCGTTTTGGATGGCCGTTCAATCAGCGAAGCCACCGTCGGACCCCAATTTAAAACGGCCGGGATTACGGGAGGTTCCGCCAGTATTTCTGGCAACTTCACGGCAGAAGCCGCCAGGGATCTTGAGGTTCAGTTGCGCGGGGGATCCTTACCCCTACCTGTCAAGATCGTCGAAGTCAAAACAGTGGGTCCCTCCCTCGGTGCCGAAAATATCCGCACCAGCCTGCTCGCCGGCTCGGCTGGACTTGGGTTAGTGGGCCTCTTCATGGTTCTGGTCTATCGACTCCCAGGCCTTGTTTCGGTATTAACCCTGAGTCTCTACGCACTCTTCAACTTAGCAATCTATTCTGCCCTCCAGGTCACCCTGACCCTGCCGGGTATCGCCGGTTTCATCCTTTCGGTGGGGATGGCCGTGGATGCCAATGTATTGATCTTTGAGCGAGTCAAGGAGGAGTTGCGCTCAGGCAATTCTTTAATCCGTTCTATCGATACCGGTTTCTCGCTGGCCTTCTCTTCGATTCTCGATGGCCATGTCACGGGGCTGATTAGTTGCCTGGCGCTGTTTTTTCTCGGTACCGGGCTCGTCAAGGGTTTTGCGGTCACCCTGTTCATTGGTTTGGCCCTCAGCCTGTTCACCGCCCTCACCTGCACCCGCACCCTGCTGCGGCTGCTGATGAGTTATCCGGGCCTGCGGCGCCCCACCAACTTTCTTCCCGCTCGCCAGCTGCCTTCGGCGCTCTGAAGTTGCCTTTCTTCCCTTGAGTATTCCTAATCCTCGCTTCCGCATCAGCCGTTATCGCCGGACCGCCTGGGTCGGTTCTGCCATAGCCTGTGCCCTCAGCCTGCTGGGCATGTTTCTCTGCTGGCGTAATCCAACCATCGCGGCACCCCTGGTCCCCGGCCTCGATTTCACCGGTGGCACCCAGATCCAGTTGGAACGGGACTGTGTTCCCGGAGCCTGCCCGGCCTTGACCGTTTCTGAAATCCAGGCCCAGCTCGGCGGATTCACCTTGCCCCAGGAAGGCCAGGAACGGTCCCCAAACCTCTCCAGCTCCGGTGTACAACTTCTGGATGGCGGCAAGACTGTGGTGTTGCGGCTTCCAGCCCTAAGCACTGAGCAGGGAAGGGCCGTTGTGGATCAGATCTCGGCTCGCGTTGGACCCTTGCTGCCCGAGGGTACGGCGATCAACACCATCGGTCCCACCCTGGGCTCACGGCTGCTGCGGGCCAGCCTGATTTCCTTGTTAGTGAGCTTTGCGGCGATTGCCGCTTATATCAGCTTTCGCTATAACGGTGTTTTTGCCTTTCTTGCATTGGTCTGTCTTGCCCACGACGTTTTGATCACCTGTGGTGTTTTCGCCTGGTTAGGTCTGCTTAGGGGCGTGGAAGTCGATTCGCTATTTGCCGTGTCCCTAATCACGGTTGCAGGCTATTCGGTAACTGATACTGTCGTTGTCTACGACCGCATCCGGGAACAAAGTAAGGCTCTGGCCCAATTGCCAATTACTGAACAGGTTGATGTGGCCGTTGATGCCACGCTCACCCGTTCTCTGTACACCTCTCTCACCACCCTGCTGCCATTATTTGGATTGATTTTCTTTGGTGGCAGCAGTCTTTTCTGGTTTGCGGTGGCTTTGGCGATCGGCATTGGCGTTGGTAGCTGGTCCAGCATTGGCTTGGCACCCACCTTGTTACCCCTGTTCTCGGCCAGGTCCGCACGATGAAGGAAAGGAATTCTGAACACACCAGATCAGGGTTTCGCCTACTTCCACTCCTGCTGGGATTGCTTGCCCTTCTTGACCTAAGGGTTGAGCTCATTCTTCTGTTCGATCACATCACTTGGACTTCCCTGGCAGAAGGATTGCGTAACCATCTTTTAGCTGTGACAGTCCTGCTGGCCCTGCCTTCACTTTGGCGCCACTATCGCTGATGCGTTCTGCCTCACCACTGATCCATAATATCGTGGACGATGATTTCTTTGCCCATCACTTGCATCACCACCACCAGGGGAAGGGCAAGCAACAGGCCTGGTAGGCCAAGTAGAGCACCCAAACACAATTGGGAGATTAGGGCTACGGTGGGCAGCAGATTTACGGTGCGACTCAGCAAAACCGGGGTAAGCACAAACGCCTCGGCGTTCTGAATCACCAGGCGCAGCAGCAATACTTGCAGCATTTTGGCCGGAGACATCAGCAGCAGGGCAACCGCCATCGGCAGCAGGGTGGCGGCGGTGGGGCCCACGGTTGGAACGAAGGTCAGCAGGCCACTGATCAGGGCACACAACAGGGCCAGGGGCACTCCCAAAAGGGAAAGACCAGCCCAAGTTGCCACAAACACCAGTACAGCGGATAGGGTCATGCCCGCAAGCCAGCCCCCCAGGGCTTCGCGACATTCCCCAAGTAAAACAGCCATGCGCGGCCGGTAGAACTGGGGCGTGGCGGCCAGCAGCAAACGTTGGTGGCTGCGGGGATCAAGGGCAAACAGCACGGCCAGCAGAGCCATCAACAGGGCCTGCAAGGTGCTGTTGGCGGCGCCGCCGGCGAAACCGAGGAGCTGTTGGCCCAGGGGCTGGATGCGTTCGAGGTTGGCGCCATTGAGCCATTGCTCTTCGAGGTTGCGCAGCCAGGGCAATTTGGTCAGTAAATCGGCAAGGTGGCTCGGCACGCTGGGAATCAGTTCGGCCAGTTGCTTGGCCTGCTGCAGCACCTCGGGCAGCAGCAGGGAGATGAGCAGGCCTCCGAAGGTCACCAGCACCACGAGTTCGATCGCCAGGGCTGTCTGGCGATTGACGGGCAGAATGCGACGCAGCAGGGTTACGGGCACATCCAGGGCCACTGCCAGGACAATGGAGCCAAAAAGCACCAATAACACCCAGCGCAGTTCCCAGGCCAGCAGCCCGAGCACAACAAGCGCAAGAAAGCCGATCAGGATGCGGGCGTTCATGGAAGGGCTGGTGGGCGTCGGGGTGGAGTCCATGGATCAAGGATGTCCCGAATCAAGACTTCGCGCAGGATGACCTGGGCGCAGACCGCAAGGGGAAGCGCCAGTACAAGTCCCAAGGGACCGAACATAAGCGTGAAAAGTAACTGGGCTGTAAGGGTCAGTCCCGGTAAGAGCTTGAGTTGGTGCTGCATCACCGAGGGAGTGATCAAATAGCTTTCAAAATTCTGAATTATGATGTAAAGAATCAAAACTAGCACCGCTTTCCAGGGGGCCTCGAGCAAGGCCGCCGAGATTGGAAAGATGGTGCTCAGGGTTGGTCCAATGTTGGGAATAATGTTGAGTAGGCCAGCCAGCATGGCGTTGGCCGCCACCTGCTTAACCCCCAGGATGGAAAGTCCGATGGCGGCCATGGTGCCGACGCAGACCGAGCTGATCAGTACCCCCACCATCCAGGCGCTCAGGGCTTCTCCGCATTGCAGCAGTACGGCCCGGGCCCGTGGGCGATAGAAGGACGGCACCAATTGCAGGGCCACTTCCCGATAGGCATGGGGTTGGGTGGTGATCATTACGGCCACTGCCAACACGAAAAGGGACTGGAGCAGGCCATTGCCGATGTTGCCGGCCAGTCCAAGCAGTCGGATGAGCGCCTTACTCAAGCTCTCCCCTAACGCACCTTGGCGATCGCCCGAACTAGGCAGGGCCGACTTCAGCCAGTCGAGCTGATCACCGCTGTTGCCGTACATCATGCCGAAACTGCTTGCCAGTCCCTCATGCATCAGCTTGACCAGTTTGGTACTAGCGGCCGGCAGCTTGCCGATCAGCTCTCCAAACTGGAGAACAAACGGTGGAATCAGGGTTGCCCCCGCCACCAGCATGATCAGGAAAACCCCCAACAGGCTCAGTAAAACGGCCAGGGGCCGGGAGCTCCCCAGCCGTTTCTGTACAGCCCCCACCAAGGTGCACAGCGCCATGGCAAGTACAACACCGGCAAAGATCAACAGGACGGCATGCCTCAGCGACCAGAGCAGGGCAAGGGCCGCGACGCAAGCCAGCAATCCGAGCCACTTGCCGAGGGTCAAGCTTCGCTGCCCTCTTGGGCTTCTTTTTCAGGGCCACCGGAGAAACCGAGGTCATGGCTTTCGGCGTACCGCTGGGCAAAGCGCATGAATCGCTCGAAATCAGCAGTGGTCTTCCATGTGTAGGTGGCTTCCAGGGCGCTTGCCTTGCCGTTGACGAAGCGGGCATTGACCTCCCGGCTCACCAACTCGCCTTCCTCATCGACAAGAAACATGCCAGTGATGTCTCCAAAGCTTTCTGGAGCCAGGGCTTTGGGCTCTTCGAAGACAAAGGTCGCCTGGCCGGTCCGTCCGTCGCGCGAACGGGTCAGACGAATGTCAGGCACGACCGGTTCATCCGTGCCGCGGAAGAACTGGATGGCGGCGGCCATGGGCAACGTCGAAAGGGCGATCTTACGTGGACCGATGGCTTGCCTGACATAGTGGATGGCTGCAGCATGTCCGTCCGGTCGGTCCACCGCCATGCTTTCGGGTCCCCCGGTCTCCAGCACGCTTGGCAGTGATGAACTGCTTGATCGCTTTCTCCTCGCCTCTGGTCGCCAGCAGCGCTCCCTTGTGGCGGCCGTAGAGGCCCGTGCTGGTGAATTGATCCCCCTGATCATTGGCAGGTTGGCCGAGATCGACTCCCGCGGTGACAGTTGGTCGGCGGGGTTCCTGGTCCAGTTGCTGCTCCAGGGGGCCAGTGCCGAGCAAGTAAAGGACTTTTGGCAGCGCCATCCCCAGGGTTGGCTGGAGGCAAAAAGCGGTGCCGGCCTGGATTACACCATCCTGCAGCGCCACCTCATGGATCAGCAATTCGAGGCTGCCGATCGCTTGACCAGCGAGTACCTACGCCAGTTGGCCGGTTCCGAAGCCCTGAGGCGGGGTTATGTGTACTTCAGTGAAGTCTCGTCCATGCCTGCTAAGGACCTGGAGACTCTTGACCGGCTCTGGGTGGTTTATTCCCGAGGGCGCTTTGGCTTTTCGGTCCAGGGTCGTCTTTTGCTGGCCTGTGGAGGCAAGTGGGACCGCCTCTGGCCGCGCCTTGGCTGGAAACAGGAAGGCATCTGGACCCGCTATCCGGGGTCCTTCCATTGGAGCCTTGAGGCCCCCGAAGGGCACATGCCGCTCGTCAATCAGCTCCGCGGTGTCAGGCTGATGGATGCCTTGTTGTCTCACCCTGGCCTGGCTCCCCGTTGGCAGCGCCAGACGGAGCCAGTCGGGGGTTAGCTTCAGAGTTGAAAGCTGCCGATAGGTCCTGGCGATGCCTTGGCGCTGGGCCGATTTCATCACTCCCTCCACCTTGCAGCTCTCCCCTTTGGTGGAGCTGCTTCTGGAACCTGCCCTCGGGCATGGCTCTGCAGATGACCTGCACCTGGGTCTCCATGAGGCCCTCGTCAATGCCGTACGCCATGGCAACGGCTGCGATCCCTCGAAATGCCTGCGGGTGCGCCGCATTGTGACCACACACTGGTTGGTTTGGCAGGTCCAAGATGAAGGTCCCGGTCTGCCTGCGCAGGCCCGTAAAGAGCTGAAACGACCGGCCATTGAGGCGGTTTCCGGGCGGGGATTGTTCCTCATCCAGCACTGTTTCGATGATGTGCGCTGGAGCCCCCGAGGGAATCGCTTGCAATTGGCGGTGCGTCGCCGACGGCTCAGCGGCCGTGGGAAGGACAACCGGGATCCCTGATCTCCCCCTTGAGCCAGCCGAGGGCGTGCTCCAAGAGGGCAATGGCTTCTTGACCCGTGCCCTGGGTTGACAGGGATGGGGCTGACGGCTCGGATTCACGGAGCAGCAAAACCAGGGCGGAGCTGATCTGCTCGGCGGCGCGGCGCTGGCGCTGGCTCTTGAGTGCATGCCATTGGCGATCATTGATGCACAGGCTGCGTTGCAGTTCTATGGCCAGCGGCAGGGCCTGCTCAGGCCAGCGCTGGTGGGTCGGCGTTATCGGTAAGTCTGGGGAGATGTCAGTCAACACTGGACGGAAGCAAGGATTCAGGACCATCCTGGCCCCACTACCCCCTTGCCCACGATGGGATTCCCCTCCAGCAGGTTTGAGCGCCGCCAAAGGGTGCGGCGAGAGGCGGGCCTTCGGTCACGGCGCTCTCGGCTTCGCCGACACAAGCGCCTGCCGCGGCCAGCGCCAGCCCTTGGAGCCACTCCTGGGGTCCTGCACCATCTGGCGGCCCTACTGACCCTGGCCAGCCGGCCCCGGGGTTCGGCCGAGGCCGACAAACTGGGCCGTCAGCAAAGGCGCCAACGTCAGCACCTGGCCTTGGTGCGGCGGCTGCTGGATCCCCTGCCGGTTTCACTGCGAGCTGGTGGTCATGCCGCCGAGCTTTTTTGGCGGGTGGTGCGTTTTGGCGGGGCTGGGATGCTTCTGGCCTGGTGGCTGATGCGTTAGTGGGGTTTACGGGCCGCCCAGACCCGACTCATGAAATGGGTTTCGGCCGTGATGTCCACGAAGCCGCTTTGTCGCAGTCGGTCGCCAATGTCGTCTGAGATGTAATCGCGGTAATAGGGCTCGTGGAAGACCCGACGGAAGTTTTCCATGGCCACAGTGTATTGCGGCGAATCGGCTAGTTGAACCGAATCGGCCAAGACGAAAACGCCGCCTGGTTCCAACACCCTGAAGGCTTCTAACAGCACGTTGGCCCGGGCTGCAGCGGGGAGTTCGTGCATCAGAAATACACAGGTGGCTGCTTGCATGCTGGCTTCGGCAAAGGGCATGGCCTCGGCATTGCCCTGCACCAGCTGGGGAAGCTCGCCGGGGAGTTGACTCAGCCAACTGTTGGCTTGGCGCAGGTAGGCGGCGGAGAGATCCAGTCCCACGAGGTGACCTTGGGGCAGGGCCCCCCGGATCTGGCGGAGGGTCCGTCCGGTGCCAGCGGCGATGTCGAGCACCCGCAGAGAACTTGCTGGCCGGGCCGCAAAGGCCGCCAGTCCTTTGACTAAGGGATTAAGCAGGCGACGGCGCATGGGATCGGCTGCGCCATTAAAGAGGATCTCCACCTGCAGGTCGTAGAGCGAGGCGGAATGGTCGCTGAGGTATCCGTCGGTTTGATGGTGGAAGTTTTGGAGGTAATAATCCGGAAAGGCTTCCGGTTCCACATCTTGAGGTAGGTCTCGTACTTGGCGCCTGGCACGGCGGTTCCAGGTCAAAGGCATGTCAAGCCAAACGAGTGGATACCGGGTGGCCCAATCGAGCCAAGGGGCGTCAAACAGCAGGGATGGGGGGTAAAGACCTGCTTCAGCCTCTTGCCAGTCCTGCTCCAAGAGGCGTTCCATGGCAGCCCTCAGCTCTTTCAGCATCTCGGGCGGCACTGGCATGGTCACCGGGGCAGAGGATGGGTCCACCCACTGCAACAGCCTGGTGCTCACCTCTTTGTGGGCCAGCCCCATCAGACTCTTGCCCCCCTGCAAACCCAGATAGGCAAATTTGGTGAGGGGGTCGGCCATGCTCGGGCTCTTTTGGACCTTCATTTGAGCAGGTGGGGGCGGGGTGTCGTGGATCCTTGGCCCCGCCAGTGTTGATCAAGCGTCGTAGTACATCACGAATTCGTGAGGGTGGGGGCGCTGGCGCAGC
>JBIIJV010000091.1:0-10589 GCA_044233545.1 Cyanobium sp.
CCGCTCCCTGGTCTCCCATAGCCCCTTGATCGGCACGGCGGGCCGGCTGATTTATCTGGCCCTGGCCCTGCTGCTGGTCGCCCTGGTGGCCCAGGGCCTCTCGGCCTTGGCTGCTGGCTCACCACCCCTGCGCCGTGGCGATCTAGCGGCGGGGGGCCAAGCCGCAGCCCGGTGGCTGGCCAGCCTCTGGCAACAGCAGCGGCCCCTGATCCTGGCGGCCCTGCTGGGGCTGGAGGCCAGCAGTTGGCTGCACCTGCTCCAGGACGGCGACCCGATGCCCCGCTGGCCCCGGCCCCTGCGGGCCCTGGCCCGGTCGCTGCGGCCCGGCCCCAGGCGGCGGCGGTCCCAGCCTGGGCGCCAGGGAGGTCGCTCCGGTCGCCAAAACTAGGCTGAAGCCGCTCCACCCCCCCCGCTGCCCCTGGCCGCAACCAATGGCTGACATCGACACCACGGCTGGGACTGGGGCTGACGTTGGGGACCCTTCTCCCCTCGACGCCCTGGCCGAGCTGATCGCCATCGTCGAGCGGCTGCGCGATCCAGTCAGCGGCTGCCCCTGGGACCTGGAACAGACCCACGAATCCCTGATTCCCTACGTGCTGGAGGAGGCCCACGAGGTGGCCGATGCGATTCGCCAGGGCGATGCCATTAGCCAAGGCGATGCCACTAGCCAAGGCGAATCCGACCCCTTGTGCGAAGAGCTGGGCGACCTGCTGCTGCAGGTGGTGCTGCACGCCCGCATCGCCCAGGAGGCCGGCCGCTTCGACCTGGCTGCCATCACCCGCGCCATCAGCGCCAAAATGGTGCGGCGCCACCCCCATGTGTTCGGGCCCGATGGGGCCGATCGTCCTGCTGACGCCGCCGCCGTTCGGGTCAGCTGGGAAGCCATCAAAGCTGCCGAAAAGCAGGCGGCCGCTGCCGCCGCCAGCCCCGCTGCCGCAGGCGGACCGGGCACCCCCACCGCCACCAGTCCCCTCAGCGACCAACTCGCCAACAAGTTGCGGGGCCAAAGCGCCCTCGCCGGCGCCATGACCATCTCGCGCCGGGCCGCCGCCGCCGGCTTTGAGTGGGACGACCTGGCTGGCGTTTGGGCCAAGGTGGACGAGGAGCTGGACGAATTGCGGCAGGCCCTGGCCCAGGGCGACCCCGCCCACGCCGAGACCGAACTGGGCGATGTGCTGTTCACCCTGGTCAACCTGGCCCGCTGGAGCAACCTCGACCCCGAAGCGGGCCTGGCCGGCACCAACCGCCGTTTCCTCGATCGCTTCTCCCGGGTGGAGGCGGCCTTGGGGGGCGAGCTGGGGGGCCGCCAGCTCGCCGAACTGGAGGCCCATTGGCGCCAGGCCAAGGCCCAGATCCGGGCCGAACAGGCGCAGGCCGCCGCCGGCAACTCCTAGGCAGAGCAATAGCAGTAGCTGGCCTGGGCCAAACCAACGGGCCCTGGCCCAAGCAACAGGCCCTGGCCCATCCAGTGGGCCCTGGCCCCCTTCAATCCTCCGGGGCCTGGGGCCGCCCGCGCCGTGCGCTTTTGATCGCCCCCCGCAATCGCTTGGCCGCCAGGCGCCGCTGCACCGAACCCCGGCTGGGGCGGGTGGGCCGCCTGGGCGGCGGCGGTGGGGCCATGGCCTGGCGCAGCAGGGCCGCCAGCCGCAGCCGCGCCGCCTGGCGATTGCGCCACTGCGAGCGGTGCTCCATCGCCGCTATCACCAGCACGCCGGCCACCAATTGGGGCGCCAGGCGCTCCAGGGCCCGGCGCCGCAGACCCTCCGGCAGCGATGGACTCCCGGCCAAATCAAACACCAGCTCCACCCTTGAATCGGTTGTGTTCACCCCCTGGCCGCCGGGTCCGGAGGCCCGCGAGAAGCGCCAGCCGAGCTCTTCGGCGGGGATCACCACATCCCGATCGATGGGCAGGGGCTCCATCACAGCAACTGCACCCGACCCGAGGCGATATCAAAGACCGCCGCCTCGATCCGCAGCCGGCCGCCGGCTTGCGCTTGGCGCAACAGCGCACTGCGTTGGATCAGGCCAGCGGCGGCGGCCACCGCGTTGGCGCGCACCGCCCCCGCCAGATCGAGGCCAGGCCGCAGCGAGGCCCGGATCGGATCGACCAACTCCTGCAGCAGGGGGGTCAGGGGCGCCGTGGCCATGGCGGCCTGGACCGCCCCGCAGCCGCTATGACCCATCACCAGAATCAAGGGCACCGCCAGCGCCGCCACCGCGTACTCCAACGACGCCACCCCGGCATTGAAGGCGGTGTTACCGGCGCAACGAACCTCAAATAGCTCTCCAGAACCCGAGGCAAAAAGCCATTCCGACGCCACCCTGGAATCGGCGCAGCAGAGAATCGCCGCCCAGGGTTTCTGACCCTCCGCCAACGCCTCCGGCCGCACCTGGCAGCCCAGGGGCCAATTCTGCTGCAGCAGCCGGGCCCGCTCCTGGGGATCACCGCTGGCCTGGGCTTGCTGCCACACCTCGCTGAAGGACAGGTTGCGGCGCAGCAGCTCGTCCAGGGGGTCGCCCGCAGGGCGGCAGACCTGCAGTCGTTCTGCCAGCGGGCGGCGGGCTTTTCTAGCGGCGGCCGCCGGGATGCCGGCAGCGGCTGCCGCTGAGGACGCCCAACCGCCCAAGACCAGCCCCCCCACCAGGCCCGCCGTGCTTTGCAGCACCCCCCGACGGGACACAGCCATGCTGGGGTGACAAAAAGGACTATCGAAGGTTTAGCTGGTCGCCACCTCAACTGCGCTCCTTGCGGCCCCCCTGAAATGCCCCCTACCGAACCCCCCGCCCCAGGGGCCGACACCAGCCAATGGGTGGATGAAGAGCTCAATGGCGTGCGCTACGGCCTGGCCGCCAGCGTCATCGAAGAGCGCCAGAGCGCCTACCAGCGGGTGACGATCATCGACAGCCAGGCCTATGGCAAGGGGCTGCTGCTGGACGGCTGCTGGATGACCGCCGAACGCCAGGAACGCCACTACCACGAATCAATCGTGCACCCGGCCCTCTGCGGCGCCGCCAGCATCGAACGGGTGCTGGTGATCGGCGGCGGTGACGGCGGCACCGCCCGCGAATGCCTGCGCCACCCGCAGGTCAGCCACCTTGATTTGGTGGAAATCGATGGGTTGGTGGTGGAACTGAGCCAGCGGCACCTGGCGGCCATCGGCGGCGGCGCCTGGAGCGACCCTCGCCTGCACCTCACCGTCGGTGATGGCATCGCCTGGGTGGCCAATGCCCCGGCTGCCAGCTACGACGTGGTGATCGTTGACGGTTCCGATCCGGCCGGACCGGCCGAGGGCCTGTTCAACCGCGCCTTCTTCGAGCACTGCCGACGCCTGCTGCGGCCGGGCGGGGTGTTCGCCACCCAAAGCGAATCACCGGAGGCCTTCCGGGAGGTCCACATCGCCACCGTGCGGCTGCTGCGGCAGGTGTTCGGCCACGCCGATCCCCTCTACGGCTGGGTGCCCATGTACCCCAGCGGCTGGTGGAGCTGGACCTTTGCCGCCATTGATGGCCCCCGCTACCTCAGCGCCGACCCCGCCCGGGCGGCGGCGGTGGCGGCCGGCTGCCAGATCTGGAGCCCCCGCTGGCAACAGGGAGCCTTCGCAGCGGTGCCGGCCTTTGTGGAGCGGGAGCTGGCCGGCTGATCCGGGCCTCCACCACAATCGGCGGATCCGCTGTGGCGGCCGCCGCCGCGCTTCACCCATGTCCCAGCCCCCCGCCACCTGCTTTGACACCGAAGGCGCCATCTTCATGGGGGCCCAGCGGGATCCGGCGAGCTGCGTGGTCGGCCTGTTCGGGGTGCCCTATGACGGCACCACCTCCTTCCGGCCCGGCACCCGCTTCGGCCCCGCCGCCATCCGGGACGTCAGCGCCGGGCTGGAGAGCTACTGCCCCCAACTGGACCTGGACCTGGAGGAGTTGGCCTTCACCGACCTCGGGGCGGTGGCGATCCCCTTTGGCGACCCCGAACCCGTGATCAAGGCGGTGCAGGCCGCCACGGCCCAGGTGCTGGAGCTGGGCCTGGCGCCGCTGATGCTGGGCGGAGAGCACTCGATCAGCAGCGGCGCCGTGGCGGCGGTGGCCGCCCGCCATCCGAACCTGGCCTTGGTGCAACTGGATGCCCATGCCGACCTGCGCCACACCTGGCTCGGCAGCCGCCACAGCCATGCCTGCGCCATGCGGCGCTGCCTGGAGGTGCTGCCCAGCGGCGACCTGCGCCAGATCGCCATTCGCAGCGGCACCCGCCAGGAATTTGCCGAATTGCGATCAACAGCGGGCCGGTTGGTGAGCCTGGAAACCCTGGCCGCCAGCCTGCGGCCGCTGCGGGGCCGCCCCATCTATCTCACCGTCGACCTGGACTGGTTTGATCCAGCGGTCCTGCCGGGCACCGGCACCCCCGAACCCGGGGGTTTCTGCTGGCCGGACTTCGCCCTGGTTATCGACGAACTCAGACACCACCACCTGGTGGCCGCCGATGTGGTGGAACTGGCTCCCCAGCTGGACAGCAGCGGCATCAGCGCCGTGCTCGCCGCCAAGGTGACCCGCAGTCTGTTGCTGCTGCTGGGCCAGGCCCACGGCGGCAGGTCATCATCAGGGGCCAGCCCTCAGTAGCAGCAGGTGCCGCTGCTGCGCTGCTCCCGCAGGCGCTCGTGCTGCAGGCCAATCAGCTGCAGGGCCAGGGTCGGATGGTTGTGGAGCAGGTTCATGAAGCGGAGCCGATCCAGGCGCAGCACCTCCACGGGGGTGAGGGCATGGGCATCACTGCGGTGACCACCGTTGTGCCAAACGATGTCCTGGTAACAAAAGATCTCGCCGGGACGGAAGCAGGTTTTCTCCCCCTCCGGATCTATCAGTTCAACGATGCCCCTGCGCACGCCATAAATGGCCTTCGCGGCGGCCCCCCGTTGATAAATCGTGGCGCCGGTGGGCAGGGCGATGGTCTCGCAGTCCAGCTGCGAAACCATCAGCTCAATTGGGGTGCGACCTCTAGTCGCCTGGGATACGACCAATGCAGGGAACCTCCTGGTGGAAAGGACGGAAAATATTAGTTGTGATTATGACGGACGACCGGCCCAAGGCGAAGTTTCTGGCGACACCTTTTGCGCCTTCGGGGCAAACCTCAGTTCTCCATGGCCAGCGAGTCAAGGGACAACTGTTGAATAGCTGCGCCTTGATGGCCATGGCCCCATGTCCCACCGCCTGAGAGCAACGGCAAACGGGGCGGGCGGGAGGTCCAGTGGTGACACCAGAGATCGCCCACCAATTCGGGATGAATGGAGAGTTGGCGCAGATGACACCAACCCATTTCCGCTCCCTTGGGGGGAACGCAATGGCGGCAGCTGCGGCAACTGGGGCGATGTCCCATCAAGGTAAAAACAAATTAGTTATTGAATTTAATCTGGGTTTCCCCATCTACCCAAGCCCGGAGAACCGAATCAAAGATTTTCTTCCGTTTTGGGGATTACCTGGTGCTCCGTATTGGCATCTCTGCCACCGGTTGGCCTTCCGTCGCGCCCGCCAAGGTCCATAGGATCCCGCCCAACTCCCCCCTGCGGCGCCCCCATGGCCGACTTGCCTTCGCCCCCTAACGGCAACCTGCGCCGTACTCCCCTCTGGGAGGCCAGCCGCGCAGCCGGAGGGCGTTTGGTGCCGTTCGCCGGCTGGGAGATGGCGGTGCAGTTCGGCGGCCTGGTGCAGGAACACCAGGCGGTGCGCCAGCACGTCGGTGTCTTCGACATCTCCCACATGGGAGTGCTGACCCTCCAAGGCGACGGCGTCAAGGACGCCCTGCAGGCCCTGCTGCCCACCGATCTGTTTCGCATCGGTCCCGGCGAAGCTTGCTATTCGGTGCTGCTGAACGAGGCCGGCGGCATCCGCGACGACCTGATCGTTTACGACCGGGGCCGCCGACCCTGGTTGCAGGCCCCTGAAGACGCCAGCAGCAACGCAACCGATGAGCTGGTGCTGGTGATCAACGCCGCCTGCGCCGAAGCGGACACCGCCTGGATTCGCAGCCAACTCGAACCCCAGGGCTTCCGCATCAGCGATCGCAAGGGGGATGGGGTGCTGCTGGCCCTCCAGGGCCCCGAGGCCGCCGCACGGCTGGAGGCCCTCTGCGGCGAATCCCTGGCGGGCCTGCCCCGCTTCGGCCACCGCGACCTGACTATCGATGGCCAAACGGTATTCACAGGCCGCACTGGTTACACCGGCGAAGACGGCTTCGAGCTGCTGCTATCGCGGCAGGCTGGTTTGGCCCTCTGGCAGCGCCTGCTGGCCGCAGGTGTAACCCCCTGTGGCCTCGGCGCCCGCGACACCCTGCGCCTGGAGGCCGCCATGCACCTCTACGGCAACGATATGGATGCCAGCACCACCCCCCTGGAGGCCAGCCTGGGCTGGTTGGTGCACCTGGAGATGCCGGCCGATTTCATCGGCCGTGGCGCCCTGGAGGCCCAGACCGCCGCCGGGGTCCAGAAACGCCTGGTGGGCCTCAAGCTGCAGGGGCGCGCCATCGCCCGCCATGGCTATCCGGTGTTGCTGAACGGGGAACCGGTGGGAGAAATCACCAGCGGCACCTGGTCCCCCACCCTGGGGGAGGCGATTGCCCTGGCCTATGTGCCCGCCGCCGCGGCCAAGGTCGGCAGCCAGCTGGCGGTCGAAATTCGCGGCAAAGCGGAGCCGGCGGTGGTGGTCAAGCGCCCCTTCTACCGCCGCCCCTAGTCCGCCGCCCCTAATCCGCCGCCCCTAATCCGCCGCCCGTAAGTCGCCGTCCCTGAGCCGCCTAGTAACATCATCTCCACTAGAAGCACTCCGGCGCGGGCGGTCAACGGCTATGGAGGTTTCAGGCGACGGGGCCGCTGGGCTCGATTTGATCCGTATTTCCGGCATCCGCCATTACGGCTACACGGGATTCTTCGCTGAAGAACAGGTCCTGGGCCAGTGGTTCGAGGTCAATCTCAGCCTCTGGCTGGATCTGGCCACCACCGGCGCCAACGACCAGCTGGAGAACACGCTCAATTACGCCGAAGTGGTGGCTGAGGTGACGGCGGTCATGGACGCCGCCCGCTTCAAGACCCTGGAACGGCTTAACACCGCCATCCTGGAGCGGGTGCTGGCCTTTGCCCAGGTGCGCCGCGCCCACTCCGAGCTGGTCAAGCTGTCACCACCGATTCCAGGTTTCAGCGGCCAGATCACCATCGCCATGACCCGGAGCAAGGCCAGCGGTGTCTGACGCTGGCGGGCCAGGGCCAGGGCCAGGGTTCGGGGTAGGGCCAGGGTTCGGGGTACGGCTGGTCGTCACCGATCTCGACCACACATTGATCGAGAACCCCTCCCAGATACCAGCGGCCGGCGATGCCCTGCGCCGCTTGGCCGATAGGGGATTGGTCACCGTGCTGGCCTCCAGCAAGACCTTCGCCGAGATGGAAGACCTGCAGCGGCAGGCCGGCCTGCCCCCCCAGCCCTTCATTTTTGAAAACGGCGGCGGTATCGGCTGGCCTCTAGACAAGTGGCCTGGCCAGGCGGCTGGCCAGGCGGTTGGGGCGCCGTTGCTGGTGCAAGGGGCCTATGGCGCCATCGCCGCCGCCGGTGATCTCACCAAGTTGGGCGCCATCCTCGCTGAGCTGGCGAGCGCGGGGGGGTTCCGCTTCCGCCGGTTCGACGAGCTGCCCCTGGCCACGATCAGCACCCTCACCGGCCTCGATACCCGGCTGGCCGCCCTGGCGAGGCAGCGCCTGACCTCCCTCCCCCTGCTCTGGGAAGACGGCAGCGACAAACTGGCCGGCCTGCAGCAGGCCTTGGCGGGCCATGGGCTGGGGGCAGTGTCGGGGGGGCAATTCGTGCACGTAGGCCCCCCCTGCGATAAGGCGACGGCCCTGATCCAGGTGCGGCAGTGGCTAGGGGGCCAGGCGGCCATTGGTGGGATGCTGGCCTGCGGCGACAGCGACAACGACCGGGGCCTGCTGGAAGCCGCCGAGATCGCGCTGGTGTTCAGCTCCGCAAAGCGGCCGCCGCTGCCCCTGGGCCGGCCCTGCACCGTGGTGCCGGCGGGCGGACCGGGCCCCTGGCTGGAAGCCGTCGAGGCGGCCCTGGAGGCGAGCCAAGCGCAGGCCTCGGCATGAGTGACTTCTTCCAGAACGGCATCGTCACTTCGCTGCATGAGCTGGGCCAGCGGCCGGCCGCCGACTTGATGGCCGAGGTGGCGCACTACGCCAGCGAGCGGCCGATCACCCTGGTGCTGCCCTGCCTGTATGCCGAACTGCAGGGCCCCGCCCTCGATCCGATCGTGCGGGGCCTGGCCGAGCTGCCCTGGCTGGCCGAGATCGTCATCGGGCTGGATCAAGCCGATGGCGAGGGCTACCGCCACGCCCGCCGCTACTTCAGCCGATTACCCCAGCCGCACCATGTGATCTGGAATGACGGTCCCCGCGTCCAGGCCCTGGTGGCCGACCTGGCCGCCCAGCGGCTGGCCCCCGCCGACAGGGGCAAGGGCCACAACATCTGGATGTGTATGGGGCTGGCCCAAGCCACCGGCGTCGGCCAGGTGGTGGCCCTGCACGATTGCGATGTATTGACCTTTGAACCCCGCAGCCTGGCGCGGCTCGTCTATCCGGTGATTCACCCCACGGCCAACTTCGTATTTGCCAAGGCCTATTACCCCCGCATCAGCGAGGCGGGATTGCTGTACGGACGGGTGAGCCGGTTGTTTGTGACGCCCCTGCTGCGGGCCCTGATGCGCTGCCTACCCCCCAGCCGCTACCTGGATTTCCTCAACAGCTTCCGCTATCCCCTCGCCGGGGAATGCGCCCTGAGGATGGAGGCGGCGCACCGGCTGCATCTGCCCTCGGACTGGGGCCTGGAGATCGGCATTCTCACCGAGGTCTTCCGGGACCATTCCACCCGCCAACTTTGCCAAGTGGCCATCGCCGAGCGCTACGACCACAAGCACCAGCCCCTGGCAGCGGGGGCGGCGGACCGGGGCCTGGCCCGCATGGGCCGCGACATCGCCTCCAGCCTGTTCAACGGCCTGGCCTCCCAGGGCCAGGTGCTCGACCTGGGATTGGTACGCACGGTTGTTAGTGCCTACCAGCGGATCGTGCTGGACCTGCTGGACTCCTACGCTGCCGATGCCGCCATCAATGGACTCAGCATCGACCGGGGCGCCGAATCCCTGGCGGTCGATTGCTTCACCAGCAGCCTGTTCGAAGCGGGTCAACACTTCGTTCAGGCAAACAGCCACCGCCCCCTGACCCCCACCTGGGATGAGGTGCTTCGCCTCCAGCCCGACGCCCTCGAACGGCTGCTAAGGGCGGTGAGCGAGGACCGCGCCGGCTAAGACCACGCCACAGCCTGATCCGCGCCTCCTTGACCCTCCCGATCCCAACCCCGGCCCAGACCCCAACTCCGACCCAGACTCCCATGACCCCCCAGAGCCCCGCCACACTCCTTGGTGTGATCAACCTGTCACCGGAGTCGATGGTCAGCGACTCGGTGGTGGGCTCCGAAGCGCAAATGCTGGAGCGGGCCGCCTGGCTGAGCCAGGAGGGCTGCAGCATCTTGGATGTAGGGGCCCGCTCGATCACCCCTACCGCGGCGATGATCGACGATGCCGAAGAGCAGCGGCGCCTGGTGGGCCCCCTGCGGCGCCTGCGGGCAGAAGGCTATCGGGTTTCGGTGGACACCTGGAGTTCGGACACGGTGCGCTTCGCCCTGCGGGAAGGCGCCACCGACATCAATTTCACCGGCGCCAGCCTTGAGCCGCAGGCCCTGGAGGCCGTGGCCCGGGCCGGTGCCCCCCTAATGCTCACCTACATGCCCTACGGCGATGCCTACCGCATGCGGGATGCCGATCCGGTGCCCTACCGGCTGCAGGGCCTGCTGGATCACCTCGGTCCCCGGGTGGAGCAGGCGCGGGCCGCCGGCGTAAAGGAGGTGATCATCGACCCCAACTTGGGCATCATTCACCCTGCCACCGATGACTACGCCAAGGTGCAACTACAGAACGGCGTGCTCTGGAACCTCGATCGGCTGCGGGTGCTGGGCTGTCCGATTCTTCTTTATGCGGCCCGCAAGCCCGAGCGGCTGGCCCGCATCCTGTTTGCCTCCAACGTGCTCTATGCCGGCCCCGATGTGATCCGCACCCACCATCCAGACCTGATCAACCAACTGCGCCAAGCCGAAACGATCGAAACCCGATGACAACAGCACCCCTGCAGGGGCGGGTCGCCCTGGTCACCGGCGCCGGGCGCCGCACCGGTCGCAGCATCGCCCTGGCCCTGGCCGGCGCCGGCGCCGATGTGCTGGTGCACTGCCACCACAGCCAGACCGAAGCCGAGCAAGTGGTGCAGGAAATCAGCTCCCTGGGCCGCCGGGCCAAGGTGGTGCAGGCCGACCTGGGCGATGCCGCAGCCACCCAAGTGGCCTTCAGCCAAGCGGCCGCAGACTTTGGCCGCCTGGATATTTTGGTCAACAACGCCTGTGGCATCATCTGGAAACGCCTCCATGACCTCAGCGTGGCCGAATGGCACGCAGGGGTGGAACAAACCCTGCACATCACCTATCACGCCTGCCGGGCGGTGCTGCCGCTGATGCGCCAG
>JBIIJV010000305.1:0-2596 GCA_044233545.1 Cyanobium sp.
TGAGCCTGGGGGTGGCTACTTCCCTGCTGGCCAAGCGCCTGTTCGCCTGGCCCGGCGGCGTCGCCCTCGATGCGGTGCTGGGCTCCCTGCTGTTCAGCCTGTTCATCGGCGTCTTCTTCGGGGCCTACCCGGCCCAAAAGGCGGCCCAGCTGGACCCGATCACGGCGTTGCGTACGGATTGAGGGGGCGGGCTGGCAATGGGTGGGAGCCCCCCCCTAAACCGAAATTCGCGGCGGTGCCAGCAGGCTGGCGGCGTAGGTATGGGCCTCGCCGGAGTCGCCGCCGGCCAGTTCGGCCAGCTCGGCCTGGCGGGCGCGAGTGTCCCGCAGTTGGGACACCCGGGTGCGGGTGTCGCCGTCCTGGACCTGCTTGGACACCTTGAAGTGGTGGTCGGCGGCGGCGGCCACCAGGGGCTGGTGGGTGACGCAGAAAACCTGCCTGGTGGTGGCCAACTGCTTCAAAAGGGCGGCCATGGCGCCACTGATGCGGCCGCTGACGCCGCTGTCGATTTCGTCGAAGAGCAGGGTGACATCGGGGTCGGCGGCGGCCAGGCAGGTTTTGAGGGCCAGCAGAAAACGGCTCATCTCGCCGCCGGAGGCCACCTCGGCCAGGGGCGCCAGGGGTTGGCCGGGATTGGCCGAAAACAGGAAGCACACCGCATCGCTGCCCTCCTCGCTGGCGGGGGCAGCCTGCAGCTGCACCGCAAAACGCACATGGGCCAGCCCCATCGGCCGCAACGCCTCCATCAGCTGGTGCTCCAGGAGGCGGGCGGCGGCGGATCGGGAGGCGCTCAGGGCGCTGTGGGCCTGGTCGCGCTGCTGGCGGGCGGCGATTTCCCGCTGCTCCAGGGCCGCGAGGGCGGCGGCGGCACCGCCGGGCGCCAACTGCTGGCGCAACTGGTCGCGGCGGGCGATCAGGGCGGCCAGGTCCAGGCCATGGCGCCGTTCGAGGGCCTTGAGCTGGGCCATGCGCTCCTGCAGGCCGGCCAGGCTTTCGGGATCGCTGTCGAGGGCGGCGCCGTAGCGATCGAGCTGGCGAGCCAGATCTTGAAGGCTTTCGAGGCCAGCGACGCAGGCCTGGCGCAAGGAGTCAACGCTGGCATCGAGGCCGACCATGGTCTGCAGTTCGTGGTCGCAGGCGGCGAGGTGGTCGAGCACCGATGGCGCCGCCTCGGCCCCCTCCACCAGCCGGCCCAGCAGCTGGGTCACCCCCTCCTGGAGGCGCACGCCGTGGGCGAGGCGGTCCTGATCGGCCTGGAGCCGCTGGCGCTCGAGCGGATCATCCAAGGCCGCCGCCTCCAGATCTTCCAGCCACTGCTCCTGCTGCAATCGCTCCCGCTCAAAGGCCGCCTGCTCGGCCGCCGCCCGCTCCAAGGCCGCCGCTGCCGCCTTCCAAGCCGAAAAAGTCTGGCGGGCGGATTCCAGCAGGCCCTGGTGGCCCTCACCAGCAGAGCGGTCCAGCCAGCGGCGCTGCTGACCGGGGCGGGCCAGCTGCTGGCTCTGGCCCTGGACGGTGAGATCGAGCAGCAGGGGCCGCAGCTCCAGCACCTGGGAGCGGCTGATGACGACGCCATTGAGGCGATGGCGGCTGCTGAGGCGGCCCTGCAACAGGCGCCAGTCGCGGCTGAGCAGCAAGTCGTCGTCTTCGGCATCGAGCTCCTGGGCCGCCAACCAAGCAAGCACGGGTGGCGTCAGGCGGAAGCTGGCCTCAATGCGCCCCCGCTCACTGCCGCGCCGCAGCAGCCGGGCGGCTGCAGCTCCCTGGGCGCCGCCCAGCAGGGCATCAAGGGCATCGAGGAGAATCGACTTGCCGGCGCCGGTTTCACCGGTGAGCACGGTGAAGCCCGGCTCGAAGGTCAGCTCCAGCCGCTCGATCAGGGCGATGTTCTCCAGGCTCAAACCCGTGAGCACCCCGGCCTCCGCTTTATGTGGGATGGATGGCCCCGACCGTAGCGGCTGCGGGCAGAAAGCAGAAGGGGTGCTGGCTGAAACCTGGAGCGGTGATCCTGCGCCAAGACAGCGCCCAACCGGGGCTGGCCCTGCTGAACCGCAACAGCGGCCAGGCCGATCTGGCGGCCCACACCCCCGCCGCTCTGTTTCCGCAGGAGGCCTTCCAGGAGGCCCTGGAGCTGACCGCCGGCCTGCCCTATTCGAGCCGGGGTCCGGTGCGCAGTCCCGCAGCGGTGACCGGGGCTGCAGTAGCCGAAGCAGCCGCAACCCCAGCGGCCCCCAGCCCCCTTGACGAAGAGCACACCGCCGAAGACCTGGCGACGGTCAACAGCGCCGACTACGCAGCGATCGTCAAGGCCTACACCAACAAAAAGGGCGAGATCTCCTACGAGCTGCTCAACAAAGCCCTGATCCAGGCGGCCCGCTCCAACCCCTACGTGGCCGAAATGGTCGGCCGCAAAGCCACCCTCGAAGAGATCCGCGACCATGTGGTGAAGGCCAACTTCGAAGCCGTGACCGGCAACCGCTCCCTGAGCCTGGCGGAAGTGCACCGCATCTTGGAGCTGCTCGATGAAGTCAGCCCTCGCTCGGTGCTGCGAGACTTCAATGAAGACCTGCGAAAGATGTTGGCTTAATAGGGGGGGCTG
>JBIIJV010000306.1:0-2576 GCA_044233545.1 Cyanobium sp.
ATATGAGCAATTTGGCCAATATTGGAGCCAGATGGGCGGCGGTACGGGCCGGGGACCGGCCGGTGTGGACGTTGATTTCGGCCGCTATGGCAATTTCGACGACTTCATCAACGACCTGCTCGGCCGCTTTGGTGGCCCCGGCGGGCCGGCGGGCGGAGGCTTCTCGGGGGCGGGAGCTGGCTTTCCCGGCGGCTTCGGTTCCGGCTTCCCCAGTGGCGGTTTTCCAGGGGGCGGCTTTCCTGGTGGCGGCTTTCCAGGCGGCGGCCGCGGCGGCGCCGTCAACCTCGATGCCGAAGCCACCCTGCAGCTCAGCTACGCCGACGCCTTCCGGGGCTGCGAGCGCACCCTGGCGGTCAATCAGGAAAAGGTGCAAGTGCGCATCCCGCCCGGGGTCAAGCCCGGCAGTCGCCTGCGTCTCAAGGGCAAGGGCAACTCGCAACCCGGCACCGGCCGCCGGGGTGATCTCTACCTCAATCTCAAGCTGAGCAGCCATCCGATCTGGCGGCTGGATGGCGACCAGCTGCGGGCCGAACTGCCCCTCAGCCTTGATGAACTGGCCCTCGGCGGCGAGGTCACCGTGGCAACCCCGGACGGCGAGGCCAGTGTGCAGGTGCCCCCTGGCATGACCCTGGGCCGCAGCCTGCGACTCAAGGGCAAAGGCTGGCCCCTCAAGGAAGGACGCGGCGATCTGCTGCTGACTCCGGTGCTGAAGCTGCCCCCGAACCTGAGCGATCGGGAACGGGAATTGTTGGAGCAGTTGCGCCAGGCCCGCAGCGCCGATCCACGCCAGGAGTGGATCAGCGCCGCCCGCCTCTGAACCTCCAGCCCCATGGCCGGACGGCCTCCCTAGGGGGCCGATGAGGAACCCGGCCGATAAGATCCGCCCAACCGGTCCCCGCCGATGGAGCTCACCTACCGCCCGCGTCGTTTGCGGGCTACGCCCGCCCTGAGGGCCCTGGTGCGGGAGCACCAGCTCAGTGCCAGCGATTTTATTTATCCCCTGTTCGTGCACGAGGGGGCCAGCAACGAGCCCATTGGCGCCATGCCCGGGGCCCAGCGCTGGAGCCTGGAGGGTTTGGTGGACGAGGTGGGTCGCGCCTGGGATCTGGGCATCCGCTGCGTCGTGCTCTTTCCCAAGGTGGCCGATGGGCTCAAAAGTGAGGACGGGGCGGAGTGCTGCAACTACCATGGCCTGATTCCAAGGGCCATTCGCCGCCTCAAGCAGGTGCATCCAGGTATGGCGATCATGACCGATGTGGCCCTGGATCCCTATTCCTGCGATGGCCACGATGGCATCGTCGATGAGCACGGGGTCGTGCTCAATGACGAAACCGTGGCCATGCTCTGCCGGCAAGCCGTGGCCCAGGCCCGTGCCGGTGCCGACCTGATTGGTCCCAGCGACATGATGGATGGCCGCGTTGGCGCCATCCGTGAGGCCCTCGATGAAGAGGGCTATGAAAATGTGGGCATCATCAGTTACACCGCCAAATACGCTTCGGCCTATTACGGCCCCTTCCGCGAAGCGCTCGATTCGGCCCCCAGACCAGCCGGTGGTAAGCCGATCCCCAAGGACAAGGCCACTTATCAGATGGATCCGGCCAATGGCCGGGAGGCCATCACCGAAGCCCTGCTCGATGAACAGGAGGGTGCCGACATCTTGATGGTCAAGCCCGGTCTGGCCTATCTGGACATCATTCACCGGCTGCGCTCGGAAACCGAACTACCGATTGCCGCATATAACGTCAGCGGCGAATACGCGATGGTCAAGGCCGCCGCCGAGCGCGGCTGGATCGATGAACGGGCGATCACCCTGGAAACCCTGCTCTGTTTCAAGCGGGCCGGGGCTGATCTGATCCTCACATATCACGCCTGTGATGCCGCCCAATGGCTGCGTCAGGGCTGAATCCCGTCCCCCCAGCTCCACGGGCCGGGGGGGGCGGCAGCTTGAATGGCAGCAATGCCTTACGCGATGAGCGCGCCATGACACGGCTTGGACATGTGGCCTTACGGGTCCAGGACATGGAGCGGGCCAGCGCTTTCTATCAGGCCCTGGGCCTGCGGGTGACCTGGCAAGCGGAGGACTGGACCTACCTCCAGTCGCCCGAAACCGGTGACGGGGTGGCCCTGCTGAGCCCGGCGTACACCGCAGCTGGCCCCCATTTCGCCTTCCATTTAGCCGACCGCGCCGCCCTTGATGCGGTCCATGGTCAGTTGCAGCAGGCCGGCCAACACGTCGGTTCCGTCCATGACCATCGCGATGGCACCGCCTCTTTTTATCTGCAGGATCCGGAGGGCAACTGGTTGGAGGTGCTCTACGAACCCCCCACTGGCATTCCTTCCAACATTGGCGCTGAGCCAATCGCTGTCGCTTTGGCCCAGGGGTGAGCGAACTGACGGCAATTGGGGCCGAGACCCTCGAGCTGCTGGAATGGCCGCGGCTGGCGCAGCAATTGGCCAGCTTTGCCAGCACCCGCGCCGGTGCCCGTCAGTGCAGCGCCTTGGTGCCGCCGCTCAGTTTTGGCGAAAGCCAGCGGCGGCTGGCCGAAACCACCGAGCTGCTGGGCCTCGATGGCCTC
>JBIIJV010000307.1:0-2569 GCA_044233545.1 Cyanobium sp.
CTCACCCTGGCGGAAGCAGGTCCGCAGCTGAATGCCGCCGTTTCTGAAGCCCGGACACGCAGCCAGATTGAAATCAAAGCCATTTTTTGGGTGGCGGGGCTCGATGAGGCCATCGACAGAGAAACCGTGGAAGTCTTCCGCTCCAAGGAGATTCTGGCCCGCAAAGAGCGCGGTTCCCAAACCAAAGATGAAACGGCTCTGGTGGCTGAGGAAAAAAAGCGTCAGGACAAACATCAGGGTGAGCTGAAGCGCCTAATCCGCCAGAGCCTGCTGGCCGGCTCGATCTTTTTCCGCGGCAACGACCGCAGTCCCGACGAGGGAGCCGCCGATGTCCATCGTGCGGCAGCCAAGGTTCTCGGCCAGGCCCTGCCGGAAGTTTTCGATCGCTTCAAGGAGGCCGCTGCCCGGGTTACCCGCAGGGACCTCGATGAACTGATGAGCACAGAAAATCTGCGGGGCCTGACACCCGTGTTCACAAATCTGGCGCTGGTGAGGGATCAGGGCAGCAAGCCGGTGTTCAACGTGGAGAACGGACCGCTGGCCGAGGTGATGGCGCGCATCGAGAACCGCACCAGCTACGGAGAGGTGGCCACAGGCCGTTACCTCACCGATGAGTTCGCCTCCGAACCGTTTGGCTGGGATTTTGATGTGGTGCGGCTGCTGGTGATCTCATTGCTGCGCGCCGGCAAATTGGAAGCCACGAGCAAGGGCCAGGTGCTCGAATCTGCACTCTCCCTGGAGGCCCGCAACACGTTCACGAACAACAACTTGTTCCGGCAGGCCTCGTTCAGACCGAAAGTTGGTCTGGAGTTCACCAATATCGTGGATGCAGCCGATCACTTCAAGGAGGTGTTCGGCAAGGAAGTGAGCGAGCTCGAGCAAGGCGTGGTCGCCCACGCGTTGCGCGAGGAAATCCATCGCTTCGATCAGGGTCTGCAGGAGACCTTCACCACGCTGGTGCAGCACAGCCTCCCCGGTGGCGAGGTGCTGCGCACTGCGCTGGATCAGATGCGGGCGATCCGGGCCGGCAAGGAGGAGCAGGCGATCCTCAGCTTCAACGCCTCCTACAAGGAGCTCAAAGAAGCGATCAAGCGGGGGGCGGAATTGAGCCAGGAGCTCAATGAAACCCGGCTGGTGGACCTGGCCCGGGCCCGCAAGGCGATCGATCAGCTGTGGCCATGCCTGCAGGAGGAGCCCGAACTTGCCGATGAGGTGGCGGACCATGCGGAGCAGCTCCGCGACTGCCTGGAGAAGGAAACCTTCTTCCGCCAGCTCGCTGGCATCGACCAGCACGCCAGGGCCCTGGAGCTGGAGTATCAGCGGCTTCATGCAGAAGCCAGCAGCCAGAGGGCCGAGGCCTATGGCGCTGCCTTGAACCAGCTCAGAAGGACACCAGGCTGGGAAGCCCTCGCGGCCCTGGGCGACGAGGTGCAGCAGCGTGTGGCCCAGCCGCTGGCCAACCGGGCCAGCAGCGAAGGCACAGACGCCACCCCCATTCCCCTGCTGCGGGCCGATCTGGCTGCCTGTTCGGGCCGTTTGGCGGCAGCAGTGGAGGAGATGCTGCGGTTGGTGGATGGCAGCCGACTGGTGCGGGTGGAGGCTTCGGACTTCTTTAGCGGCGGCATCGACAGCGAGGAGCAGCTGGAGCAGGCCCTCAATGGCCTCAAAGATCAGTGCCTGGAGCTGATCGGCGCGGGCAAGAAAGTGCTGGTGCAGTAGGGCAACGGTGGAGAAAGAACAACGCCAGAAACTGGAACGCCTCACCCAGGCCGCGCGGCGCCTGCTGGGGCAGGAGTTCCGCGAGCAGTTGGAGGGCCGCTACGACGTGCTGCTCGACGGCAAGATCGGACTGGCACCCGGGGCCCACCTCAGTGAGCAGGAACGGGTGGTGTGGCAGCGGATCGTGGCGGCGATCGCCCACCGCCGCCGTCCGGGCGTGAGCTCTGCCGAGGCCGTGATGGGCTACCGGCGCGAGGCAGCCTTCCACACCCTCAATCGCTTTGTGGCCTTGAAAATGCTGGAGGCCCGCAAGCTGGTGCAGGAGTGCATCAGCCGCGGCGAGGAATCGACCGGCTTCAAGGAGTTCTGCGGCCTGGCTCCGGGTTTGGTACAGGTGCCAGACAAGGGCTATCGGCTCTACATCGAATCCCTGCTCGATGAGCTGGGCCGCCAGGTGAAGGTGCTGTTCAACCGGCTGGATCCGGCCACGCTGCTGTGGCCCAAACGCCAGGCCTTCACGGCCCTGCTGGAGCTGCTCAACGATCCGGAGCTGGCGGCCGTGTGGCAGGAAGATGAAACGATCGGCTGGGTGTACCAGTACTTCAACGGCGAGGACGAACGGCGGCAGATGCGGGCCGAAAGCCAGGCTCCACGAAACAGCCGAGAGCTGGCGGTGCGCAACCAGTTCTTCACGCCGCGCTATGTGGTGCAGTTCCTCACCGATAACAGCCTCGGCCAGCTGTGGGTGGAGATGCGGCAGGGGAACACGCGGCTTGCCGAGCTCGACTACCTGGTGAAAGACAGCGAGCGACTGCCGCGCCCCGCCAAGGATCCCCGCGATCTACGGGTG